>JAJTXZ010000078.1 GCA_021463195.1 Anaerolineae bacterium
TTTTCGCGGGTGAACGCGGCTTAAACCAAAATTCTTTTCCGCGTAATTCCGCGTTTATCCGCGTCCAAAAACTCTTGCTGCTAAAATGATTTTCCTTGTTCTGCGATCTCCAATAATAGTTGCGGCGGCTCAAAACGGACGCCGTATTTTTGTGCGAGTTCGCGGGAACGCGCGATAAATTTTTCGATGCCGTACGCGTTGATGAATTGCAATGTGCCGCCCGAAAACGGCGCGAAACTCCAGCCGAAAATGCTGCCGATGTTCGCGTCCGCGCTCGACGTGAGAACGCCTTGCTGCACACAGCGCGCCGTTTCTAAACATTGCACAAACAACAAGCGGTCAATCATTTCTTGCTGCGACAATTCTACGTCGCTCGGCGGAAAATGATTTTGCAATTCGCGCCACAAAAATTTTTTCCCGTTCTCTGGATATTCATAGAACCCCGCGCCCTGCGCTTTGCCCGTGCGTTTCGCCGTGTTCACCATGAAATCTACCACGCGGTCACTCGCGTCGTTCGGAAAAGTTTTGCCTTCCGCTTCAAAGTCCTTGCGCGTCTGTTCGCGAATGTGCCAAATCAAACCGATGTTCACTTCATCGCTCACCGCGAGCGGACCAACCGCCATGCCCGCCTTGACGCCCGCCGATTCAATCGCGCGCGGATGCTGTCCTTCGGCGAGCAGCGTCATCCCTTCACTCACGTAGGTTCCGAAAACGCGCGACGTATAAAAGCCGCGCGCATCATTCACCACAATCGGCGTCTTGCCGATTTGCAAAACATAATCGAACGCTTTGGCAATCGCCGCGTCCGACGTTTCTTTGCCGCGAATAATTTCGATGAGCGGCATTTTTTGAACGGGCGAGAAAAAATGAATGCCGACGAAATTTTGAGGACGAGAAAAGAGAGATTGGAGACTAGAGATTGGAAGAGTGGAAGTGTTCGAGCCGAAAAACGCGTCGGACGAAATGACGTTTGCCGTTTCACGTATCACGTCCGCTTTTACCGCGCGGTCTTCAAACACCGCCTCGATAATCAAATCGCAATCGCGCAAATCATTCACATCGTCTGTCGCATGAATCCGCGCCAGAGTCTCCAGTCGTAAGTCTCCCGTAATTTTCCCCCGCGCCACTCTCTCTTCCAACAACGCCGCGATTTTTTCTTTGCCTTGCTCCGCGCGTTCCCGTGTCACATCTTTCATCACGACATCCATGCCCGCGAGCGCGGAAACATACGCGATGCCGTGTCCCATGAATCCCGCGCCCAGCACGCCCAATTTTTTTGTCTTGTGCGTTGGAACATCCTTCGGACGACTCGCGCCGCTTTTGATTGCGTTCAACTGAAACCAAAACGCGTTCATCATATTTTTCGCGGTTTGGCTCGTCAGCAATTTCGCAAAATAGCGCGACTCGATGCGCGTCGCGGTTTTAAAATTCACCATCGCCCCTTCCACCGCCGCGCTCAAAATCGCTTCGGGCGCGGGATAATTGCGATGCGTTTTTTGCGTGAGCATCGCGGGCGCTATCGGCAAGAGTTGCGACATCACTTGCGGACGACGCGGGTCGCCGCCGGGGATGCGATAACCGTCCGCGTCCCATGCTTGCTGCGCGCGCGGATTTTGCAAAATCCATTCGCGCGCGCGTTCCATCATTTCCTCTTTCGAGGAAACAATTTCATCAATCCAGCCCGCGTCTTGTGCTTCCGCCACATTCAAGCGCGTCCCTTCCATCATGTACGGCAGCGCGGTCTGCAAACCAAACATTCGCACAAAACGCGTCACGCCGCCGCCCGCGGGCAAAACGCCGAGCGTCACTTCGGGAAAACCGAACTGCGCTTTTTTATCATCGAGCGCAATTCGAAAATGACACGCCAACGCGATTTCAAAACCGCCGCCGAGCGCGGAACCATTCAACGCCGCGACGACAGGTTTCCCAAGCGTTTCCAATTTGCGTAACGTTTGCTTGAACGCTTGCGTCATTTCAAACACTTGCGCCGCATCGTCCGCGTGATACAACATTTCAATATCCGCGCCGACGAAAAAAGTTTCTTTGGCAGACACGAGAATCACGCCGCGCGCAGAATCATCATTTGCCACACGCGCGACAACTTCATCAAACTCGCGCAAAAATGTCTCGTCAATCAGATTCACCGCGCCCGCGTGGTCAAACGTGAGGGTGATGATGTTGTGTTCGTCGGATGAAAAATGAATGGGCATAGATGTTGTCAATTGCCGCGCAAATAGGCAGAGGAATTCAATGAAAATTTCTGTTGTAATTCTGAAACAAAATTATCAATTGCAGCGGGTTCAACCGCGATAAAAAATGAAGCGTATTGTGCATGACCCGAAAGATAAGTATCCGTCCGAATCTCAACATCAACCTCGACGTGCCCCATTCCATCTACACAATGAAAATGAAAGCGAATACCTCCGCTGGCAAATTTGGGATTAAAGTTTCCCAATTCAAAATCACGTACATCTTTGATGTGACTGGGAAATCCTTTTAGGGTTTGTGCCAAATCAAAGAGGTCACTTTCATAAACATACATATCTGTCTCTCCTGAAAATCCCATATTTGATGCAGCTGCGCGCACTCGGAACAATGAATCATCTGTATTGGTGGCTGTAAGTTCTATTCCATGAAGCATTGTATTTGGGCCTCACATAATACGAGATACGCGAATTACTAAACGCGATTCGCGTATCTCGTATCACTATACACGTTCCACCACCGTCGCAATCCCCATCCCACCGCCGACGCACAACGTGACCAGTCCCGTCTCTAAATCATTGCGTTCCAATTCATCGAGCAGCGTACCCAACAACATCGCGCCTGTTGCGCCGAGCGGATGCCCCATCGCAATCGCGCCGCCGTTCACGTTCACATTTTCCGTGCCGTCTAAATTCATGTCGCGCACGAAACGCATTGGCACAACGGCGAACGCTTCATTCACTTCAAACAAATCAATGTCGCGCGCGTTCATGCCCGCTTTCGCCAACGCTTTTTTCGACGCGGGCGCGGGACCGGTGAGCATAATCGTCGGTTCCGTTCCAACAACCGCGCCCGCGAGAATTTTCGCGCGCGGTTTCAAGCCCAAACGTTCGCCCATTTCTTTTGAACCAATCAACACCGCCGCCGCGCCGTCAACAATGCCCGACGAATTGCCTGCGGTATGCACATGCTCAATGCGCTCAAGTTTGGGATAACGGTCGAGCGCGACAGCATCGAAACCGAGCACGCCCATCATCTCGAACGCGGGCGCGAGGTTTCCTAATTTTTCCAAAGTGGTGTTGGCGCGAATGTGTTCGTCGTGATTCAAAATGAGCAAACCGTTCTGGTCTTGAACGGGGATGCGCGATTTGAAATAACCGTTTTGTTCCGCGTATGCCGCGCGCTGCTGCGATTGCAGCGCGTAATGGTCAACATCGTCGCGCGAAAAATTTTCAATCGTCGCAATCAAATCCGCGCTAATGCCTTGCGGGACGAATCCGCTTTCGAGATTGACGCGCGGGTCCATGAACCACGCGCCGCCGTCCGAACCCATTGGCAAGCGCGACATGCTTTCGACGCCGCCCGCGACCACCAAATCGTGCCAGCCCGACGCGATTTGCATCGCCGCCGTATTCACCGCTTCGAGACCCGACGCGCAAAAGCGGTCGAGTTGCACGCCCGGCACATTTGTCGCCCAGCCCGCGTGCAGCGCCGCCGAGCGCGCAATGACGCCGCCCTGTTCCGCAAGCGGCGTGACGCAGCCGATGACGACATCATCCACTTGCGAGGTGTCTAAATTGTTGCGTGTTTGCAGCGCGCGCAAACACGTTGTAAGCAAATCAATGGGTTGAATTTCGTGAAGCGAGCCGTCCGCTTTTCCGCGTCCGCGCGGTGTGCGGACAGCATCATAGATGTACGCGTCGTGTGGCATAGATTTTTTCCGTGCGGAATCTGTGGTAATTTTCCAAAATTATAACGCACTGCGTCATAAATGTAAAAAAAGAGAAAACGAGCGTTTCGGTGAAAACGCTCGTCGTTGTTCGGCGCGTCTCGCGCCAATTATCCGTTCAGGCGGTCTTGAGGGCGCAGGTCTTGCCACACCGTTTGGATATAATCCAAACATTCTTGTTTGACGCCGCGCTTGCCCGTATCATTCCAACCAAGCGGATTCTCGCGGTCGGCGGGCCAGATGGAATACTGTCCTTCGTCATTGACGATAACTTTATAAATTATCGCATCCTCTTGTTCATTCGAATTCATATCGCCCTCCTTGAGCGGCGCAAGCGCGCGTCGTCGCGGCGCGAAACGAGTATAACAGAATCCGCGGAAAAAACGAAGCGTTAGTTGCTGGTGATTACCCACATCTCGAAAACGCAGCGGATTTCCAGACCCTAAGGGTTTTCGAAAACCCTTGGGGTCTGGAAATCCGGGCAATCACCAGTTAGTTGCGCGCGAATTCGATTCATCCAAAATCGCGCCTATTTTGTCCAACTCATCATGCGCCCGGCTTGATAATCGTAACGGATTTCGATTTGGTCGGTGATATTTTTTAGAACCTGTTGAACGTTACCGCCATCCGCATCCATCGTGAAAAATTCCCATCTGCCATTGCGATTTGAGAGAAACAAAATCTGTTGATTGTCCGGCGACCATTGCGGCGCGACATTGCTCGGATGCGCGATGGCGAGAGCATTATCGCGCGTGAGCAAATGTTGATTGCCGCCATCCGCGTTGGCTTGGGCGATTTGCCACGTCGGCTGCTGCATCACCATATAAATGATTTGTTTGCCGTCCGGCGAAACGGCGGGCGACATGATACGCAGCGGATTATAGGTCGGCGATGTGATACGCAAATCGCCGATGAAAGGTTCTGCCGCCGGTTCGCCGGTTGACGTTGTTTTCAGCAAGCCGATATTGCCGTCGTTGTAAACGATTGTGCCGTCGGGCGCGATGGTTGGTGTGATCGCGCTGTCAGAGGAACGCACGTCGTGATACGCGCCGTCCGCCACATTCACCGCGCCGAGTTTCCATTCGGTCGTGGATGACCGTTCAAAGCAGCGACCGCGAAAACAAATTTCCCCCCCCCCTTTGGTCGCGCCTTGATACGCGAAAATGATTTCAGCATCGTCCGCGCTCCAAGTCGGCGCGCGCGGTTCATTCGTTTGATACAACAAGCGTTCATTCGAACCATCCGCGTCAATGACATAGATGCCGGGAACGGGGCCCTGACGCGCGAACGCAAGCATGGTGCCGGCATGATTCCATTGCGGGTCCATGCCAAAAGTGAGACGCCGCAAATTGGTCCCGTCGCCGTCCGCAATGTAAATGTTGCCGCCGTTCGCGTCCACAAACGCGAGCTTGCCGTGAATCCCTTTGCCGCGCGGCGTCGGCGTCATCAATGGGTCAATGTTCGGCGTCGCGGTCGGCGCGGCGCGCGTTGTAATGCTATCGCCCTCGACTGTGACGCGCACATCAATCGGCGCGCCCGTGTCATTGTACGCGGCCGCGTAATAAGTCCCCGCTTGATTAAATCCGCCGAACCAACCGAGCGTATGCTGTGGTTGCGGACTGCCCATGCCGAGCGCTTGAAGCGCGTCGCCGTCCTGCCATGCGGCGATTTGCGCGGGCGTGTAAATCGCCAGACGTAAACCGTCGGCGGACGCGGCGTCGAGCAGGGCAGTGGCTGACGCTTTTTTGCCGCCGACCTCAAACTTGAACCACTGCGCGGCATTGGGCGCGAGCGTTACCGTTTGTCCGTACGGCGCCAGCGCGTTCTGCGGCGTAGAACCGTTATCGGCAAAAGCAAACGCGGCGGTTGTCAAAAATAACGCGGCAAAGCAAAAGGTCAAAATTATTTTTTTAAACATATTCGTTACATTTCACCTGATTTTTGGAACAGAGCCGCCGCGCGCGCCGCGCGGCGGCAGCTGTCGCATTGTATGCGTCGCGTGCGATTATTGCTTTGGCAGCGCAAGCGGTCGCTGCAACTGAATCGCGCTTGCCGTCGGCGTATCGCCCGTCTCTTGGCTGAACACCGTTACGCGGTCGCCGGGTTGCAAATCGGATAGCGCGCCTTGAGCGGTTTTGCTGATGAGCGTTTGGTCATTCACTTTGATTGTGATTACTTTGTCGGCGGCGCTGATTTCAACCGTATCGCCGTTCACGGTTTTGATTTGGCCGCGCGCGACGCAGTTGCCAAATTGCGTGGGATTCAAGCCGCCGAATTGACCGCCGAATTGGCCGCCGAATTGGCCGCCGAATTGGCCGCCGCGCGGAAAATTTCCGTTTTGTTCATTTTGCGAATTGCCGCGCGCGGTTTGATTTTGCGCGTCGCGAATTGGCAAGCCGCAGGCGTCCGTCGCGAAATTCTGCGCGCTGCCGTTTTGGGGATTATTGTTCGTCCCATTGCGCGCCGCGCGCTGCTGCATGAAATTCGCCGCCGCATTTTGCGTTTGCGCTTGCGCGTAGGTCATGCCGCCGAAAAAGCCCGCGCCCGCCGCCGCCAGTGTCAGCGCGATGGCGCCGATAATAATTATGGATAGTTTCATTTTTCACCTCTCAAGACTTGGCGTTTGGCGCGAATCCAATCGCAACAAGTCGTTAGTTTGTCCTGTCGTAAAAAAATGTGTCGTAAAGTAATTTCCCGATATACGCGATAAAAATAAATATTGCGATGGGCACGCGCGCGACGACGACTAGCTGCCAATCGAGCGCGGCGATTGGCGCGGTTGCAATTAGCCACAAGATGGCTGCGGCGATGATGGCGCGGACGCCGAGGCGCCCAATTTTTACCAACATGAATTTAGCGAACGCGCGCGCAGCCCGACTTGGCGTGAACGCGAGAAATTGTCGCGACGTTACGCGCGCGCATTATTCATAACGCAATGCCTCAATCGGTCGCAGCGAACCCGCGCGGGCGGCGGGATAAATTCCAAAAAATAGTCCGACCGCGATGGAAAAGATGACCGCGAGCGCCACCGCGCTCAAGTCCACTGTCGGTTTGACCTGCGTCGCGCCGAATTGAAATGAGCCCATTGCCAGCGCGATGCCCCAGCCGAGCAAAATGCCAATGACGCCGCCCAGCACGCTCAACACGGTCGCTTCGGTGAGAAATTGCATCAAAATATCGCGGCGTTTGGCGCCAACCGCTTTGCGAATGCCAATTTCGCGCGTGCGCTCGGTGACACTGACGAGCATGATATTCATAATGCCGATGCCGCCGACGAGCAGCGAAATCGCCGCGACACCGCCGAGAAACATCGTCAACGTATCGGTGACGGCAGTGGCGGCGCTCAAAACATCTTGTTGACTTTGCACGGTGAAATCGTCTTGCGCGACGCGATGCCGTTCGCGCAAAATGTCGCCGACTTGCTGCGTAATCGCGTCGCTTTGCGAGAGGTCGGCGATTTTCAAATTAATGACGTTAATGTTGCTGCTGCCGCGAAAACGGCCCGCATTGGCGAGCCGCGTTTGCGCCGTCGTCAGCGGCACAATCACTTGGCCGTCTTGGCTGAGAAAGCCGGTGCCGCCTTTGCTTTCCATCACGCATTGCACGCGGAACGGCACGTTGTTGATGCGGATGGATTGTCCGATCGGATCCTCATCGGGAAATAATTCCGCCGCGACGGCGCTGCCCAAACACGCGACGGTGGAGCGCGCGGTGACGTTGCCCGAGTTGATAAATTCACCCGAGGACGGAAAAAAATCGCGCACGTCCTGAAATTCAGACGTCGCGCCGACCAGCCGCGCGTTGGTATTGTTACCGCCTGCGACAAGCTGCGCGAACGAATCAATTTCCGGCGCGACGCCGACGATGCCATTCACGTCTTGGAGCGCCGCCGCGTCTTCGAGCGTCAAGGTGCCGGCGCTGCCTTCTTGACCGCGCACTCCGTTTTGATTGGCGGCGCCGGGGCGCACATACAACAGATTTGTGCCGACGCTTTGGATTTGGTTCGTAATCGCTTCTTGCGCGCCGCGCCCGATGCTGACCAGCGCAATCACCGCGCCGACGCCGATAATGACGCCGAGCATGGTTAAACCGGAACGCAATTTATTCGCGCTCAGGTTTTGCAAGGCGATACGAAAAGATTCAAAAAGGTTCATACCGTAACCTTGCCGTCTTTGACGTGAATCACGCGCGCGGCATGGGCGGCGACATCGGGGTCGTGTGTCACCAAAATTACAGTCATGCCTTGTTCGCGATTCAGCCGTTTGAAAATGTTCATGATGTCTTCGCCCGAAACCGAATCGAGATTGCCTGTCGGTTCGTCGGCAAGCATAATCGCGGGATGATTCACCAACGCGCGCGCAATCGCCACGCGCTGTTGTTGTCCGCCCGATAATTCATTGGGGCGATGATGCACGCGGTCGCCCAAGCCGACTTGCTGCAGCGCGTCGAGCGCGCGTTTACGGCGGTCGGGCGCGCCGGCGTAAATCATCGGCAGTTCAACTTGCGCGAGCGCGGCGGTGCGCGGCAAGAGATTGAACGATTGAAAAACAAAGCCGATTTTTTTATTACGAATGTCGGCGAGTTCGTCGTCGTTCATTTTGGAAACATCCACATTGTCGAGACGGTACACGCCTTCGGTCGGTTGGTCGAGACAGCCGATAATATTCATCAATGTGGACTTGCCCGAACCGGATGGGCCCATAATCGAAACCATTTCGCCTTTTTCGACTTGGAGCGAAACGCCGCGCAGCGCCGCGACGGTAGTTTCACCCATCTGATAAATTTTCGTTACATTTTCGATTTCGATGACTGCCATCAGCGCAATCCTCCGGGCGGTCCGCCAAAAAAGCCGCCGCCGCCCGGTCCGAAATTGCCTTGACCGGAATTTGTCGTCGTCGCGTTTAGCACAACCGTATCGCCTTCTTGCAGATTCACCGCCGTGCCGTTAGCGGCGGTCGCGCTTGTGATTTCAGTAAATTGGTCGTTCGTCAAACCGGCGCGGATGATGATTGGAATTTCGCGCCCTTCAAACAGCAGCGTGATGATTTTGCGCCCGCCTTGCGTGCGCACCGCGCGATTTGGCGCCATCAACGCGTTCGGTTGTTCGGCAATGATAATGCTCGCCGACGCGCTCATGCCGGGCAAAATCGCGGGGTCGGGATTTTCGACGCCGACAATGACGGTGTAATTGACGACGCCTTGCGAAGAAGTTCCGACGGGTGAAACCGATACGACTTTGCCGGGAAAGCTGCGCCCATCCAACGCGTCAAAAGTCAACTGCGCGTTTTGTCCCGGTTTGACTTGCGCGATGTCCACTTCGGACAGCGCGAGCTGCAACTGCAAATGAGTGAGATTTGACAAGGCAATCGCGGTTGTGCCGGAAGCTGGAATTTGTCCGACGACGATGTTGACCGCCGCGACGGTGCCGTCAAAGGGCGCGATGATTTTGGCGCTGTCGAGATTGCGCTGCGCGGCTTCAAAATTCGCTTTGGCGGATTGCAGCGTCGCTTCGGCTTGCGCCAATGCTTGCGGCGTCGCGCCCGCCTGAAGGTCCGCCAAATTCTTTTTGGCGGTCTCCCAATTTTGCTGCGCGGAATCAATCGCGGCTTGCGCCGAGGCGAGCGCGTCGGCGGTCGCGCCTTGCGTCAATGTGTTGAGATTTGTTTGCGCCGTCGCCAATGACGCTTCGGCGGATTTTAACGCATTGTCATTCAGCTGCGTCGTTTGCAACTCATAGTTGGCTTTGGCGGTTTCGTAATCAATCGTCGCGGTTTGCAGTGTCTGCGCGGCTTGGGAACTTGCCGCATTGGATTGCCATGCGATCGCGTTGTAGGCGGCTTGCGCGGCTTGGAGCGCGATTTCGGCTTTGGTCACTGCCGCGCGATTCACCAAAGTTTGTTGATCGCGTAATTTGCTTTGCGCCAGCGCGGCTTGGTACGAAGCGTTCGCGGCGGCGAGCTGCGCGCGCGCGGTTTGCAATTCCAATGCGGTGGGCGGCGCTTGCAAGGCGTCCAATTTCGCGACAGCGGATTTATAATTCTGTTCTGCCGCGCGCGCCTGCGCTTGCGCAATCGCGAGTTCATCGGCGGAGGCGGGCGCCTTGATTTCGTCATACGCCGCCTGCGCGCTGGCGAGATTGGCTTGCGCGGTCGCGAGCGCGTCTTGGAGCGCGGCGGAATCCACTTGCGCCAACACCGCGTCTTTTTTTACCTTGTCGCCGACCTGAACATTCACCGCCGTCACGGACGCATTGCTGACGCCAAAATTCAGATTTGTTTGTTGCGGCGCGTAAATATTGCCGCCGCCGTTGACGCTCGCGGCGAGGTCGCCGCGCGCAAGCGTCGCGGTTTGACGCGTCGCGGTTGCCGCGCGCGCCGCCGCTTGTTGTTGTTGATACCAATAAAATGCGCCGCCGCCAACCAAGATGGCAAGGGCGATAATTCCAATAACAAGATTCCGTTTCGACATTGAACGCTCCTTGAAGTTTACTCGCGACTGGCGAGCCAATTATGAATTGTAAAAAATTTTTGTTCAAAAGTTGTTTAGACCAGATAAAGATTTGATGAGAGCGTATCTAAACAACTTTTGAATACA
Source organism: Anaerolineae bacterium (assembly GCA_021463195.1). Lineage (GTDB taxonomy): Bacteria > Chloroflexota > Anaerolineae > UBA4142 > SHND01 > SHND01. Next base: position 10,529 of record JAJTXZ010000078.1, read on the forward strand.
TTTTTGGTATCATCCGATGATAGAATATGGTTGTGGCGCAAACGATTTTAGTGGTGGATGACAAGGCGAATCTACGCGCGATGCTCAAGGATTATTTGGGCGAGCAAGGTTATCGCGTGGTGACCGCCGAAAATGGCCAAGACGCGTTATTCGCGGCGCGCTACGAAAAGCCCGACCTTGTGCTGCTCGACGTGATGATGCCAAAAATGGACGGGTTTACGTTCTTGCCCGCGTTTCGCCGCGAATCGAGCGCGCCCGTGATTTTACTGACGGCGAAATTGGAAGAGGCGGACAAGGTCGCGGGCTTGGAATTGGGCGCGGATGATTATGTGACCAAACCGTTTGGGATGCGCGAATTGCTCGCGCGCGTGCGCGCGCAGTTGCGCCGCGCGCAGCAGGGCGCGCCGACCGGCGCGCCGCGTCGCGTCGGCGCGATTGTGTTAAATCCTGAAACGCGCGCGGTACGCGTCGGCGAGCGCGCGGTGAATTTAACGCCGACCGAATTTGAATTGCTCGAAACGCTGATGGCGTCGCCGGGACGCGTCTTTACGCGCGCTGAATTGTTGGATGTGATTGGCGCGGCAGCATTGGCGGAGCGCACCGTGGATGTGCATGTGCGCAATTTGCGCGCGAAAATCGAGAGCGACCCCGCCGCGCCGCAATACATCGAGACCGTCTTTAGCGTGGGCTATCGTTTGAATCCTTTGGCGGATGAAGTGGAAATATAAAATGCGCGGCTCGTTGATGGTAAAATTGATTGCGGCGTTTCTGGGCGTCAGTCTCGTGGCTGTCGCGTTGGTCGCGTTGATTGGTTATCTTGTCGCGACGAATGAGTTTGATCGTTTTATTTCCCAAGAAGCGGAAGCGAATTTTGCGCTCTTTGTGTCCGATTATTACAAAGCCAACGGCGATTTGAACGGGATTGACGAGACGCTGCGCGCGCGGTTTGAAAATCGCGGTCCCGACGACGCGACGTTTCCGCGTCTGGCGCCGTTCGGCTTGGCGGATACGGAGGGAATCGTGCGGCTTCGCAGCGGCGGTTATGCGGTGGGCGCGCGCGCGCCGACAGAGCTCCTCGCGAGTGGCACGCGGATTTTGGTGAATGGGCGATGGATTGGCGTGGTTTTGCCGCGTTCGGATCCGCCGCCGCGCAATCGCGCGCAGCAACAATATCTGGAGCGCACTGGCATCGTTCTCGCGTTGGCGGCGGGCGGCGCGGCTTTGTTTGCGATTGGGTTGGGCGCGTTCTTGGCGCGGCGCATTGTGACACCATTGCGCGCCTTGACGCAGGCGGCGCAGCAAATGGCAAAGGGCGCGTTGAGTCAAACGGTGCGCGTGCAATCGCGCGATGAGGTCGGCGCGCTCGCGTTGGCGTTCAATCAGATGAGCGTGGATTTAGAGCGCTCGGACCAACAGCGGCGACAAATGACCGCCGATATTGCCCACGAATTACGCAATCCGCTGACAGTAATAGGCGGCTATCTCGATGCGATGCGCGCGGGCGATTTGCAGCCGACGCCAACGCGCTTGGCGACGGTGTATGACGAGATTCAACATCTGGAAAAAATTGTTGAAGACTTGCGGACGCTTTCGCTCGCTGACGCGGGCGCGTTGAGCTTGAATCGTCAACCGTTAACGGCGCAAGCTTGGTTGACGCGCGTCGCCGCGCGGTTTGCGCCGCAAGCGGCGCAGCGTCAGATTACGCTCCGTGTGGCAAATGATGCCGCGTCGTTGACAATAGATGTGGATGAGTCGCGCTTGACGCAAGCGCTGGATAATCTCGTCGGCAACGCGCTGCAGCACTCAACCGAGGGCGGTTTGATTACGCTGCGCGCGGTGGAAGCGAACGGGCGCGCGCGCATTACAGTCACGAATACGGGCGCGGGAATCGCGCCGGACGATTTGCCGCGCGTCTTTGAACGTTTTTATCGCGGCGACAAGGCGCGGCCGGCGGAACAGGGTTCATCTGGTTTGGGGTTGGCAATCGCCAAGGCGCTGGTGAACGCGCATGGCGGCAAGATTTGGGCGGAAAGCGAATTGGGGCGCGGGGCGATATTTACGTTAGAGTTGCCGTTGGCGCAAGCGTAAAAGGCGAACCAAGATGCAAATTAAAGTTGGTATTGTCGGAACGAGTTTTGGCGCGGAATTTATTCCGCTGTTTCGCGCGCATCCGGACGTGCGCGCGGTATGTATCGCGGACTTGCTGCCCGAACGTTTACGATACGCGCAAGATTTGTATGGCGCGCTCGAAACCTTTGCGTCGCTCGACGAAATGTTGCAAGGCGATGTGGACGCGGTTTGTATTTTTACGCAGCGGTGGACCCACGCGCCGCTTGCGCTGCAATGTTTGCGCGCGGGCAAACATGTCTATTCGGCGGTGCCTGCCGCAATCACGTTGGAAGAAATCGCCGCGTTGATTGAAACGGTCAAGACGACGGGTCAAATATACATGCTGGGCGAGACGAGCTATTATGCGCCGACCGCGTTGTATTGTCGCGAAAAATTCGCGCGCGGCGAGTTTGGTCATTTTGTGTACGGCGAAGCGGAATATTTGCACGACATGTCGCACGGTTTTTATGAAGCGTATCAATGGGCGAACGGCGAGGCATGGAAAAAATTCGCGAGTTTTCCGCCCATGCTCTATCCGACGCATACGGTCAGCATGATTGTGGCGACGACGAACGCGCGGTTGACGCGCGTTTCATGTTTGGGTTATCGCGATCGTGAGGCGGATGGCATCTTTGACCGCGCGGTGAGCGCATGGCAAAACGATTTTAGCAATGCGACGGCGTTGTTTCGCAGCGCGGATGGCGGCATGGCGCGCACGAATGAATTTCGTCGCATTGGGTGGAGCGAAACAGAGCGCTGCGCGTCCGCGCGACTGAGCGTGTATGGCACGCTCGCGAGTTACGAAGAGCAAGGTAATTCTAAAATTTGGTGCAGTCGCGAGACCGAGGTGGTGGAGGATGTGACCGCGCAGTTGTTGTGCAAACCCGCGATGGACGCGCCCGACGCGACGGAACAGGCATGGCATGACCCGCGCAGCGGTTATGCGTCCGTGCATCCGCGCGCGCGTTTGCCGCGCGCCTTTTTGGGTCTGCCGAATCGGCATGAAGGGGCGCATCAATTTTTGGTAGACGATTTCGTGCGCGCTTGCGTGACGCTGAAATTGCCGCCCAATCATGTGTGGCAAGCCGCGCGCTATAATGCGCCGGGGATTGTGGCGCACGAATCGGCGCGGCGCGAAGGTGAATCGCTGCCGATTCCTGATTTCGGCGACGCGCCCGTGTAACGGTTTAACTTTATGCTGGCTCTTCCGCCATTGCCTGCGCGACGCGACGCAGATTGAGCCATGGTTGGATGCGCGGACGCTGCGCGTTGGGTTGCATCAGCGCGGGCAGATCGCGTAAATCGGTGTATTGAATTTTGCCCTCCCAACGCCCAATGCCGCCAATGCCGGATTCGCCTTGCAAAATTTGTTGAATCAAAAAATCCAACGCTTTCGCGGCGAGTCGCGTCGCTTGAATGCGGTCGTATGGCGAGGGGCGCCCGCCTTGTTGCGTGTTGCCCAAAATCATGCGCCGCACTGAAAGTTCCCCCCCCCCCTCGCGCTCCAATAAGGTCGCGACAAAATCGGTGGTGTAATACAGGTCGGCGCGTTCGCTGCGCACAATTAAACCGACGCGCTTGCCGTTCTGAAAACCTTTGACCAATAAATCCACCGTGCGCCGCAAATCGTCGAGCGTAATGCCTTCTTCGGGAATATACACGCGTTCCGCGCCGGTCGCCAAGCCCGCCATGAGCGCGAGATAGCCGCAATCATAGCCCATCACTTCGGCGACGAAACAGCGACGCGCCGCCAGCGCCGCTTCTTTGAGTTTATCCAGATTGTTTTGTATCGTATTGAGCGCGGTGTCCGCGCCGATGGTGACTTCGGTGCCGGGCAAATCATTATTGATGCTCGCCGGCAGACATATTATGGGAAGTTTGAATTCGGCAAAGAGTTCGCGTCGTTCATGCAATTCATACGCGAACCGATAACCCATCTCGCCGCCAATGATGAGCAGCCCATCCACGCGCTGCGCGCGCAAATGTTCCGCAATCAGCGCGTATTCATGCGCTTGCGTCGCGTGACGATTCGCGCCCAATTCCGCGCCGCCGCGCGAGACCCAGCCATGCACATCCGTCCATTTGATTTCGGCGAGGTCGCCTTGCGCCAGCCCGCTGATCCCATCGCGCGCGGCGAGCATCGTGTGTCCCTTGTCCAAACCCAAACGCACTGCCGCGCGCACCGCCGTATTCATGCCCGGCGCGGGTCCATCCGCATGCATGATGAGCAAACGCAGCTGGCGTTGTCCGCTTTGCGGCGGACGCGGTTGCGCGCGCAATAATGTTCGCAAAATTTGGTACGCTTCAACAAAACCGCGTCCGCGCATTTCCATCGCTTGCTCGTAACGCTGTTCTTTGATGAGTTCGGCGACGCGTTGGGTCTTGCGAATATTTTCCATCAACGGCGAGATGCGAATGCGATTATTCCGCATGCCAATCAACTGCGGCTCGCTGCCCGGCGCGCTGCGGAGCAGCTGCCGCACGGCGGCGTAACCGAGCAGCGTCGGCATTGTGCGGTCAAACGCGCTCGGCGCGCCGCCGCGCTGCACATGTCCCAAAATTGTCACACGCGTATCTTCGCGCAACCGCTGCGTCAAAACTTGGCGGACATAATCGCTGGTGATGAGTTTGCCGGAACGGTCAATCGCGCCTTCCGCGATAATGATGATACTGTGTCGCCGTCCCGTGCCGCGCCCCGCGCGAATAATTTCGCACATCGCGTCTTCCCATCCTTGTTCCGGCGGATTCTCGGGGATGAGAACCCAATTCGCGCCCGTCGCCAAACTTGCCATCAAGGCGAGATAACCGCAGTTACGTCCCATCACTTCGACGATAAAGGTGCGTTGATGGCTCGTCGCCGTGCTGGCGATGCTGTCCACCGCTTCGACAATGCGATGCAGCGCCGTATCCGCGCCGATGGTCATGTCGGACCCGAACATGTCGTTGTCAATCGAGCCGACCATGCCGACAAGCCCGATGTATGGGTGCGCGTCCGCTTCGGCTTGCGTCAACTGTCCTTCTTGGACCAATTCATGCAACAGGACGCGCCATTCCTGTTGAAATAAATTGGCGCCTGTGAGCGAACCATCGCCGCCGATGACGACCAAGCCTTCGATGCCGTGACGCAGCAGATTGAGCGCCGCCTGTCGGCGTCCCGGTCGCGTGTAAAATTCCGACGAACGCGCGGAACCGATAAATGTGCCGCCGTGCTGCATGATGCCGCCAACATGATGCCATGCCATGCGCCGAATGCTGGCGCCGCCTTGCACCATGCCCTGGTATCCTTCGGAAATGGCATATACTTGCAAACCCGCGTGCAGTCCCGCGCGCACGACCGCGCGCAGCGCCGCGTTCATGCCTTGCGAATCGCCGCCGCTGGTCAAAATACCAATGCGCGAAATAAACCGTTCCGATGGTTCGAGATATAACTCGTCATCCATGAGAGGGGTGGGGCTGAACACGTTTGAATTCTCCCGCAGAAAAAAATCTATAAAAGTTTTGCGCGCGTCATTAACGCGTCTCGGTCACTTTTTTCAAACCGCGCGGGCGGTCCACATCGTAATCGCGCACGTTCGCCAAATGCATCGCGAATAACTGTCCCGGCACAATCGTCACGAGAGGCGAAAGCCATTCAGGCGTTGTGACGGTCATGCGTAAAGGCATCCGCGCTAGCGCCAACAACTCTGCCGCGTCGCTCAAGACAATCACCTCGGCGCCGCGCGCTTGCAGTGTTTCGATAAAGCCGCGCATCTCGGTTTGCATCAAACCGGAAGGCGCGACGACAATCGTCGGGAACGCTTCTTCGACCAAGGCGACGGGCCCGTGCATGAAATCCGCGCTGCTGTACGGTTCCGCCAACACGTAGGTCAACTCTTTGATTTTGAGCGCCATCTCGAATGCGGTGGCATAATTATAGCCGCGTCCAATGACGACGCAGACGCGCATATAGCGATAGCGTTCCGCCGCGCGCGCGATGACATCGTTCAGTTCCAACAAGCGCGCCATTTGCGCGGGCGCTTGCGCTAACGCGTCAAACATTGTTTCGTCGTTTGCGAGCGCCGCGCTCAACAACGCCAACGCCATCAACTGGGTGGTATACGTTTTGGTCGCCGCGACAGAGCGCTCTGCGCCCGCGTGCAAAGGGATAATGTGTTGCGCGGCTTGCGCGAGCGGCGACGTCGGTTCATTTGTAATCGCTAGCGTGACCGCGCCTTGTTGACTCGCTTGAGCAATCACGGAGACGATATCAGGGCTGGCGCCGCTTTGGCTGATGCCGATGACGAGCGCATCCTGAAACAGGGGCGGCCGTTTGTAAATGGTGTACAAACTCGGCGTGGCGAGACCCACGGGCAAACGATTGACCGCGCCGAATAGATATTGCGCGTAGCGTCCCGCATTGTCGCTGGTGCCGCGCGCCGCGATAAAAACATTCGTGATGCGCTGCGTTTGCAATGTCGCGCCGATGCGACGAATATGGTCGCGTTCGGCGCGCAATAGATTTTCCAACACGGCGGGCTGGGAATGGATTTCCTGATAGAGATGTGATTGAGTGAGCATGAGGATTCCGTCCGAAAGAATTTTTTCGCAGCAAGATTCTATGTCAGACGCGGCGAATCAACAAAAGGTTTATTGTCGAGTGAATTCGCGTCGTCACACAAACGCCTCAGAGTGTGCGTCAAAGTTTTGGGAATCACATCAAGCGATTAGAAATCGCGGCAACCAGAACACCAAGTCTGCGGCGAATCAAGAATATTCGCAATCGCAGCCCAGCGGGAACGTCCGCAGGGACGTTTTGTGTATTTGTTGCGCGCGAATTCGATTCGCCCAAAATCGTGACGCACACCCAACGTCTCACGCCAACGTTTTATGCTATCATGGCATTATGAGCAAAACTAGCGCCATCATTGTGGCGGGCGGCGCGAGCACGCGCATGGGCAGAGACAAGGCGTTTTTGGAATTGGACGGCGCGCCGATGATTGCGCGCGTTATGGAACGGGTGCGCGTGTTGGCGGATGAAGTCGTGATTGCGGCGAACGATGCCGCGCGCTTTGCGGCGCTTGACGCGCGCGTTGTGCCGGATGTGATACCGCGCGCGGGTCCACTGGCGGGAATTTGCGCGGGCTTGGAAGCGGCCACGCACGAGGTTTCAATTGTGGTCGCGTGCGATATGCCGCTGTTGAATACGCGTTTGTTGGAATACATGCGCGCCTTTGCGCCGGAATATGATGTGACGCTGCCGCAAACGGAAAATATCGCGTCCGAACACGCCGCAAATAGCGCGTCGGCGCCGCGCGCCAAAGATTTGGCTCTGCATCCGCTGCACGCCATTTATACGAAACGCTGTATCGCGCCGATGCGCGACGCGTTGGCGCGCGGCGAGCGCCGCATGATTTCATTTCACGATGCGGTGCGTGTGCGCGTGCTAACGCCGTCAGAAGTCGCGCAATTTGACCCGCACGCGTATTCGATGTGGAACGCGAATACGCCGGAAAAATGGACCGAGCTGCAAACCCTCTATCGTCGCGCGCTATAGCGCGCGAATGACGCGCAACGCGGTTAAATCGTTTGCGCGTCGTCTTCTTTGGGCAGCCATTGTCGCAATAAAAGATACCCCACTACTCCCGCGACCAAAGACGCGGCGAGAATGCCAACTTTGGCGTCCTGAATCAACGCGACGGACGAAAAAGCCAATTCGGTGATAAAGAGCGACATAGTAAAGCCCATGCCGCACAGCCAACTGACGGCATAAATTTGTTTCCAACTGACGTTGGCGGGTAATTGCGCGCGTCCGAATTTGTGCGCCAACCACGTAAAGAGTGTAACGCCGATTTGTTTGCCGACGACGAGCCCAAAAATAACGCCCAATGTCACGGGCTGCGTGAACGCTGCCAGCGCGTTTCCGCTAAAGTGAATGCCCGCGTTGAACAGCGCAAACAGCGGCAAAATGAGCCACACCAATATCGGATGAATATATTCCTCAATCGCCAAACCGACGGGACGCAGCGCGCCAGTCACCGCGTACAGCTCGTTGATTGTTTCCAACTGCGCGCGGTCGCGCAGCATGCTGTCTTGGTCGAGCGCTTGCTGTTCCAGTTGGTCCAATTTCGCGCGTCCGATTTGAATCAACTCGCGTGGATTGGCGCGCGCGCGTACGGGAATGGTCAAAGCGATTAGAATGCCTGCAACCGTCGCATGCACGCCTGACGCCAAAATCGCCAGCCAAACGCCCAAAGCGAGCAGCACATATACTTCGGTGCGGCGAATATTCAGTTTGCCCGTGCCGATGATAATCATCAGCAGAATAATGGCAATGCCGAGACTAAAGAAATTCAAATTCGTCGTATAGAATAGCGCAATCACCATGACCGCGCCCAAGTCATCCGCAATCGCCAGCGCAGTGAGAAAGATTTTCAAACCGGTTGGCACGCGCTCGCCCAACAGCGCGAGAATGCCGAGCGCGAACGCGATATCGGTTGCCATTGGAATGCCCCACCCGCGTTCGCCGAGTTTGCCCGCGTTGAACAATAAAAAAATCGTCGCCGGCGCGAGCATCCCGCCCAACGCCGCCATGACAGGCAGCAGAGCTTTGCTGCGCGACGACAATTCGCCGACGGCGATTTCGCGTTTGATTTCCAAGCCGACCACGAGAAAAAAAAGCGTCATCAATCCATCGTTGATGATTTGATGAAATGACAAGGTGAACGCTTCCGCGCCGATGGTTACGCCGAGCTTGGAATGCAGAATATTCTCGTACAATTCTGCCCATTGCGAGTTTGCCCACAACAACGCGACGATGGTGGCGCTTAAAAGCAGCGCGCTGCCGATGGCTTCGGAATGCGCGAAATTTTCAAAAATCAGAACGACGCGTCGCGGCGCGCTTTTGAGCGCGGGAAATTTATTTTTTTTCACAAGACATGTTTAAAGGTAAAGGCATAAGCGGAAATTCGCCGCACGTTGATTTTGGATGTAACGCGACAAATTATAACTTATGTTACGCATTGGTAGGACAAATTTGAAATTTGTCGTACATTTACACGCTATTTTATAGACTAGCTGCGTGACGCGAGTTATAACTCGTGTCACGCGGACAGTCTGCGCTGCCGCGCGCAAGCGTACGCCAAATTTGAAATTTGGCGTACCGTCGCGTACACGAGCTATAACCTTTTTGCGCGGACGCGCTCTAGTGGTTTAGATGCGGATTGGATGAAACCGCAGCGTGTGTTAATGCGTAGAGGGGAGGGAGACGGAGACAAGCGCGCGGCGTTCCGTTCGTCCAAGTTCAGCGTCGGCGCTGGCGCGTTCGGGTTGGTTTGGGCGCGCGCGATGAATGCGTAAATAACCGTTAACTCGATCCTGATTATCGCGCAGTGGAATGATATTGATTTCGGCGAAAAATATTTCGCCATTTTTGCGAAGTTGCTTTAGCGGCGGATGGGGCAGCGCACCGAGTAAATCCAGCGGAATGTATTCGGCTGCGGCGAACGATGAATTGGGCATGAGCGCATCCAAATATTCGCCCAATGCTTCATGCGTCGTCCAACCATACATTTCGGCGGCGGCGCGATTCCAGGCGGTAATTTTATGCTGCGCGTCGGTGGCGATGATGGCGTCCGGCAGCTGTTCCAACAAGCGGGCGTGATATATCATCTGTTCGTCTGCCAGTTTGTGGGTGGTCAGGTCAATGAGCGCGCCTTGCAAGAGCGGTGTCTTGCCCTTGTGCCGCGACATGGCGCGGACAGTATCGCGTACCCACACCAATCTGCCATCGCGCGCGTACATGCGATATTCCAATTCCAATACGCCGTCGGACGCGCTCAAATGTTTGAGCGCATCCAGCACGCGCGCGCGGTCGTCCAGATGCAAACATTCTTGCCACAAGCCGCCGTTGGACAACCATTCCTGCTGTGAATAACCGAGCAGGTCTTGGATTGTGGGACTGACATACAGCGCGCTTTTGCGCAGTTCGTTGGTCGCGCGATAAATTACAATGGGACTTTGTTCCGCCAGTTGGCGATATTTTTCTTTGGTGTCGCGCAATGCCTTGTCGTACGCTTCGCGCGCGTCAATCATCGCGTTGAATTGCGTCGCCAACTGCGCCAATTCCGTTTCATCGCGAATAGTGACATGCGTCGGTATTTCGCCGCGGCCCAGCGCGCCCGCGGCATGCCATAGCGCGTCCAATGGACGTTGGATGTAACGGCGGTGCCAGAGCGCTGCCAGCGCCAAAATGAGTAGAATGCTCGGCACCCAAAGCCACAGCCATAGATTCGCCAACGCCGACGCGCTGTCCAAAGTCATATAGACGAGAAAAAGAAGCGGCGGCACGGCGAACGCGAGAGCGAGCAAAAGCAAGAGCGAGTGAAAGATTAAAGCGCGCTGTATCTGCATCGCTCTATAATAGAATTATTTTGCGTTGGCGCTGATTACAATTCGAGAACAGTTTGCGCGGACGCGCGCCGAATGACGGCGCAAACGAATAGCTGGTATGTCAAGCGCGCGCGCTATTGTCGCGGCGCAGTTATAGAAACAGGACTTTCGCTCAAGTGTCATTTCGAGATGGTCAGCCCGCAGGGGCTGTGTGAGCAGAGAACTGTCACATCGAGCGGAGCGAGATGTCTCAGTCCCT
>JAJTXZ010000079.1 GCA_021463195.1 Anaerolineae bacterium
GAAATCGCGCCAACGAGAGCGCAAGTCCGCCTGCGCGGACTAACATCCGTTGGGACGTTTTGTGTTTTTGTTGCGGTGAATTCATTCGCCCAAAAACGAGATTGTTGATTTCCGTTTGTACGGATTCTTGTACGGATTTTGTACGGGAAACTCTGACCAATTGCAAGCGCGGTAGTGGTTTAATTCTCGCAACAACAACCTTCCGATAACAACAATTTCGGAATGGCTTGCACAAAAAAGAGAGAGGAGAAAAGGCATGAAGAAAATTATCACCATCGCGCTCAAGGGCATCGGTCTCGCGATGGGCGTCGCCGTTATTGTTACAAGCACGCTCAAGACGCTTGATGTCAGCAACGGCGTTTCGATGCTGGGCATTGGGCTGGCGGCATTGGCGCTCGCGAATTTTCAGGAATTGCAAAGCGAATAAAAAATGAAAGCGTTGACCTTGCAACATTTTGAAGCGTGGCTGGAAACGTACGGACGCGCGAGCGCGGAGAACGACGCGCAAATGTCAGCAAATCTTTTTGCGCCGCACGCGCGCTATTTCGAAAATCCTTTCGATGAACCCATCACGGGGCGCGATGCGATTTTTGAATATTGGAATCAAGGCGCGCAAACGCTGACGAACAAGACCGCAGCTTTCGAAATCCTTGCCGCGCAAAACAATTGCGGCATCGCGCGTTGGCAGTCGCAATTCACCGTCATCGCAACCGACAAGCGCTTTGCGTTGGATTGCCTGTTCGTTGTCGAGTTTGACGACGACGGCTTGTGTCAAACATTTCGCGAATGGTGGCACATACGCGAAATAACAAATTCATAAAGCGTAGGGCAAATTTCAAATTTGCCGTACCTACGCAAGGAGAAAAAAATCATGGAGATTCTTTCCAATCACTGGGTTCTCATCGCGCTGCGGCTCGCGCACATCGGCGGCGGCATTCTCTGGGCGGGCAGCGCCATCCTCTTTTTGTTCTTGCTCATCCCCACCGTGCGCGCAGTCCAAGACGCGGGACAGAAATTTATGGAAAATTTTGGTCCGCGTTTTGGCAAAATGATGAGCATTGTCACGACGGTGACGATCGTTGCGGGCGCGCTGTTGTACGCGCGGTTTTTTGCGAGCGGGTTCGAGTGGATTTGGACGACGAAATCCGGACTCGCGTTCACCATCGGCGCGCTGGCGGGAATAATTTCGTATGTGCTTGGTTCGGCGTACTTGGGCAAGCTGCAAGCGCGCGTCGGCGCGTTGGGCGCGGCGATGGCGGCAACCAATCCACCCAAGCCGGAACAGATCGGGCAAATGAATCAGTTGCAGAGTACGTTGATGAATGTCTATCGCTTTGATTTCGTGCTGCTTGTGATTGCGATAGTGACAATGGCAATCGCGCGTTATTTATAAATTATGTTCGCGCGTATCTGGCGCGGTATCGTCCGCGCCGCCGCAGTCGCCGATTATCTCTCTTTTCTGCGCGCCGAGGTCATTCCCGCTTATCGGCGCGCAGAAGGCAATCAAAGCGTGTTTATTTTGCAGGACGCGCAAGGCGAGCTAATTGTTTTTCTCTTGCTTTCGTTTTGGGAATCGCGCGCCGCGTTGGAAAAATTTTCTGACCCGCAGCTCGATTCGGAAAACGCGGAACGCGCCCAGTTGCTCACCTTTGAATCTACGGCGGCGGTGTTGCACGTCATTGAACAATGAAATTGCGCAAGGAGTTTTCTATGCAGCCCATTACATCCTTTCTCAAACGCCATTCGCTCATCTGCGGTCTCGCGCTCATGTTTGCGCTGACGTGGCTGATTGATTTGGGAAACGCAGGCATCTTGCCGTATCGAGCGCCATTCGCCATTGCGATTTGGATGGGCTGGGGCTTGAGCATCGCGGCGCTGCTCATGACGGGCTTGACCGACGGACGACACGCGGTCATCGCGCTGCTCAAACGTTTTTTGCTGTGGCGTGTGAATTGGAAATGGTATCTCGTCGCGTTTTTGATGTATCCAATAATTTTTTCGTGCGCGGTCATACTGAATGCGTTGTGGACGCGAACGCCGATTGATTTTAGCCAAGTGATGGCGCACAAAATTTTTGGCGCATCGGCAGAGCTGCTCGTGTTCATCGTTCCGTTTTTTATTTTTGATGCCATCGCCAATGGCGAAGAATTAGCATGGCGCGGTTATGTTTTGCCGCGCTTGCAAGCCCAACACAGCGCCCTCATCGCAAGTTTGATTCTCGGAGTGATATGGGGCTTGTGGCATTTGCCGAGATATTTGGCGCCGGACAGTCATGGTCCGTTTGGTTGGTACATGATGAAAGCGGTGGTGGACGCGATTCTGTACACCTGGCTTTACAACAACACACGCGGCAGTTTGCTGTTGGTGACCATTATGCACGCGGCAGGAAATACGGCGGGAGTATTTTTGCCGATGGCGAGCTCTACGTCGAGTGAAAATCTCGGCGCGCTGCTCATCGCGCTTGCGCTTGAAATGGTGATTGCGGGGATTGTGATTCTCTATGCGGGACCCGCGCGTCTCTCGCGCACCGAACCCAAGCAAGTGTATGTGCCAGCGCCGGAACAGGAGCGCGCGTTAGCGTGACGCGCGTGATTCATCTTGAACAGGTCAATTTACGGAGGACACCAATGAATACAAAACATCTTTTCTTGACGTTCGCGTTTCTTGTGCTGCTGCTCGTCGGCTGCGGCTCGGCGGATGCTGCTATTTCGGCTCCGACAGTTCCGGCGGGCGCACGCGCGGGCGAATTGATGGGAGTGCAAGATTGCAACTATCAACCACTTGGCAAACAGACAAAATTTTCCGCCAAGTGCGGCACGTTAGTTGTTCCCGAAAATTGGGACAAAACCGACGCGCGTTTGCTCGCGTTGCCCGTCGTGCGCGTGCTTGCAACCGGGGCTAAACCTGCCGAACCGATTTTTTATCTGCAAGGCGGTCCCGGTCAATCGAACTTGTCGTGGGCGCCTCCCGCGTGGCTGCTTGAAAAACACGATGTCGTGTTTGTGGGTTATCGCGGGATTGATGGCAGTGTGACGCTGGCGTGTCCCGAAGTGAGTCGCGCGTTGAAAGCGCATCTGGGCAAAGATTTATTGAGCGCACAGGCGCGCGCGGAATTTAAGGTTGCGGTACGAGAATGCGCGGCGCGGCATCAGAGCGCGGGCGTTGACCTCGCGGGTTATACCGTTCCCGATGTGATTCAAGACATGGAAGCCGCGCGCGTCGCGTTGGGCTATGCGCGCATCAATCTCTTGAGCGAAAGTTACGGCACGCGCGTGGCGCAGCTGTACGCGTACATATATCCCGACAGTTTGCATCGGCTCGTATTGATTGCCGTCAACACGCCCGGACGTTTTATCTGGGACCCGGCGGACTTGGATGAGCGAATTGGATATATCAGCGCGTTGTGCGCCAAGGACGCAAGTTGCAGCCGCCGCACAAGTAATCTCGCGCGGACGATGTACGAGGTCAATCGCAATATGCCAAAGCGATGGTTGATTTTTGACATTGACCCGGACACGGTGCGCTATGCAACGCAATTTATGTTCTTTGACAATCCGAACATGCCGCTTGTTTTTGACGCGTATCTCGCGGCAGCAGAAGGCGACCCGTCCGGTTTGGCGATGTTGAACCTAATGGCGACGCTAGCCCCGCTTGACCAGTTGATATTCGGCGACCAACTCAGTAAAGCGGGGACGCTTGATTTGGAAAAATATCGCGAGCTCGAAAATGTGGGGCTGGGAGATTCTATCATGGGCGCGCCGTTAACGGAATGGATTTGGCCCCTGGTGGAGGAGTGGCAGATTGAATTGGCGCCCAAACATTTGCGCGAGTTTCAGTCGAGCAATGTCGAAATGCTGTTGGTCAATGGCGCGGTAGATTTTTCTACGCCGCCCAATGCATTGGCTCAAGCTAAACCGTACTATTCCAACGCGCAGTTCGTTCTCTTGCCGGAATTCAGTCATATTGCGGATGTGATGGAAACATTTCAACCGAAAGCGTTCGAACGCTTGGTCACCAGCTATTATGATACCGGCGTCGCGGACAGCGGGCTTTATGTGTACGAGCCGCTATCGTTCAGTCCGAGCATGAGTCTGACTCTCATCGCGAAATTATTCGTGTTCGCGATGCTTATTGCGCCAGCGCTGCTCGTTCTCGGGATTGTGTTCGTGGCGCGCCGCCTCCGCAGACGCCGTATTTTGCCGGGTGAAATTCAATCTATCGGACAGCTTGATCAAGTCGCAGTATAAAGTGTTTGGTAAGGCAGGTTTTTGCAATAGAGTTAGTCGCAAAAACCTGCCACGTCCCGAGGCCTGATGTCTGACCTTCTTACTCTACGCCGAAAATGTATAGCGTCTCGCCAATGTTCGGCAAGTGATTCAATCCTTCCTCCCATCTCTCACTTGGCACATTCCATCTTTGCGCGAGCAAAGCGTCGCTTGTCAAAATAATTTTTCCCTCATCAAATTGCGCGCGCAAAAAATCCAACATTTCGTCATCCAAGTCGGCGGCTTGGGCGGCAACGATAAAATACAAAGCTTCTCGCGCCTCATTCACAATTTTGTCCGATGAAACAAAAATTGCGTTTCGATCTGCCAGCGCGCGCGCGAACGGCGTCGCGTCGAACCAATTTGGTGGAGTGTCAGCCGCGCGCGATTCTTCCAATGCCTCGTACAGCGCGCGTTGAGATACGACGATTGCAATATCGGGCGGTTGCGGTTGAACCTGCCGCGTGCGCAAAACCGGAAACGCGCGTTCGACGGCGATTTGCATGGCGCGCAAATCATACGTCGTCGGGCGCGCGTAATTTTCTAATCCTTGCTGCTTGACGTTGTAATTCCACGCGAAAATTCCCCACAGATTTGCGCCCACGCGTGTTGGCAAATCGTACAAGAGCAGCAGATTCGTCACCGCGTCAGGAACCCCAAGCGGTGAATTGGATTCCTGCGCGAGGCCCCACGCGTTCACCCCCCCCCACAGCGCGACGGGTTTGTTGTACACGCGCGAATAGGCGCCGATGGTGTTGAGAAACAATTTCAACTGCGCGGCTTGGTCGCTCGTCGCGGGTTTCGTCGCCAAGTCGTCGTGCAAATACGCGTCAAAGGTGACGATGAAATTGTCGGGCGTTTGCGAAAACAATTTTTCAATGTCGGGCAAGCCCCACACGCGCCGCGCCGTTTCGCCGCCGTGAAAGGACATGGTGGTCAAAATATCTGGATTGATGCGCCGCCATTCGTTCGCGCTCCACGTCGCGTAATCGGCAATCACGCCCGATTCAAACTCTCCGATTTTCCACATCTCATTTTGAGATAACGCGTCCATCGTTTTGCCATACCGTTCGGCGAACGTATTTTTCGCCGCAACGGAATAATCGCCGCCCATCGGTTCGTCCGCGAGCGAAAGCATCACAATCACATCGCGGTACGGTTCGACAAATTCGCGTTCAATCCATTCGTAATAACGCGTAATGTCGGCGCGATATTGCGACGAGTAGGGCGATGCAGTGTAACCGCTGTGGTAAAGATTTAATGGGGTTCCTTCAAAGGTCAAACGTAAATCGTTTGGATATTTTTCATTCCACGCGTCGCCCATTTGGATTTGGTAGCCGATGGGGAGAACGACTTGCATTTTTGTTGCGCGCGCGGCATCCAACGCGCGTTTCACCGCGTCCGCCATCGCGCGCGCGTCGGCGTGCAGCGCGTCATTTTTATTTTGCAATGCCGCGTACACGGCGTACGAAATGCCCGGTTCCACTTTATCCGCGTTCACTTGGCCCGGATTGTTGTGCCCAAGCCACACCGCGTTCGCGCCGTTCGCGCGCATCATCGCAAAATCGTCGCGCATTTTTTCAAACGACGCGTCGGGATACGCTTCGTATGCCCAGCCGACGCGGAGATTGGAGATTGGAGATTGGTGACTGGAGACTGGTGTGGGGGTGGAGGAGGGAGTGATGGAGGGAGGGAGAGAGGGGGCGGTGGTATTGCAGGCGACAAGCGCGAAATAGACCAAGCCGAGCAGCGCATGAATCCAACGCGCGGCAGGCGCGTCGCCCGCGCCTTGTTTTTCGCAACGCGTTATTTTGTCGCCGAATTTTATGCGCTGGCCGAGCTTTAACATTCAATCACATGCACGGCGAGTCCGCCGCGCGCGGTTTCTTTGTACTTTGTGTGCATGTCTTGGCCCGTATCGCGCATCGCGCGAATCACTTTGTCGAGCGAGACAAAGTGTTCGCCGTCGCCGCGCAGCGCAAGGCGCGCGGCATTGATGGCTTTGACCGCGCCCATCGCGTTGCGTTCGATGCACGGCACCTGGACCAAACCGCTAATCGGGTCGCATGTCAAACCGAGATTGTGTTCCATGCCGATTTCCGCCGCGTTCTCCACTTGCGCGGGCGAACCGCCGCGCGCTTCTGCCAAGCCCGCCGCCGCCATCGAACAAGCGACGCCGACTTCGCCTTGACAACCGACATCCGCGCCAGAGATGGACGCGTTCTTTTTGAACAAAATGCCAATCGCGCCCGCAGTCAATAAAAAACGCGCGATGCTGTCGTCCGTTGCGCCGTGATGAAAACGCGTCCAATAATGCATCACCGCCGGAATAATTCCCGCCGCGCCATTCGTCGGCGCCGTGACGACGCGTCCGCCCGCCGCGTTTTCTTCATTCACCGCGATCGCATACAAATTCACCCAATCCATCACATTCAGCGGATCGGCGAGCGCGGCTTCGGGGCGTTCGGTCAATTTGCGATACAACGCGGGCGCGCGCCGCCGCACGCGCAAACCGCCGGGCAGAATGCCTTTGTTTTCGCAGCCGCGCCGCACACAGTCTTGCATCACGCGCCAAAGATTCAACAACGCCGCGCGCGTTTCGGCTTCGGGACGCCACGCGCTTTCATTGCGCAACATGACTTGACTGATGGATAGATGATGTTGGCGGCACAATGCCAAAAGTTCGTCGCCGCTTTGAAAAGGCAAAGGCAGCGCGCGCGGGGCGATTGGCATCGAATTCGCGCGCGCCGCGTTTTCGTCTATCACAAAACCGCCGCCGATGGAATAATAAACTTGCGCGCGTAAAATATCTTTATGCGCGTCGTACGCGGTAAAACGCATTCCGTTGGAATGATAAGGCAGCGCGTCGTCGCGGAATAACAAATGCCGCGCTTGGCGAAAGGCGATGGGATGAACGCCCAAGACATTCACTTGCGCGCTGAAGCGAATTTTTTCCAGCCGCGCGTCAATGGTCGCGGGCTCAATTTCATCCGGTTTTTCGCCTTCGAGTCCGAGCAAAATCGCCTTGTCGCTGCCGTGACCTTTGCCGGTGGCGCCGAGCGAGCCGAACAATTCGACGACGATGGAATTTGTCACAGGCAGCAAATCATTCGCGCGCAAAGCGTGCGCGAATTGAAATGCCGCGCGCATCGGTCCGACCGTGTGCGAACTGGACGGACCGATGCCGATTTTATAAAGATCGAGGATGCTGATTGGCATGTTGCATTGTGAAAATAAAAACGCGCGCGAGCTAACTTGGAGCGCGTTATTTGCGGCGAGACGCGGCGGCGCGCTGCGCGTCAAAACCGTTACGATGATACGCGTCAAAGGAGAGGGTGGGGTCAATTTGCGCGGCGTCGGAAAATTTGTGGCGAAAGCGGCGGCACAAGTCAATCATTGTTTTGGAATAGCCCAGGTCGCGCGCGAGATGGTCGCTCAATTTGTCCACAAAGACGAGCGCGTGCGCGTTTTGCGTTTCAAATTCATTCACCGCGTCGCCAAACATCCAGTATTGCAGGACGTTGCGGTCCTTTAAGCGCGACAGCCGCGCGCGTAAATTTTCTACCAACGCGCGATAGTGTTCTTCCAACGCGCCGCGCGCGGCTTCGATTGCTTGTTTGTCCAAATCTTTTTCAAACCACACGCCCATTGGCAGCGCGGCTTTGAAAACGCGCGTCCCATCCTCGGCGCGCGTGGGCTGCATGTGCACGGCAATGCGAATTGTTGGATTCATAAGCGTTCGCCCCACAACGCGAAAAATTTTCGCTGCAAATCCAACACCTGCCGCCAATGCGGCTCCTCGCTTTGATTCTCCATCGTAAATTCAATCACGCTCAAGCAGACGCATTTGAAAACGTGATATTGGAGATTGTTCGAGTTGGCGGCTTTGCGATACGCGGGGTGCGCGATGTTGAGGACAACGGTAGTGCCATCGAACCACGATTCTTCGTTCTTGTCGTCGCGCGCCTCTTCCAAGATATGGACGCCGCCGCGAATGACGCGCGGACGCATTTCGCCCGTCATCGCTTCGCCGGGCGTCATTAACAACTCGCGCGGCTGTTCTTCAAACGTGCGTTCGCTTTCCTTTTGTTCTTGCTCGCGCGCTTCCAATTCTTCGGCGTCCAATTTGATTTGCACGCGCTCATCGCCCGCAATCAATTCGCCGTTTGGATTCAACGCGACGGCATCTTGGCGCCCGTGCGACGCGAACATGGAGAGTTCGGGCATGCTGCGGAAAATCGCGTTGATTTCGCGTTCGGCAGTGGTAAAGTGCGATGCGGATTTGCGCGGCGCGCGTTCAATCAATTTATTTTTTTCGAGCCACAATGTAAATTCATTTTGCGCGCGTTTGAAAAAAGTTTCCCAACGCCCATTGCCTTTGATGAAACGTCCCTTGTCCGTCGTCACCGCCTCAATCAAATACGGCGCTTCAATCCAGCCAAAAATTTGTTCCTTGTCGCGCGGCTCTTTTTTCAAGTACGCGCGCTCGATGACTTTGCCGTATGTGCAAAGCATGATGCCCGGCGGAATCGGCGGCTCGTCGTTGCCGGTGTACACGCCGAACCAGCCGAATGCTTTGGTCTGTTTTTGAATCTGCACGCGCATCTCTTGAAAATGCGCGAGTTTGTTTTCAATGGCAGTTTCGAGCAAGGACTTGCCGTCGAGTTCGAGCGTCACGCCATTTTTGTAACGCGCGATAATGTCGGGATATTGTTTGCGGATGCCGCGGTCAATCAACGGATAAAAATGTTCGTACATCCAACGTTGAATCAATTTGCGCGAATAAAAAGTTTTGGATTCGTGACCGAGATACAGCGTGACCTTTGTGCCTTGATGGTCGAGCGACGGAAGTTCGTGTTCAAAAACTTGATACGGCGCGTCGTCGCCCTTGAGATGCCAATCAGAATAGCCGCGCCATTCTTTGCTGCACGTTTCGGTGACGACGTGGGTGCAAAAATTGAGCGCGAGTTTCGCGCCTTGTCCCGCAAAGCCGATCCCCGTCCCGCGCCGTTTCGACGATGCCGCAAAGTCGTGATAATTCTTGAATTGCGCTTCATTCATCCCCACGCCGTCATCTTCCACAATCACGCGCGCGTGTTCGGCATTGTACTGAATGTTGATTTTTGTCGCGTGCGCGTCGAGCGCATTCGCTACCAATTCGAGCAGCGTCGCAATCTGCGGCGCGAAATCGTATTGGTCTTGGATATTCTGAACGAGGCGGCGGACGTTGACGCCGGATTTGGAAACGTAAGACATGAGAGTGGAGATTGGAGATTGGGGATTTGGGATTTATGATTGGTGATTTGCGATATGCGATTTACGCGCGGGTCATGCGGTGATTGTATCTCGACGCGTTGCCATCAATTCTTGCGCCAAGTGTCGCACATTCGGGGGTTGGAAATCCAACGCAATGTCTTTGGGTGGTATTCCCGCGTCCAAGAGTTGGCGCGCCACACCATATTCGGTCCAATCTTGTTCGACGTGAAATTTTCCGTCCTTTAGCCAGACATGAAAGACCACGCTGTAGATGCGACGCGGCAATTGCCAACCCATGTCAATCAGTAAAAAATGTTCGCGCGTTTCATCAACAATTGCGACGGTCTCGACGTTTTCGCGTTGGGGTGTTTCTTCAAGGTGTTCGTGCAAGATGCGTTCGATTATTTGGCGGTATTCGATTGTTCGATCCATTCTGTCACCTCTACTTTGTCCACATCCACCAGTATCACGTGGAGCGCAAGGTCGCGCATTACAACCTGCCCGCTTGTTGTGCCGAGAACGTTTGCAAATGTTTCGTCGCTCACGGCGAGATAAACTTGGCGTTCGGGTTCAACAACTCGCAAGATACTGCGATATAAAACAAATTTGCCAAGCGCGTTTTCAAGGTCATCCATGATGGACAATCCCAAGAAACTTTTTATTTCGACAACAATTTTGCGTTTGTCCTTTTCTGCGGCAATCACCTTTTTCGCGCCAAGGTCAGCATACATGCGCGTATTATCATACTGAATCGTGTATGGGTCATGTGTGATTTTCCAACCGTCTTTGATGAGCGCGGCTTTTACGATGTCGTGAATGGCGTCTTTGGCGGGCATGAGGACAAAGTCGCTTTTTTATGGTAGCTCAAATATATTGCGTAAGGTTGAATCAACACGCGCGGGTCAAGCCCCAACCCATTGTGCAAGCGCCGAATCATTTCAAGCGTGAGCGGGCGACGCCGATTCAAAATTTCCGCGACGCGCGCGCGGCTGCCAAGATAGGGTTCCAAATCGCGGCGCGCCAGATCGCGACTCTCGATATAATAGTTGATCGCTTCGATGGGGTCAGGCGGCGAAATCGGCTCGTGCTGCGCTTCATATGCTTCGACAAGCGTAGTCAAAGTTTCGAGACGGTCTCCTTCAAGCGTATTCGGTTTCGCCTCAAAAAGACGTTCAATCTCCTTGAGCGCGGCTCGATAGTCGCGTTTGGTTTTGATGGGACGAATTGTATTCATTTCCTTAACGTTGCGACGCATCCAAGATCGTCAACCCCACCAACTCTTTTTCGCGATAATCCAAAATAATTCCGTCCTCGTGCATCTCGCTATGATTTGACGATGGTGTTGCTTCAAAATGCACGTACAACACATTCGTGTCTTGATCATAATCGAACCACAACATTTCACGCGCGCCTTTAATTTTCTTGCTCTGTTGCTTTTTCATCACCTTGCGTTTGTGCTTGAATCAACGCTTCAATCTCTCGAATCAAAACCGGCAAATTCGGTTGTGTAAAACTCATTTCGGGCGCGGGCACGCGATTGTGTTTGATGTCGGGCGGAATGTGTTTGTGGTGCGGGTGATTCTTTTTCAGCGCTGGAACATGCGGGTGTGGTTGGGGGTCATACCAGCATAATTTTTCTTCACCGTTCCAAACCTCGTAGCCATATTCATCAATGAGCAGTGGCTCACGATCATAGAAAATGCGTTCTCGAACGACGAGGCGAAAGTTCTCAGCAAAAAGGATTTCTCCTATCACGCGCGCAATTGAAGCTCCAACACGGATCACAGTCACTGTGGAACTCTGAACACTATCTATGCCAGACAACGAATAAACAAAAAATTCGTAATCTTCGACTGACCGAAACGCGTTTGTCATGTGGCAACATGCACCAAGCCAATCAGGGATGGCTCTCTGCCGTACAGTCGCCGTATTTCATTCCGATATTCTGCTTGACGGCGCAATAATGTCCGATATACACTTGCCCATTCGCCAAAGTCGAGAACCCAACTGTCATCTTCAGGTTCCTCGCCGCGCATATACGCCGCATAAAAAATCTCGGAATGAATCCCGTACTTTTTCTCGAAATCAAGTTTTTCTTGTTCGAGGGCATGAATGTCCAATAAGATTTCTTGTAAAGTCATCGCACACCTCCCGCGTCATTATACCGCGCTTTACTTGCCATTCAGCGTCTTTTTCAACCACTGTCCCGTATAACTCTCCTTCACCTTTGCCACATCTTCCGGCGTCCCTTCTGCAATCACGCGTCCGCCCGCGTTGCCGCCTTCGGGACCGAGGTCAATGATCCAGTCAGCGGTTTTGATGACATCCAAATTGTGTTCGATGACGACGACGGTGTTGCCGGTGTCAACGAGCCGCTGCAACACGCCGAGCAATTTGTCCACGTCCGCCGCGTGCAAGCCGACAGTGGGTTCATCCAATATGTACAACGTGCGCCCCGTCGCGCGTTTGGATAATTCTTTCGCGAGTTTCACGCGCTGCGCCTCGCCGCCGCTCAACTGCGTCGCGGGCTGTCCGAGCCGAATGTAACCGAGACCTACATCGCGCAGCGTTTCGATTTTGCGATTGATACTCGGAATGTTTTGGAAAAATTCTACCGCTTCGTTCACCGTCAGGTCCAACACTTGTGAAATGTTTTTGCCGCGATAGGTAATCTCCAACGCTTCGCGATTGTAACGCTTGCCGTGACAGATTTCGCATGGCACGTACACGTCGGGCAGAAATTGCATTTCGATCTTGATAATGCCGTCGCCTTCACACGCTTCGCAGCGCCCGCCTTTGACGTTGAACGAAAAACGTCCCGCTTTATAGCCGCGCGTTTTCGCTTCGTTCGTCATCGCAAACACATCGCGAATGTCGCCGAACGCGCCGGTGTACGTCGCGGGATTCGAGCGCGGCGTGCGTCCGATAGGCGATTGGTCAATGTCAATCACTTTGTCGAGCGCGTCAACGCCTGTGACGGCGTCATGTTTGCCCGCGCCTTCACGCGCGCCATTTAGAACCTGCGCGAGTTTCTTGTGCAAAATATCAACGATGAGCGACGACTTGCCTGAACCCGAAACGCCAGTCACGCAAATAAATTTGCCGAGCGGAATTTTTACATCAATGTTTTTGAGATTATTTTCGCGCGCCCCTTTGACCGTCAAAACTTTGCCGTTGCCTTGACGGCGTTTCGCGGGAATCTCAATTTTGCGTTTGCCGCTGATGAATTGTCCCGTGATTGATTTTGGATTTTTCGCAATCTGGTCGCGCGTGCCCGCCGCGATAATTTCGCCGCCGTGTTCGCCTGCGCCGGGACCCAAGTCAACGATAAAATCCGCGTGATTGATGGTATCTTCGTCATGCTCCACCACCAACACGGTATTTCCCAAATTTCTCAAGTGCATCAACGTTTCCAACAAACGCGCGTTGTCGCGCTGATGCAAGCCAATGCTCGGTTCGTCGAGAATGTACAACACGCCCATCAGTTGCGAACCGATTTGCGTGGCGAGACGAATGCGTTGTCCTTCGCCGCCGCTCAACGTATTCGCCGAACGGTCGAGCGTGAGATAATCCAAACCGACGTTGACGAGAAAACCCAACCGCGCGCGAATCTCTTTCAAGATTTGACTCGCAATCGTCATTTCCTTCGCATTCAATTTTTTGGGCAGCGCTTCAAAAAATTCGCGCGCGTCGCCAACGCTCATGCGCGTAATGTCAACAATGTTTTTGTCATCAATCGTCACCGCCAACGCTTCGGGTCTGAGACGCTGTCCCTTGCAGACGGGACACGGGAGCGCGGTCATGTATTGCTCGATGTTTTGGCGAATGTAATCGGAATCGGTTTCTTTGTAGCGGCGCATCAAGTTGGGAATGACGCCCTCGAAACTTGTTTCGTATTCGCGTTTCGCGCCGAATTGATTTTCGTATTGGACGCGAATCCGTTCGCCGTTCGTGCCGTACAAAATCTTGTCCAGGTCCGCGCGTTTCATCTCGCGCACGGGCGCGTCCATGTTGAATTTGAATTTGCGCGCGACGGCTTCCAACAATTTTCCAAAGTAACTATCCGCGCCGCTGTCCATCCCGTTCGTGCGAATCGCGCCTTCGCTCAATGAGAGTTCGCGATTCGGAATAATCAAGTCGGGGTCAATTTCCAATTTCGTCCCCAGCCCCATGCACGCGGGACACGCGCCATGCGGCGTATTGAACGAAAAGGTGCGCGGTTCGATTTCACCCAACGAAACGTGACCGAGTGGACACGCGAAATTTTCAGAAAAAATTACATCGTCCTCTTCGCGTCCCTCGTCGCCCTCACCTCTGTTTCCCTGTTTCCCATTCAGCTCTTGTTTGTTCACCAACACAACGCCTTCGCCCATTTTCAACGCGGTCTCGATGGAATCTGCCAAGCGCGTGTCGTCGTTGTTTTCTTGTTTCACCACGAGGCGGTCAACGACGGCTTCGATGCTCGTCTGCTTGTAGCGGTCAATTTTTATGTCGTCGTTGACATCATAAATTTCGCCGTTCACGCGCACGCGCACGAATCCCGCTTTGCGAATGTCGTCAAAAACTTTTTTGTGTTCGCCCTTGCGGTCTTTGATAAGCGGCGCGAGAATCATGATGCGCGTGCCGTCGGGAAATTGTTTGATCGCGTCCACCATCTGCTCGACGCTTTGACGCTGAATCACGCGCCCACATTCGGGACAATGCGGAATCCCCGCGCGCGCAAAGAGCAAACGCAGGTGGTCATAGATTTCGGTGACGGTGCCGACGGTGGAGCGCGGATTGTGGCTCGTCCCTTTTTGGTCAATCGAAATCGCGGGCGAGAGTCCTTCAATCAAATCCACGTCGGGCTTTTCCATCAGCCCAAGAAATTGGCGCGCGTACGCCGAAAGCGATTCGACATAGCGCCTCTGACCTTCGGCGTAAATGGTGTCGAACGCCAACGACGATTTGCCCGAACCCGAAAGTCCGGTGATGACGACGAGTTTGTCGCGCGGAATTTCCACGCTGACATTTTTTAGATTGTGTTCGCGCGCGCCGCGCACGATGAGTTTGTCTTGAGACATAAATAATTAGGAATTGGAGACTGGAGATTAGAGATTTCGTGCTGAATTCGAAATAACAGCGTGTAACGGAACAAATGTTCCGAAACTATATTGTACACGTCTTGTCAAGGGAGAGCAAAAATGTCGCAACGATTTATTCGCATCGGCGCAGTCGCCGCGTTTGTCGCCGCGCTGCTGCTGGCAATTCAGTTTGTGATTGGCATTGGAATTGGAAGTGATTTCACGCTCATGTCGAAAACGCTCGATCCCGCGCGCATGACTGCGTTTTTTCAAGCGCACGCGGACGCGCTCATTGCGTTAATGACGGCGGACGACGCGTTCGCGCTCGCGTATGCCATCGCCTTTATCGCGCTCGCGTTGTATCTGATGCCGCGCGCGAAATGGTTGGCGACGCTGGCGTTAGTGTTCGCGCTGGCGACCGCTCTTACCGACTGGGCGGAAAATTCGCTGACGCTCGCGGCGGTGCAAACTGCCGCGCAAAAGCAAATGCTGGACGCGAATATTTTGCTTATTTTGTTTTGGCTCGGACAGATGAAATATTTATTGATTTATCCGGCAGCGCTTTTGTTCGCGGTTGGGATTTGTGAGGATGGAAGAGCAGGGAAAATCTTTGCCGTGTCGCTGGTTTTATTTCCAATTATCGGCATCGTAGGAATCGCAAGCGAATTGTTCGAGTTGCTCAAAGTTTTGTGGATGTTGGCGCTGCTGCTTGCGGGAGGAATTTTTATGTGGCGCGTTCAAACGCGAACTTGACGCGCGGATTTGTTTCGTCCCGCGCGTCGGCGCCGTTTGAGACGCTAGATTTTTCGCGCTAGAAATCCGGGTCGAGGTACGAAGACGAACGTTTGGGCGGCGCGTCATCGTCCGATTTTGTTTCATCGGACGCGGATTTGGCCTCGTCCGATTTGGACGCGGGTTTGGTTTCATCGGATTCGGATGTAGGTTTAGTTTCGCTTGACGCGGACGGCGGATTTGGCGTAGGGGGAGGGGCGGAAGGCGTCGCGTCAATAATGCGAGTCGGCGGCGACGCGCCCTTATCCAGCCGTTGAATCAAATTCATCAAATCGGTCATATTCCAAAGTTGTTCCGAGCCGCCGCTGGATTTTTCGACCAATTCGGTGTACAGCGCCAAGAGCAATTCGTGGAGCGGCAGTTGTTGAATCGAATCCGCGTTGCGCATTCGTTGCGCGGATTCTTGTAAACGCGCTTCGGTTCGTTCGGGCGTGATGCCGTGTTGAATTTCAAAACGCGAGAGCTGCAAACCCATCCGCTGTAATAATTCTTCGCGCGCGAAATCGTTGACGACGGCGTTTTCAATCGTCGGAAAAGGGGTAGCGCTGCGCAGTTCGACAAAAGAATACTGCGGCGTATAGACGCGTACGAGACGGCGGAGCGTATCTTGCATGAACCCTTCTAACGCGCCGGGTGAAAGTTTCACCAAGTTCACCGCGATCTTGGGGTCCGTCGGCGGACGCGGGTCGAATTTAAAATTGAATAAACCGGTCAGCGTAAGCGGCACCGGTTCGCGTGTCGAAAGATTTTCAAAAGTAAAATGCCCGGTGCGCGGCGAGATTTTAACCACCTCGCCCATTCGTTCCAAGAGTTTACAAACTCCAAAATAACCGGGGCCGCGCACGTCGGAATAACTTTCGCCGCGATAAATGATGCAGACCTGCCCATCAGGCACATGCTTTGCGCCGAATACGCGCAGGCGAATCTTGTGCCACAGTGGCGCGTCAGCCAAGTACGTTTCGGCGGGATGACGCGCCTTCTTGGCGCCCTGATTGTTTTCTCTCATACGCTGCGCTCCAGTCAACGCGCCAACACCTGCCAACTCTTGTCGGGATGATGCGTTAGAACAATCAAACCGCCGACGTTCAGTTTTGCCGCAAGATGATAAAGCTGTCGTTCTAAAGATTGTTGGAGATTTGCGCCTGCTTCGTGACGCACCATGACAGTCAACAATTCGCCGAGCGAACATGCGCGCGCGCGGTTCGCGAACAAATAGTCAAACAAATCCGCTTCGACGCGTTTGAGCTGTATGGGACGTCCATTTACGATCACCGTATAGTTGGACGCGTCAAAGGTAACGTTTGGCGCTGCCGATGTGTTTGACGCTGGCGCCGCCGCTTTCGATGGCTGCGCGGCGGACGCGCCAATTTCCTCCCGTACAAAACGGTCGAACAGCGGCGAAAACAAATCGAAAGCGGAATCGCTCCGTTTGCGGATTAACCCTTTTTTCTGCAGCGGATTCAATCCCGACCCTTCCGGCTTTGTCCCTCTGACCAGCGCGGCGAGATCAGCGTGCTCGTCCGGTTCGAGACTCTGCCAAATTTTTTTACATTCGGCATAGATAAGCTGTTTGCGAAATAAATAATCTGCCATGTTCTCATCGGGCATCCGACCCAAACCCTTGAGAATTTCATAGCCGGCTTTGATGAGACCGGCGTGTCCGCCGCTCACGCGCAAGAGTTCGCTGCGCGCGTGTTGATTCAAGGGCGCCGTCACGATATCTTCACGCGCTTCGAGCCGATGGAGCATCATCTTGGCGTCGTCTTCGAGGTACGGCGTGATGGCAATACTGTACGCCGAAAATAATTCGAAAAACGATTCGAACTCGGACGACATTTCTTTTTGCCCTGGCGCGCGCGTTTCCAAAAGCGCGAGTTCGCGGCGTGTGGCTGTGGCGTACGCCATTTGCTCTTTGTGGTCATCGCGCAGCGCGCGCAAACTTTTGAGCAGCGCCGGCGAAGCGTGACGAATTAAATCGTCGCAATCGTCGAACAGCAAAATGAGCAGCTGAATAGGTCCGTCCAATAATAAAGTCAACGCGTCTTCAAGATGGTCGCGCGCCAAGCCGTCGCCGCCGGCAACGCGTGTCGCGCGGTACCATTCATTCACTTGCGGCTGCAAAGCTTGCGCGGCGTCCGCGCGCGCGCCGAGTTTGCGTCCGAGCTCGCGCAGAATCAACGCATACACTGACGCGTCTTGGAAATCCGCCAAATCTTGGCAATCCACATTCAAATACAACAGCGTTGGCGCTGCTTGGCGAAAATACAGAGCTTGCACGTCCGCGCGCGCGAGATGGCGTACAATGTTGGATTTGCCGCAGCTGCCGACGCCCAACAGTTGCGTGGATTTACGCGCGTGCAGTTTGGCGGCAAGCGGACCTAAAATCTCGCGGCGAAATTCGAGCGGCAGTTCGGGCATAATGACTCTTATTCGCGGCGCGCGTTCAGCGCATAAGCGTAGGTTTGCTGAATGAGCGCGCGCACCGCCTCTATATTGCTCAGACGCGATTTGGGAATTACAAAACCCTCGTCCTTTGAACGTGTAGTAATCAACTGTTCCGTATCAGTCAGATGTTCACGCCGTATGTACAGCACGAGTTCCATTGGAAATTCTTTGGCAATGTTGTGAAATTCGGCGAAAGGCTTTGATTGCTTGGAAACAAAAAATTGGAGCCAGGGTGGCTGATCCGGATGCGGTTGACGTATCACGTTGGGCAGCTCATCAAACAGCTGCAAGACTTGGCGCGACAGCGCGCGGTCATTTATTGCGTGCGGCGCGGCGCGCGCGCCTCTAAAAGGTAATTCGGGCAGCTGCCATTGCCACATTAGATTTGTGACTAGTTCCTCCAACAATCGAATCGCTTCGGCATAAATGACCAACCGCAGATTAAGAATATCGCGTTCGTCGCCTTTACGACTTTGGCTCTGGGTTTGACGTTCGAGCAACAGCAGCAGCGCTTGGGCGGTGGCAAGCCAAAGGCGCGCCTTCCAATTAGTATCGCCAATGGAATCCGCAAAGCTCTTTAGTTGGCTGAGCAGTGTTTGTTGAAAGAGTAGCGCCGCTTCGGAATCAATGGGGAGCAACGGATATTGTATCGCGTTGCGAATTGATTTTTCTTTATTCGCGCTTTCGGCGTGCGGCGATAAATTTTGCGATAGAGCCAAAGGGCGCGCGTCGGGCGTTTTGTGTTCTTGGCCTGACAAGGTGTGATTGAACTGATCGAAACGAAGGCGCGCGGTATCTCGCCGATGAGGCAAGTATTGATAAAATGCAAGGTCTTCGAGCAGCAGCGCGTAATCCGCCAAATAATCTCGGTCGGTGGCGAAATATTCGACATCAATAAATTTCACGCGCTGCAAAGTCGGATCCAGCATGAGATTGCGGCTGTGCGCGTCGCCGTGAATTCTACCCAATTTGACCGGACGAATTTTTTCCTCGCGCTTGCGGAGTTCATTCAAATAATACGCCAGTGGTTTATATTTGACCGAGTCCGCGTCGAAACCTCCTTCGACAAAATCGCGCAAGGTCGGAAAGGATGTCGCGCATACTTGATCAATGCTGGCGGTTAACGGAGTCAAATACAAACGCTCTAGTTGATTCGTCACGCCTTTCACCGTATAGGGTTCGTGATGCAACGCTTGAAAGGCGAGCGCAACTTGACGCGCGGTTTGGGTGATGACGCGTTTTGCGTCGGCGTCCCATAACGCGTTATCATGGCGTTGATAAATATCCGCCAGCAGCTCCATATCCGCCAAATCGCGCATCACCATATAGGCGGGTTGTCCGGAGAACCGCGCCGCCAGATGATTCGTCGGCGCGTGTTCGGCGAAATAAACTTGCAGCGCGGGCGGCAGCGAACGATACATCATAACCGCGTTTTCCAAGTCGGAGGCGGCGCCTTGTTTCAAAATAATTCGTAGAGTCTGTTTGGCGACATGTGGCCGCTCTCCATGGTCATCTACGCCCAACGCTTCATAGCCGAACCGCACGCGCAAAACTTTTTTTGAATCCGAATTGGAAAGCGTTTCTTCGTCGCCAATCTCGATGATAAATGTATCGCGCAAGAGCTGCGCCCATTCGGCGTGGTGTTCCATCTTTTGCGCTTGCTTTTTCTCGCGTTCTTGTTCGCAGCAAAAATTCCACTGCGCGCGCTGAATTTCGTCGGATAATGCTTTGCCATAGAGCGCGCCCAACACGCGCAGCGAAAGCGCGGCGAGCGGCAGCGCTTGGTCGGGCGCGTAGCCGGCGTCAAATGCTTTGCGTAGTTCGGCGATGAGTTCGAGAACGCTTTGCTGAACTTTTTCATCGTCATGAAAATGCGTCGCTAATTGGATGGCGCAATAGAGCGCGTCGTAATTGCGCCAATCATTGCGCTGGCGCGCGCGCCACTTGGCGACAAGTTTGATTTTGCCATCACGCACCGCCGCATGTTTTGGCGGCAAATCTTTGTGCCGCAGCAACAAATTGAGCGCGTAACTTGCGTCAGAAAAATCTTTCAAATAGAGTTCAGTATTGGACGCGCCTTTAGGTTGCGATTTTGCGCGCGGCGACTGGACGCTCGAGTCGCGTGAACCGTTTGTATGAAGCCATTTTTTGTACAGACTGTCCAAAGCTCGATAAGCGTGTGTAGAGCGCATTTGAAATGCGCTGATATCCCAATCGCGCTCTCGCAAGTGCAACAGCGTATCGAGCCAAATCATGGTTGCAAGCGGAAGCGAAGCGATAGGCGTGTCATGCAACATGCCGTCGTTCGCAGCCACATGTTTAGACAGCGCGCGAAATTCTTGTAGCGTGGGGGACTCGGTATCGAGGCAGCCCATTTGCGCGAGCGTTTTAAAGCGACTGGGATGCCAACGCGCGTTATTTACTTCATCGTCCGGTGAACGCTCAAGCGTGGGCAGCGTGACAAGCCAATCCAACGCGCGCGCGCTCAAGGGGCCGGTGATTTGGGGCATACCGAGCGCGTTCAACCCTTCGACAATTTGGCAGGTGTAGGCGACGCGTTTTTGCGGGGAGAGGTGGGATTCGCCTTGGAGATGCGAATCCAATTTGGATTCGAGAAAATCAACCAAGCGCACCGCGAATTGCGCGTTTAATGCGATTTCAGCGCGCGCCTCGTCGGTCAAAGCCAAGTCCGTGCCATTGAGAAAATGATTCATACAGTTCAAACTCCAAAATAAATTCAAACATTTTTTTAATTTTAGCACATTTCTTGCGATTTGATTACAAAAAAATTTAGCGGCAAAGCATTCGTCGCGACGTCGCGCGCGCGCGAATCTCGTCGCGCGGATTTTGTTTTGGCGTTAGCGCTTTGTCAGACTGATTCTGCGGGGTGTCGTTGCGAGAAGCGCCTTTTGCGACAAAGCAATCTCTTCGCGGCGCCTAGTACTCTAACTTGATGAGAATGCGGGGCGCCAAACTTTCAAACTTTCGAAATTTGCCAAATTTCGAAAGTTTGAATTCATCAACCCCGCAACTTCATGCTGGTCGAGTATTAGCAATATCTGCTTGACCGAGTCCTAGTGCATCTTTAACAGAGTACTTGGTCGAAAGACCTTTGGGGTTTCTGGGCAATTTGCTTGGTTTGGCGCACCCGCGTCGAAAACCCCAAAGGTCT
>JAJTXZ010000008.1 GCA_021463195.1 Anaerolineae bacterium
ATTTGATTTGCGGCGACAATAGTGACTCCTACTTGGTTGGGATAGGTGTGTTTGGCAACCCCTATTCTACCAAGTAGGAATATTCAAATGCGCTCTAAGCGGTGAGCGGCGTACCGTTGACAGACGCAAACAATTATGCGTCGCCTCTACTACGGCACGCCACGGGCATCAACATCAAGAAGGAAAAATATGGAAACATGAATTACCTCAGAAAAATTCAGATGGAGATTGAGAACAGCAAAGAGCTGATAGCCACGTAACTATTTTTTCGCTGACTCTGCTTTTACCGCTTGGATGAAGGCATTCGGTGAGATCTTATCAGTAAACTTGATAGGAGTGTGTGCTCGATCTGGAAATGTGACAACATCTCCCTCAATGTTGAGGGACCACCAGGATCCGTGTGTACCCCAAGTCCCATCGGGGTTCCGATGTATTCCATAGAGTTTCTGGTCTCCTATTTCGTAATATGGTGGATCCCAGTATGTTTCCGCTCTTGTGCTGTAAAGCCCGCCATGCCTGATTGAAACCGCACTCGGAAGTGGGATTTCATGTGGATTCGCAATCACTTGAACGATTTCAAGGTCAAAGTAACTAAACGGATGTAAAGGCATCTGTACTGTACCCCTGAAACTGGACACAAAAATCATGTTTTTTGTATGACGGTTAGGTTTAAATTATTCGCGCGCGCGCGATATTTATTTTCATACTCGGCAGGCGTAAGATAGCCCAGCGCAGAGTGAATGCGCTTGTGCTGATAGACCTCGTCGAGAAACTTGCCAATGCGTTTGCGCGCGTCGTGGTAATCGCGATACTCGGAAAGATTCACCTCCTCTTCTTTGATCGTTCGCATCAGACGTTCTGCATGAGCATTTTGGGTCGCCTCACCGACTTCCGCCATGCTGATTTGAACGTGCTGCGCTTCGAGGACTTGGACATATTTGGGCGAAGCATATTGCACGCCTTGATCCGAATGATGAATTTCGGGACAACCCGTCGTGAGCGCGCGCTGCAACGCGTTGAGGGTGAGGACTTGTTCCAACGAACGCCCCACTTCCCAGCCCCGAATGCTACGCGTGTACAAGTCCATGATTACGGCGAGATAGACATCTTCGTGCGCCAGATGAATATAGGTGATGTCACACACCCAGACTTGATCCGGGCGCACAAGGTCCAAGTCCGTAAGCAAATTCGGATAGCGCGGAAATTCATGTCGACTTTGCGTGGTTTTACGCTTTTTACGCCTTTTTTTGCGGCTGAGCCCCATTTCGCGCATCACGCGCGCTACGCGTTTATGATTTATCTTGATTTTGTAATCGCGCCGCACTTGGGCGGTCACGCGGCGCACCCCATATGTTGGATACGTTCCGGTCACCGTGCGAATTTGCTCTTGCAACCTTGCGTCCGCCGTGGCACGCGCGCGATAATATTTCGTGCTGCGCCGCAAGTCCAGCACCTTGCAAAGCCGTTGGACGGGAATCTGGGTTGCCAAGCGGCTCACGAGCGCCCGTTTCTGCGTAACGCTGAGGGCAAGAGCCGCGAGACTTTTTTTGAAGCTTCGAGATCCAACGTCAAGCACCCGACATGCCGTTCGAGTTCGGCGACGCGCGCGGCGAGGAGTTCACTTTCCGCCTCGCGCTGAAAGACCAACGCGGCATGGGTGATGAATTCGGTTTTCCATTCCGAAAGTTGTTGGGGCTGCAATAAATATTCGCGACAGATTTCTGCCGGGGTGAATTTACCCGTGAGCGCGTCCAAGACGCGCTCCGCTTTGAACTCGGCGGTGAAGGTTCGTCGTTTCTTCATGTGTGCTGTACTCCTTGACTGGATTATATTCATTATCCAGTCTGTCCAGATTTCGGGGTACAGTACAATCTTTGGCACATTACGATTGTCTTGGATGTCTGTGGACCAATAAGGACCTTCAAATCCTTCTTTTGTAAAACGTGAGATGCGACCAATTACTATTACTTCTGATTTCTGTACAAATTCCTCTAAACTTTGCGGCGGTCCCTGCATGAGTGCAATTGAATTTTGTGGCTTAACCACGGAATTTGGCGCGACACGATTGGTTTCTATAGTCATTGATTTAACAATTTTAGCGGCGAAAATTCCTAAAATAGCTGTGGCGCCGAAAATGATTATGCTGAGAATATGCTTTGAGGTAATTTTTCGCATTTTATTTCCATTCAACTTCGGCAAATTGTCGTAATCCTATGTACGTTGGGAGAATTGTACAACTATCCGTGACTCTTCAGATATAACCCACTTGGAAACGTGTAATCTAGTTTGAACGTTTTAACGCCTAGTACCAAACATTAATGTCCGCTTTGTCATGGGCTTTGAGCTTGACCGGCAACTGTGGGCAACTGGACAGCATAACACTCAGTATTGAACAGTCCGGTAGGTGGTTGAGCCCGAAAGAATGTCCTGCCTCGTGTTTAGTACTCCATCTAACCGGCGAAACCACTCCATAGTAGTTATTGAAATAAATATATCCAAAATCGACCCTATGATTGCTCGTATTGCAGTAACCTGTCGAGTTGTATGGGGGAGCAAAAACATGGCATGGGTTGCTATGGCTGTAATTGAATGACAGCCCTGCAAAAGTACCCGGTTCTCCTCCATAGTAAGCCTCTATGAAAATCACAGTCCCACAATCCCCATTGTATGGGCATTGCGTAACCGACAAATCCGTTTGATTATTATACTGTTGGGCGGCATGAGCTACGCCATCAGCATAATTTGCCGTTCTATCCTCGAACACGATGGGAGCACTCGGAAACTCCCATCTGTAACCATTATCATGTGCACTAACTGTCTGTTGTCCAAAGAGAGTTAGAACAAATGATGCCGCAAAGATAATGAAGCAAAGCTTTATTTGAACCCCAGTTGGTGAAATTCAAAAATGTGGTGCAAGATGCGTTCCAATCACAGACAAACCCGCATTAAGTGGGGCATGCAACGCACTCAATCTGTCATCTGACAGTCTGCGTGGGGAATTTTCAAATCATCACCAAAGATTGAAGAGTCACGCGCGCCGCCGCAAACACAGCTACTGCAAAGTCGCGAGCGTGTCCCACGCGTCATTGCGAATCGTCTTGCGCCCAATGCAATTCATCGGCGCAATCTCATTCAACTCATCAACTTGACCAAGACGGGCGCGATCCGCCATTCGCTCTTTGTGGCGTCAAAAGCGCGCGCGCGTCACGCGGATTCCGCCGTTGTCGTCAAGATAAACTCGCGCACCAAAGCGTTGAATTCCGCGGCATGTTCGATTTGCGGCGCGTGTCCGCATTCATCAAAGACATGCGTTTGCGCGTGCGGAATTTCTCGCTGCGCGACCGCCAGCTGTCGCAGCGGCACCACACGATCCTGTTTTCCCCAAAGCAAGAGTGTCGGCGCGTGAATCCGATGCGCTTGATCGCGCACCTCGCGCAACATCGTGTCGCGCAAACCGCGCAAATCTACGCCGACGCGCAGCACGCGATGATAAGATTCAAACAAACCCGGCTCGGCATTCAGCGCCTCCATCGCCTCAATCAGCGCGGGTGGCACGCGGTCCGGATTGTAAAACAATTGCCGCAAAGCGAAACGCCGCGCGCGCGGCGGCAGTTTCCCGCGCGGACGCAAATCTATCAACGTCCGCAAACGCAGCCACCAGACCAACTCGCGCCCAAAGCCGGCAGGGTCAGCCAAGATTAAACGCTCCACGCGTTCCGGCGCCGTAATTGTCATCTGCGTCGCAATCGCGCCGCCCATCGAATTGCCGACCAATGTCGCGCGCGGAATATTTAACGTGTCCATAAACGCCGCGACGAACGCGGTAAAATCGGCGTGCGATGGCGCGTGTTTCGGTTTCGCGCTCTTGCCAAAATAAAGCACGTCGGGCGCAAATACACGGAACATTTTCCCCAACGCTTCAAGATTCAAACTCCACGAATCAAGCGATGCGCCCAAGCCGTGCAACAGAATGAGCGCCGGCCCTTGCTCGCCCGCGCGCGCATAACGCGTCCGCCAGCCGTTCACATCCAAATAATTTTCGTTCATACATCAAACTACGACGCGCCACCCTCAAATGTTTCAATTCTCTGCCGACATGGCAAAAAATTCCCGCATACTATTTTCATGCGTCTGCAGCGCGCGCGCGTCATACAATACCATGCGAACCAGTTGCGGCGTATCGTGTCGCGTCAAAAAATCGCGTATCGTCGCGAACGCCACGCGCGCGGCATCCGCCATCGGATACCCATACACGCCAGTCGAAATCGCGGGAAACGCGAGACTGCGCCAAGCATGCGCGTTGGCGATTTCCAATGCGCGCCGATAACACGCCGCCAATAATTCCGCCTCGCCCTGCGTGCCATCGCGATACACCGGACCCACCGCGTGAATAATATAACGCGCGGGCAAATTATAACCGCGCGTGATTTTAGCGTCGCCCGTCGCGCAGCCGCCGAGCGTCCGACATTCTGCCAACAGCTGCGGTCCCGCCGCGCGATGAATCGCTCCGTCCACGCCGCCGCCGCCCAACAGCGACGAATTCGCCGCGTTCACAATCGCGTCTGTGTCTTGTTTCGTGATATCGCCTTGCGCGAGTTCGAGGACCGCGTTCTGGATTTTGATTTGCATAGCGAGTCTGTAAATAAATAAACGGATCACTGGTGATTACTCACATCTCGAAAACGTAGCGAATTTCCAGACCCCAAGGGTTTTCAAAAACTCTTGGGGTCTGGAAATTCAGGTAATCGCCAGACGGATAAATCTTGACTATCTATTTCCCCGCGTACTTGAATTCGATTTCTCTCACTTGCGCCACCGCCAACACATCGTCGGGGTCGGTTCCCAACGGCGTGCTGAACCACGCCTCAAGAATTTCGCGCGCCACAATCTCGGTTGTCGCGCGCAGACTCAAACACAACACATTCGCGCGATTCCACAAACGCGCGCCGCGCGCCGTTTCCGCGTCGTGACACAATGCCGCGCGAATGTCCGGAATTTTGTTGGCGGCAAGCGCGACTCCCGTGCCGGTCCAACAAAATAAAATGCCTTCGTCCGCGCGGTTGGCGACAATCGCTTCTGCCACCGCTTGCGCCACCTGAACCCAATTCAGCGCGTCGCTTTTGTTTTCATTCTCCGCGCGCAGCGGCCCAAACAATTCGACCGCATGGCCGCGCTTTTCCAATTCCATAACCACACGGTCGGTCAAATAGGTCTTGGCGTCAGAGCCCACAGCCAATTTCATGCGTCACCTCTTGCGTCCATTATAGCGCCGCGCCGCGTTTTGCGTTTGAAATTCTTGCATGATACACTTATAGTATGACAGATGGCGAGCGCGCGCTAGAAATCTTGGAGAGCGAGTCTCTCGCGTTTGTATTGGTTAAAAAGGGGAACGTCATCGCCAGCGGTTCCCGCGCGGGAATCAGCGAACTATTGGAGACGATCAAGCAATCGCCGGACGCGGCGCGCGGCGCAAGTTTAGCGGACAAATTCGTCGGCAAAGCCGTCGCCATGCTTGCGGCGCACGCGGGGATTGTGGAAATTTATGCGTCAATAGGCAGCGAAACCGCTGTCGCCGTTTTAGAAAAACACAACATTCCTTTTTATCCTGCGCGTCGCGTGCCCTTTATTCACAACAAATACAATAGCGGCATGTGTCCGCTAGAACGTTTAATCTTGCCGCTCGACGATCCCGCCGTCGCCGCGCAAACGCTAGAAATATTTATCGCGCAACGCCGCGTATCAATGCCCACGCTCTAAAATAGATTTCAACGTTTGACGCAATACCGCGACAAAAAATCATCCCGCGCGCTATAACGCGCGCGGCGCAAGCAATGCAAGCTATGATAAAACAATTATTTAGCATCGGAATTTTCGGCGCGTTGATCATTGCGCTCATTTCATTTAATTCGCCAATGCCCGCCAAACTATTGGCGCAAGGCGCGCCAACCGCGCGCGCGACGCGCGTACGTCAACCCAAAAGCACGGTCACGCCTGAACCCGCCGCGACCTCACAGCCGCAAGAATCGGACGACGCGGCGGACGCCGAAGCGGACGCGGAACTCGCGCCTGTCGCGCCGGGCGCCATGACTTCGCAAATCTTGATATTCAATCCCGACCCCTCGGGCAGCGCGACAGCGCAGCTTGATATTTATGACAGCGCGGGCGTGGTCGCGTACACGACGACGGAATTCATCAGCTCGAATGGCGCGAAACTCATCACCTTGCCCAATACACTCGGTTCCAATTTTCAAGGCAGCGCGGTCATTTCATCCGACAAAAATATCCAAGCCATCGCGCTCGCGGCGAACAAGAATAAAAATTCGCGCGACGCGTACGAAAGCGCGAGCGCGCCCGCGCCCAAGCTAGTGATTCCGTTCGCGCGGCATTTGATGGATAATACGCAAAACAGCATTCTGGCAATCTACAACGCGACCGGCGCGAATGCCGATGTGACAATCACCTTTTATAACGCCGACGGTTCGCAAGCGCATCAACAAACAACTTCCCTCGCCGCGCATCAGCCATTCTATCTCAACACCAACGCAATTTTTCCCAGTGCGACCTTTACGGGCAGCGTCACGCTAGACGCGACGCAAAATATTGTCGCGGCGCTGCAAACGCGCTATGTCCGAGACACCGCCGCCGTACGCGCGCTGGCGATGGATGAGCTAGACACGCTGGTGTACCTGAATCAAGTGGAGCGCAAAAGCAACGCCAAGGGCGTCGCGCAAAATTGGTCCGAAATTTTCGCGCGCAACAATGGCGCGAACGCGGCAGATATTACCATTGAATTTTTCTCGACGGCTGGCGCGTCGCTCGGCAT
This sequence comes from Anaerolineae bacterium, assembly GCA_021463195.1. Lineage (GTDB taxonomy): Bacteria > Chloroflexota > Anaerolineae > UBA4142 > SHND01 > SHND01. The sequence goes on from JAJTXZ010000008.1 coordinate 6,824, forward strand.
TCACACCGCCAGCGGAGTCCCCGCGAACGGCAGCGCGCAATTTCTATTGAATGATGCGGCGTTCAATTTTCTCGGCGCCGGTTTTATCGGTTGGGCAAAAATCACCGCGAGCGAACCGCTCGGCGTCAGCGCGTTGAGCGTCAGCGCCAAAGCCAAGCGCTTGACCGGCGCGGATGGTCTGCCGAATGCGCAACTGAACTCGCGGTATGTGTGCGGCGACACTGCGCGCTCCGCCACTGAAAACAGTCAGCTCACATTGTTGAATACCGAAGCGCGCAACGCCAAAGTGATTGTGCGCCTCTTTGACCCGAACACGGGCGCGAAATTGGCGCAGACGCGCGTCAAGCTCGCGCCGCATGCGACGACCACTGTAAAATTTTCCGACAGTTTATTCGCCGCCGTCGGAACGAATTTTCACGGCATCGCAATCGTCCAAACGCGCGGCGCGACTCCGCCCAAAATTAGCGCGTCAGTCAGCAATCCCTACGGCAGCAATAAATTGACCGGCACAACCGGATATCTTTGCGCGCCCATTCCGTAAAGACGCTCGAACCGAATGAAAACGCGCAAGGCCTTTCAGCCCGGCGCGTTTTTTTATTTGCGCAGCTTGCAAAATACGACGCGATTTATTTTATATTTGTGCTACAATAACGCGCGATGCGTTTCGACGTGTTTACCCTTTTCCCCGGCATGTTCGCGGGCGTGTTTGACGACAGTATCTTGCAGCGCGCGCGCGCGGCGGGCTTGGTGGAAATTTTTACGCACAATATCCGCGCGTTTACGCGCGACAAACATCATGTCTGCGATGATACGCCCTACGGCGGCGGCGGCGGCATGGTGATGAAAGTGGAACCGATTTTTGAAGCGGTCGAAAATATCTTGGGCGTCGAAGCGCAGGCGCGCCCGCCGTTAATTTTAATGACGCCGCAGGGACGCGTGTTAGACACCGCCATCGCGCGCGCGTACGCGCGGCAGCCGCGCGTGGCGCTTTTGTGCGGACATTACGAAGGCATTGACGAACGCGTGCGCGCGCTCGTGAACGACGAAATTTCGATTGGCGATTATGTTTTGACCGGCGGCGAAATTCCCGCGATGGCGTTAATTGACGCGATTGCGCGCTTTATTCCCGGCGTCGTCGGCGACCCGGGCGCGCCGCATCAAGATTCGCACGCGACCGGCTTGTTGGAATATCCGCAGTACACGCGTCCGCTCGAATTTCGCGACATGCGCGTGCCGGACATTTTATTGTCGGGACACCACGCGCAAATCGAACAGTGGCGGCGCAACCAAGCGCTCGGGCGCACCTTGGAACGCCGCCCCGATTTGTTGGCGCAGGCGAATTTGAGCGAAACCGATAAAAAAGTTTTGCGCGAATTGGGTTGGCAGGACAATCAAACCCGCTAAATTAAAAATCAAAGTCACAATCAAAAATTCAAGGAGGGACACTATGGCAAAAAGCAAGAAACCCGGCAAAGCCAAAGCGGGCAAAGCGGTGAGTAAACAACAAAAATTGGCGGCGGAAAAAGCGTACGCGGGCGCGGCGCAAATGTCGCGCGGCGAAGATACGTTGATGGCGGCGAGTGAATGGAATCGCGCATCCCAAGCCGCCGCCGAATCAGGCGCCGTAAACGTAGCCACCGGAATAGGCGCGCTCACCACGTCCGACCACATGTCGTTGCTCAGCGACGTCGCCGCCAATAACGCGCTGCGCGACATGTCGCAAGGCGCGGACATGCTCGCCATTTCGCAAAGCATTACCTCCATGAGCGCGATTGTGCGCGCGATGAGCGCGGGCGATTTGGCGCGCGGCATGGAGCTCGCCGGCATGGCGGGCCAAATCAGCGTCGTCAGCGAAGTGACGCTCGCGATGGATATGCCGGCGCTCGCGCAATTTTTGAGTGAAATGGGGCTGCGAATGAAAGCGTTTGCGGTGGGCGATATCGGACGCTCGCACGGCACCGTGCAGCTCGCGCAATCTATCAGCGCCAGCGGACAACGCGTCGCCGATTTCGGCGCCGACGAAGTGCAAGACGGCATGGATGCGTTAGCCGCCGCGCAGGTCGCCGCCGCGCTCAGCGCGGAACAAGCGGAACACGGCCAAGAAAAAATCGCGGAAGGTTTGGCGGACCTCGCCGCCGCCCAAGCCGCGCGCGATGTCGGACGCGCGATGGCGTTGGACGGTTTGGACGATTTAACGCAAGGCGCAGGCGCATTGAATCAAGCGGAAGAGATGGAATTGGGAAGTTGAATCTTTGCGTTAGATCGAATTCCCATCTGGTCCGAGATATGAGACCTTTCATCAAATCGGAATTTGCTCTAGATCAATCCACGCGGCGCGGCGCAAAAGCATAGCTGCGCCGCGTTTGTTTGGTGACGCGTGCGGCAATCACAAACCGCGCGCAGCCGCCGCAAATTCCAAACTTTAGCCCTCACAGAAAACGGACATAAAAAAGCGGTCTCGTCTCTGCTCAAGACGAAACCGCTTTTTATTATTTCAACTGACACCGCGCCAAAAAGCGCTGCCCTCATTTAGGCGTTTTGCAATTTCTTGATTTTGAACGCCTGCCAAACTCCAACCGCGCCGCCGACGAGCGCAAAAGCGCCAATCAAAAGCCACAAACCAATTCCCGCGGCGAGTTGATTATTCAAAAGCAAAATACCGATGAGAATGCTGACGATGCCAAAAACCGCCGACACCCATCCGCCGCCTTTGAATGCGCCAATGATGCCCATGATACCCTGCAAGATGCCGAGAATACCCAAAATGAGGACGAGCATGCTCGTCACGATGATGGGCGACCAGAACGGATGTTGGAGAATCACAATACCCGCGATAATTCCGACAATGCCGCTAAACAATTTCCAGCCCCACGCGGTGCGGTCAATGAACATACTCACAATGTCTAAAATCCCGTCCACCAACCACCAAATGCCGAGAAACTGAATCAATACAATGACCGTAGCCGCCGGGTTCGTCAAGAGCAGCAAACCGACGATAAACGTCGCGATCCCTTCAATCAAAAACAACCACCACGGCACAGTCACTTTGCTCATGGATGCGGTCATAGATGCCATACGACACTCCTTTCAGTCACCGACTGAAGATAAAAAGATATAGTACGCGGCGCGTCCAGCGCGCCGCAAGAACGATTATAGCAAGAATCACAATGCGCGTCTATGGGGGTGTGCGTGTCCAGCGCTCCATCCCTTTTGGCGTTCGATAAAAATCGAGCGTTTGCAATAACGTCTCGCCGCGACTGCCCAAAATATTTTCGCCGTTCCACTCTGTCACGACAATGTGTCGCGGCGCGTTCGCGCGCGCAAAAAAAGTTTGCAGCGCATCGCGCACAAGCTCTGTCTTTACATCCGCCGCCGTCGTCAAACGTTCGCCATTCTCTTGCGCAATCAACACGGGCTGCCCGCGCCACAGCGCCACATACGTCGAAGGCACACGCGCGAATTTCCACGCGCGCTCTGCGCCGCCAAATAAATTCGCGGGGTCAACCGCATTCAACAAGCACAGCGCTTCGCCCGGCGCGTCTGATGTCGCGCGTAACTGTTCCACCGCTTCGGGCAACGCGTATTGCGCGCCCGGCATATCCGCTACAAAAATTCCACGCCGCGCCTGCCCGCGCCATTCCATCCGCTGCCATTCGGCGTATACCAAATTCAAATTTGGAATTTCTTCGCGTTCTAGAATTTCGCGTGTGACGACGCCGTAGCGTTCCAACAATACGCGCGCCCATTTTGCCGCGCGCGCTTCCTCCGAAAGCGGCGCGCCCAAAATCGCCGCGCGCCGCGCAAGCGTCCAACGTCCGCGCCACGACGGCGCTTGCTGTGAAATCGTATGCGCCGTCTTTGCCATCGCGCGCTTTTTCATTTCGCGATAATACGTTGTTTTCAAAGGGCGCGGTCCCAAGCGCGCGTTCAATTCTTGTTCGAACGCGGAAATCGGTTGGCGCGGCGCGCGCGCTTGAATCCGCGCCGAACGAAACACCGCGCCATATTCGATGAGCTTTCGCAAGGTCGCGAGCTCGTCATTCGTAACAAGGCCGCGCAGCGCGAGTTCTGTCAGCGCGTTCGCCAATTCATCCGCTTTTAAACTTGTCCCGCTTTGAATATCCGCGCCAAATGACGCGCCTTCTTGTTTTAAAAATTCGTACGCCGTTTGCGCGGGCGCGCTCAGGTCCGCCAAATTCGGTTCGGGCAAAAACAGCGCGCCCTCGCCGCGCGCGAAAAATTTCACCTTGATGCGCTTGGCATCATTGCCCTCTGCCACCCAAATCCACGCGCCATTTTTCGCAAGCGCGTCCAAAGCGTTTTCGGAATAATTTTCGATGCGCGCGCGCAGCGCATCGCGTTCCCATGCGACTCCCGCGAGCGAGACGCCGCGCAGTTGTTTCAAAACGATTTCCGCCGCGTCAGCTTGGCGCAAACGCGTTTCGGGATGCACGCGCTGCCAACGCGCCAAAAAATCGGCGTACGCGAAAATCGAAACGGGCTGCGCTTCGGCGCGCAGCGCCGTTAACGTGCGCCGATGAATTTGTTCGAGCAGCGCCGCGTCAATATATTCATCCGCCGCGCGCGCGGTGAAATGTCCGCGCGCGCTTGCGCCATTTTGCGCCCACTGCGCCAGCGTCGCGTCCAGCCACGTTTCGTCAAACGCGTAACGTTCCAAAATTCGCGCGCGCGTGATGGGCCCGCCGACCGCGAGCAAACGTTTCAATAACTTGGCATTCTGCGCGAACGTTTGATATTCATTGGCGTTCTCGACGCTTACCCAACGCGTTTCAACGCCGCGCCGCGTTGGAATTTCAATCTCGCTGATTCGCTTTGCCGCCGCCAATTCGCGCAGCCACGCGTCCGTATCGCCCGCGCTGCGCGCGTACAGCTCTTGCGCCGTCAAATCGCCCAACTCGCGCAAATAGAAATACAATTCCTCGCGCGTGCGCGCTTGAGCGCCCGGCGCTGTATACCGCAGCTGGCCTAATGTTTGCGCGAGAATATCCGGCTTGAGCAGTTCGCTCCAATCAACGTCCTGCATCACCTCTTGGAGCGATTGATGCGGCGCCGACAATAATTGCAGCTTGCGCTCCGCTTTCGGCGCATCCCATTCGTACAAAAACGCGCTGACAAAATTAAACAACAAGCCCGACGCGACGGGCGACGGCGTAACAGCTTGACGCGTAACGATTTGGATTTCACCCGAAGCGATGCGGTCCAAGACAAGTTCCAAATGCGCCAAATCAAAAACGTCGCTCAACACATCGCGATACGTCTCAACCAAAATCGGAAATTCAGGCGCGCGTTTTGTCAACGCGAGCAAATCTTTCGCTTTTAACCGCTGCAACCAAAATGGGGCGCGTTTGCCTGCGCGCGGTTTAGTGAGCAATAACGCGCGCGCCGCGTTCATCCGAAAGCGCGCGCCAAACACGGCGGATTCGGGCAGTTCGCGCAAGATGCGTTCGCGCGCTTCGGGCGCGGCGAGCTGGGTCACCCATTCGAGCGGCGTCGGCGGAGCGTCGGCATTGAAACGAAAAATGATGCCATCGTCATTCGTCAGCGTTTCGGGAAGGATGCCCGCGCGTTCGCTAAACAAGCTGGTCAACGCGACCGCCCACGCGCCATTGACGCGTCCGCCGAACGGCGAATGAATCACCATATACGGGTCGCCCGCCGCGTTTTGAAACGTTTCGATAATAATTGTTTTATCCGAAGAAATCGCGCCGAATGATTTGATTTGCGATTCGACATAAGCAATGAGATTGCGCGCGGATTTTTCGTCGAGCGCGTATTCACGTTGCAAGACCCCAAGGGTTTTTGTACGACGTTGTTCGGATGAAGCATCCGCGTCGAAAACCCTTGGGGTCTCTAGCATCACGAAAATGTCGCGCCGAAATTTTCCAATGCGCTCGCCCAACGCAAACGGGCGCCACGCCGCATCGCCGCGCCAGAATGGCATACGCGGCGTCGCGCCCGGCGCCTTTTCCACCAACACGCGGTCATCCTTGATTTCCAACACGCGCCACACCTGCGAACCGAACAAGAACGTATCGCCGGGGCGCGTTTCAAAAACAAATTCTTCGTCCAATTCGCCGAGCCGCGTTTTATTGTCGTCCAAATAAATTTTATATTGTCCCGTATCGGGAATCGTGCCGACATTCGAGAGCGCGAGCAGACGCGAGCCCGGCAGCGCGCGCAAACGATTGTTCACCTTGTCCCACGCGATTTTGGGACGCAGCATTTCGGCGGCGCGCACGCCCGGCGCATCGAGATAATATTTTCCCGCGAGCATATCCAACGCCGATTCATACGCGCGGCGCGTGAGCTGACGGTACGGATACGCGCCGCGCGCGAGTTGATACAATTCGTCCGCGTCCCACTCCTCCATCGCCACGCACGCGACGATTTGCTGCGCCAGCACATCGAGCGCGTTCTGCGGCGTATGCGTCGGCTCCACCGCGCCTTCCAACATGCCGCGCGCAATCGCCGCCGCTTCCGCCAAATCTTCGCGGAACGTCGCGTAAATTTTACCGTGACTTGTTTGTCCGACGAGATGGCCCGAGCGTCCGACGCGCTGCAGTCCCTGCGCCACGCTCTTGGGCGATTGCAACTGCACGACCAAATCCACTGAACCAATATCAATGCCCAATTCGAGCGAACTCGTGCCGATGAGCGCGGGTAACTTGCCCGCTTTCAAATCTTCTTCCAAAGCGCGTCGCGTTTCTTTGGACATGCTGCCATGATGCGCGCGAATGGGTCCCTGCGCCCCAATCGCAAAAATGCCGCGACCGCGCATCACACCGTCGGGCGCGAGCGCAGCAGAACTGCCCGGTTCGATTTCTTCGGATTGTTCCGCTTCCAACTGCGCGTTCAAACGGTCGGCTGTGCGCTCCGCCAGGCGACGGCTGTTGGAAAAAATCAGCGTGGTCTGATGTTGGCGAATATCGTTCAACACATTGGGAATGATGTGCGCCCAAATAGAATCCGCGCCGCCGAGCTGCCGAAAATCATCCACGACGGTGACGACTTCCAGCTCGAGTTTTTTTTCATAGCGCGCGTCAACGATGGTGATGGGACGAGAGTGGAGAGCGGAGAGTGGGGACTGGAGACTAGAGACTGGAGATTGCGAGTCTCTAGTCTCTGGTCTCTTTTCTTGGCCTCCCAAAAAGTTTGCGACCTCTTCCAACGGTTGAATCGTCGCGGAAAGCCCGATGCGTTGGATGGGCTGATTGGCGATGCGCTGCAAGCGCTCAAGCGAGAGCGCGAGATGGACGCCGCGTTTATCGCCTGCGAGCATGTGAATTTCGTCCACGATGACGACGCGCGTTGTCCGAAATAATTCACGCGCGCGCGGACTCGTGAGCATCAAATACAACGATTCGGGCGTCGTAATCAAAATATGCGGCGGATGTTTGAGCATGTCCGCGCGATTTTTCGCGGGCGTATCGCCTGTGCGGACCGCGGCGCGAATGTGCGGCAAATGAATTTTTCGCTGCGCGGCAAATTCGCGAATGCCTTTAAGCGGCGCTTGCAAATTGCGTTCGACATCGTTGTTCAATGCTTTGAGCGGCGAGACGTAGAGGAGGTGAATGCCTTCTGACGGCGGACGACGGACGGCAGACGACGAGCGACGCTGTTTCGCGGTCTGCGGTCTGTCGTCTGTCTCCTGTGAGCTCTCTAGCGTGCGAAACAATTCATCAATACCCCACAAAAACGCGGCGAGCGTTTTACCCGAACCGGTGGGCGCGAGAATGAGCGTATGTTCGCCGCGTTGAATCGGCAGCCAACCTTGCGCTTGCGGCGGCGTCGGTTTGCCATACGTTTGGCGAAACCAGGCGCGCGTGATAGCGGAAAAGCGCGCGAGAGCTTGGGTCATAAACCAGAGCTTACAGGACCCACCCGCGCCTGTCAAGCCGCGCGCGCGACCCAAACGCGATTTTGACCGCGTTCAGACTCGGATATGTTTTTATAAAAAGGATTTAAAATTCGCCAAGGTTGTCTACGAGCCGTTAGCTCGCCTACAGCCGATTAGAAGGGGCAGCGGGTCTGACAAATTTGAAATTTGTCAGACATTTTTAGAGTTGTCCATGAACCGCCGGCTCGCCAACAGCCGATGAAAATGTGGGCAACGTACGGCAAATTTGAAATTTGCCGTACATTTTCAAAGGAGGTAGTTTACCCATGCTTTCGATTAAACAACTTTATGCCGAATCGTTTTTCGCCGATTTAGACGAGGCGCAGTTAAATATCATCGCCCATTTGACGACAGAAAAACATTTCGAGCCGAACGTCACTTTGTTTCAAGAAGGCGACGCGGCGGACAAATTGTATTTGCCGCTGCAGGGCCATGTGGATTTGTATTTCAATATAAAGGGACAGCCCAAACAGCGCGTCTTGGCGGGTGAACTCAATGCCGGCATTCCGGTCGGCATTTCCGCGTTGATTGAACCGCATCATTATCAAATGACGGCGCGCACGGCGACGCGCTGCGTAATGTTGGAACTGGACGGCGCGTTGCTGCGCGCGCTTTTTGAGCTGGACCCCGCGATGGGCTATGTGTTCATGCGCGAAATCGCCAAAGCGTCGTTGACGCGTTTGCATCTGGCGCGCGTGCAGTTGGCGCGCGAGATCGAACCGGACCTGGTGATTTGAAATGCGCGGCGCGTGCGGCGCCCACTACAGAGGCTCAGAAAAGATTTTGGCCTGTCAGACCCTTCGGGTTTTCGGAAACCCGAAGGGTCTTGGCATGGCTTTCCAAAATTAAATCTAAAGATCTATAGAATGCGGCGGCGAAAAAATTTTCGCCGCCGCATTTTTTGCTTGCGAGACAGTTAGCGTTTGTCTCAATCTTCGTCCACGTGATATTTGAACGAGAGTCGCACGCGCGCGCGATATGCCACAATTTTATCGTCCTCGATTTGCATATCCAATTTATCCACCTCGGCGATACGCAAATCGCGCAAACTCTTTTGCGCGGTTTCGATTGCGCTGAGCGCGGCTTTTTCCCACGACTCGGCGCTGGTGCCAACTAACTCGATGATTTTGTAAACACTGTCTGCCATACGACTCCTTTCGACATTGAAATTTGTCCGACAGGTCGCAAAGTGTTTTACGCGCGGCTGCCGGCGCTTGCATTGTCGCGCCAACGCGCCGAACGCGCAAACTTTTTTTCCGCGCGCGTTCGACGCCGCGCGCTTGTCGCGCGCCAAGAATTTATGTTAGACTGTGCGCGTTTGTATTTCACCGAAGGAGTCTCGCCCATGATTATTCCCAGTATGTTGTTGAAAAAATTGTACACGTTAGGCAGTTTGAAAAACACGCCCGACGGAGTGCAGTTCGCGGTCAAGAATCGGTTAAGCGATGTAGAGTTGGTCGGCATCCGCAAAATCGCCGTAAATGGCAAAGAGGCGCCGCTCAACACGGTCAAACTCATTCTCGCCGACGGGCGCGCGTTGGAACCTTCGCAAATCTCGAACGTCGCGCCGCTGTCGTTTCCGCTGCGAATGCCGCTGCTGGTGCAGACCGCTTTGCCGGCGCTGCCCAAAGGCAAGCACGAAATCGAACTTGGTTTTGAAGCGAAAAATTTTGGCAAGTTGCAATTCAAGGTGGACGATGCCATCAGCGACGCGGTGGCGCAGGGCATCAAAATTCCGCGCGATGAAAATGACGATTACGCGCCCGCGATTATCAAACAACGTCAAGCGCTGCTCGAACAGGTCAGCGGCGTCAAACTCCAACACATTAATCAATATTCTTTCGATCCGCATCTCTTGAAAGGCAACATCGAACATTTCATCGGCGTAGCGCAAATTCCCATCGGCCTAGCGGGGCCATTAAAAATCAATGGCGAACACGCCGTCGGCGATTTTTTGATTCCGCTCGCCACCACCGAAGGCACGTTGGTGGCGTCGTACAATCGCGGCATCAAAATTTTGAATTTATCCGGCGGAGTCATGACGACGGTTTTGGACGACGCGATGCAGCGCGCGCCGGTCTTTGTGTTTAGCAACGCGCGCGCGGCGCGCGATTTCGTCAAATGGGTCGAAAACAATTTCGCCGCGATCAAAGAACAAGCCGAAGCCACTTCCTCGGTGGCGAAATTGCAAGACATTGACCCGTATCTCGCCAACAAATTCGCGTTCTTGCGTTTCAATTATTCAACCGGCGACGCGGCGGGACAAAACATGGTCGGACGCGCCACCTTTGCCGCGTGCAGTTGGATGATTGACAATTATGCGGGCATCACGAATTTTTATCTCGAATCGAATTTCGCGACGGACAAAAAAGCGTCGTGGATTAATATCGCGCGCACGCGCGGCAAGCGCGTCGTCGCCGAAGCGGTGGTCAAACGCGATGTATTGATTGAAAATATGCGCGTCGAGCCGGAAAAACTTTTTTATCATTACAACGTCGCGAACGTCGGCGGTTTCATGTCGGGCGTCAACAATAACGGCGCGCATTCCGCGAACGGCATTACGGCGATGTTTATCGCGACGGGCCAAGATGTGGCGAATGTGTCCGAATCATCGGCGGGCATCATTTATTGCGAAATGACGCCGAACAATGATTTGTATATTTCGATAACAATTCCCTCGTTGATTGTGGCGACGCATGGGGGGGGGTGAAACTCGCCACGCAAAACGAAAGTCTGCAGATTCTCGGCTGCGTGGGCAAAGGCAAAGTGAACAAGCTCGCCGAGATTGTGGCGGGCGTCGTCTTGGCGGGAGAAATTTCGCTCGCCAGCGCGATTTCGTCGAGCGATTGGGTGAGCAGTCACGAAAAATATGGGCGCAATCGTTGAGCCGAAAATAGCGCTTTTGTCGAATTATTAACTCACGTTACGCACGTTCACTAAAAAATAGCGCGCAAATGTACGGCAAATTTCAAATTTGCCCTACCAATGCGTAACATCAGTTGTTAAAACAAAAGCGCGGCGCCATCTCGAATGGCGTCTCGCTTTTTTATTTTCCACATGACACGCGCTTGCGCGCGCGAACAGCTTTAATGCTTGAAACAAACGTCCCGCGCGAAAAACAAGCGCGCGGCAAACCGCCAATGGGCAGCGCGCTCGAACGAAACCAAAAGCGCGCAAGAAATCAACAACTCGACAATTCCAAAACTTTAGCGGTCTTGTTCGCCATCCTTTACCTCATAGCTCTCACACCCGAAAAGCTCAATCACTTGCGTAACATTGCAACGTCCGCATAAAAAAAGATCCACGCGGCTCATCCCGCCCGCGCCTGATAATTCGGCGCCTCGCGCGTAATCGTCACATCGTGCGGATGCGATTCAATCAAGCCCGCGTTCGTGATACGGCGCAATTTTGTTTTCGTGTGCAAATCTTTTAAGGTTGCGGCTCCCGCGTAACCCATTCCCGAACGCAAACCGCCAACGAGTTGGTAAATGTAATCGTGCGTGGTGCCGCGATAGGGCACCATGCCTTCGATGCCTTCGGGAACGAGTTTGCCCGAACCCGTTTGTCCCGACGCGTAACGGTCGGCGGCGAAACGGCTTGACATTGCGCCGAGCGAACCCATGCCGCGATACATTTTGAATTGACGCCCTTCGTACAAAACCAATTCGCCCGGCGATTCCTCCAAGCCCGCGAGCAAACTGCCGAGCATCACCGCGTCCGCACCCGCCACAATCGCTTTCACAATATCGCCGCTGTATTTGATTCCGCCGTCGGCAATAATCGTCGCGCCGCGTTGATGCGCCGCGCGGGCGCATTCCCAAATCGCCGTCATTTGTGGCATCCCCGCGCCCGAAATCACGCGCGTCGTGCAAATCGAACCCGCGCCGACGCCCACTTTTAAAACATCCGCGCCCGCGTCGAGCAAAAGATTCACCCCTTCTTCTGTCACCACGTTGCCCGCAATCACCGTCGCGTCGCGCCAATTTTGTTTGATGCGTTTAATCGCATTGACGACGCCCGCCGAATGGCCGTGCGCGGTATCCACGACAAGCACGTCAACGCCTTTGTCAAGCAACAACTCGACGCGCGTTTCCAAATCCGCGCCGACGCCCACCGCCGCGCCCGCGAGCAACCGTCCGCGCGCATCCACCGCCGCGTTCGGATAATCGCGTTTCTTTTGAATGTCCTTGACGGTGATGAGTCCTTTTAACACCCCCCCCTCATCCACGAGCGGCAGTTTTTCGATGCGATGTTTTTGCAAAATTGTTTTCGCCTCGTCGAGCGTCGTGCCGACGTGACTTGTAATCAATTTTTCGCGCGTCATGAAATCGCTGACGGGGCGCGCCATATCGGACGGCTCGACAAAACGCGTATCGCGATTCGTCAAGATGCCAACCAATTTATTTCCCGCTTCCGTAATCGGCACGCCGCTGATGCGATAGCGCGCCATCAATTCTTCCGCTTGGCTCAACGTAGCGTCCGGCGCAAGGGTTATCGGGTCCACTATCATGCCCGATTCAGAGCGTTTCACTTTTTCTACCTCATCGGCTTGCGCGTGCGGCGAAAGGTTGCGATGCAAAATTCCTAGTCCGCCTTCGCGCGCCAACGCAATCGCCATACGCGCTTCGGTCACAGTATCCATCGCGGCAGACAATAATGGAATGTTCAAACACAGCGTCTCGGTCAAACGCGTTTGCACATTCGTCGCATCGGGCAGCACTTGCGTATAACCCGGCACAATCAGCAAATCATCAAACGTCAACGCGTCGAGGTGTTGAAAAATTTGGTCGTTCATGTTGCCTCTTTACCTGTCCCCTTGTCTACTTGTTCCCTTCAATGCCTAAAATGTCTCGCGCCCGTCACCACCATCGCGATATTGTTGGCGTCCGCGACAGCAAGCGAATCCGCATCGCGCACGCTGCCGCCGGGATGAATAATCGCGGTGATGCCCGCGCGCGCGGCAACCTCCACCGAATCGGGGAATGGAAAAAACGCGTCGCTCGCCATCACCGCGCCGCGCGCTTGTTCGCCCGCGCGTTCGGCGGCGATTTTTACACAGTCCACGCGATTCGGTTGTCCGCCGCCAATGCCGACGGTGGCGATGCCATTTTCAAAATTCCGCGCGAAAACAATCGCGTTTGATTTTACGTGTTGACATACCTTCCACGCGAATTTCAATGCGCGCAATTCGTCCTCGCTCGGCGCGCGTTTGGAAATTATTTTCCATTCCGTATTTTCAGGATCGCCGAAATCTACATCCTGTTTCAAAATGCCGCGCGTAATCGTTCGCAATTCATAACGCGGCTCGATGTCCAAATCAGGCATTTCGACGAGCCGTAAATTTTTTCGTTTCGCCAAAATTTCGCGCGCGTCGTCCGTGAACGCGGGCGCGGCGATACATTCCACAAACAATTCGCCCAACGCGTTGGCGGTCTCGGCATCGAACGCGCGATTTGCCGCAATCACGCCGCCGAACGCCGAAATCGGGTCCGACGCGCGCGCCTGTTCAAACGCCGCGCGCAAGCTTTTCGCGCTCGCGATTCCGCACGGTGAAAGATGTTTCACAATGACAACGCTCGTGTCGTCCCGAGCGTCAGAGAAACTCACTACGCCGCGCCACGCGGCATCGAGGTCAAGCAGATTGTTGTACGACAATTCCTTGCCCTGCAACACGCGCCCGCCCAACGCGCCGCCGTTCGGCTCAAACGAATACAATGTCGCGCGCTGATGCGGATTTTCGCCGTAACGGAGTTGTTGGACGGGAAACGCAGTGAGGCGGAGGGGAGATTGGAGATTAGAGATTGGAGATTGGGGATTGGAGATTGGAGATTGGAGATTGGCGAGATACGAGTGAATGGTTGTGTCGTAATGCGCGGTGAGCGAAAAACCTTTCACCGCCAAATTTTTTCTTGTCGCGTCCTTCACCCCCCCCTCGCGCAGTTCGTTCAGCACATTTTCGTAATCGTTCGGGTCACATACAAGCGTCACGCGTTGGAAATTTTTCGCCGCCGCGCGAATGAGCGTGACGCCGCCAATGTCAATGTTTTCAATCGCGTCGTCGAGCGTGACATTTTCTTGCGCGATAGTTTTCTCGAACGGATACAAATTCACCGCAACCAAATCAATATAATCCCAATTCAACTGTTGCAATTCCTTAAGGTCATTGTCATTGCTGCGCGCGAGCAAGCCGCCGTGAATCGCAGGATGCAATGTTTTTACGCGTCCGCCGAGAATTTCGGGCGATTGTGTATACTCTGCAACCTCTGTCACGGGAATTTGATTTTCGCGCAGCGCGCGCGCCGTGCCGCCGGACGCAATCAACGTCCAGCCCAATTCGCGCAAACCGCGCGCAAAGGGAATGAGATTTGTTTTGTCGTGAACGGAAAGAATCGCTTTGGGCATGTTAAAAAACGAGATTGGAGATTGGAGACTGGAGACGAATGTCCAATCTCTAGTCTCCAATCTCTAGTCTCCAGTCTCCAGTCTCTTTATTGTTTCAACCAACAACCGATGTTCGACTTGATGTATTCGCGTTTCTAACGTTTCGAGCGTGTCATTTTTTTCAATCGGCACAATCTCTTGCGCGAGAACGGGACCGCTGTCAACGCCTTCGTCGGGAACGAGATGCACCATGACGCCCGTGTGTGAAATTTCACCGCGCTGATAAGCATTAAACGCGCGTTCAATCGCGTGCGTGCCGGGAAAGGTGTCGGGCAGCGCGGGATGCAAGTTCACAACGCGATTGGGAAATTTGTCGAGAAACGCGGACGATAAAATTCGCATCCAACCCGCGAGAATTACAAAATCGGGTTCGTATTGCGAAACAAGTTCCGCGAGTTCGGCATCATACGCGCGACGGTCTTGAGATTTATCTTTCGCTTTCAAAAGCGCGTGAACATTCGCGCGCCGCGCCCGCGTCAACCCGAACGCGTCTGCATTGTTGGAAATCACCGCAATGACGCGCGCGTTCAATTCGCCGTTCGCGCACGCGTCGAGAATGGCTTGCAAGTTCGAGCCGTTGCCGGAGATGAGGACGACTAAACGTTTCATTGCAAGAATCGAGACTAGAGATTGGAGATTAGAGATTAGAGATTCGTAATCTCCAGTCTCCAGTCTCTAATTCTCCGATTAGGAACGATTCTTCACTCAAGTCTTTTTGAAATTCGCGCGCATCTTCCTTTGCCACAATCGCAAGCATGCCGATGCCCATGTTGAACACGCGGAACATTTCGGCTGTAGGAATTTCGCCGCGCTGTTGAATCAGTTGGAACAAGGGTGGAATTTGCCAAGAGCCGAGTTCAATGTGCGCGGAAAGATTTTCAGGCAAGACGCGCGGCAGATTTTCCACGATGCCGCCGCCGGTGATGTGCGCGAGCGCTTTGATGGGCGATGATTGCGCGATAAACTTTTCCAACGCGCGCAAATACGAGCGATGCGGCGCGAGCAAAATATTTTGCAATGGTTCACCGAGTTCAGGAAAAACTGTATCCAACGGAACATCCTGAAAAATTTTGCGCGCTAACGAATAACCGTTCGTGTGCAAGCCGTTTGATTTCAAACCAATCAACACATCGCCCGCGCGTAAATTATTTTTCGGCAAGATGTTTTCGCGCTCGACAATTCCCACAATCGTTCCCGCGACATCAAATTCATTTTCCAAATAGACGCCGGGCATTTCCGCCGTCTCGCCGCCCAATAACGCGATGTTCGCCTCACGACACGCCTCCGCCATGCTCGTCACAATTGCGGCAACATTTTCGGGAATCAGTTTTGAACTCGCAATGTAATCCATGAAAAACAATGGCTGCGCGCCTTGCACCAAAATATCGTTGATGCAGTGATTCACGAGGTCACGCCCGATATTTTCCAAATGTCTTGCTTGCGCGGCGATTTTGACTTTGGTGCCCACGCCATCGGTTGACGCGACGAGAACGGGCGCGCGCATGTTTTTCAATTCACTCGCGTCAAACAATCCGCCGAACGCGCCGATGCCCGCGAGAATGTTTTTGTTGTACGTCGCGCGCACCGCGTCGCGCATCAATTCCACCGCGCGATTGCCCGCGTCAATGTTCACCCCGCTTTCGGAATATGCCGAGCTCATGTTAGAGATTGGAGATTGGAGATTGGAGACTTGTCATTTTGCGTGGAGCGCAAAATCTCTAGTCTCTAGTCTCCAGTCCTTTTTGCCAATATCGCGTCGAAATTGCATTCCTTCAAAATGAATGGGGCGAATTGCCGCGTAGGCGGTATCCAACGCGTCACCTAAATTTTTTCCGACGCCGGTCACGCACAACACGCGCCCGCCGTTCGTCACCACTTGCGCGTCTTGCAGTTTCGTTCCCGCGTGAAAAATCAGCGCGTTGCGATTCTGCATCGCGTCGAGTCCATGAATCGGAATACCCGTCGCGTATTGATTCGGATAACCGCCCGACGCGAGAACCACGCACGCCGCCGCGCCGCGTTTCCATTTCACCTCACACTGCGCGAGGTTGCCATTCACGCACGCCTCCAACACATCGAGCAAATCACTTTCCAACAACGGCAATAGCGCTTGCGCTTCGGGGTCCCCAAAACGACAATTAAATTCCAACACCCGCGCGCCGTCGTTTGTCAACATCAAGCCCGCGTACAACACGCCCACAAACATTCGTCCTTCCGCGCGCAAACCATCAATCGTCGGCTGTAAAATCTCGCGCGTGATTTCATCCAAAAAATTTTCTGAAACGTTCACCGGCGCATAGGCGCCCATGCCGCCCGTGTTCGGGCCCAAATCGCCATCCAACAATCGTTTGTGGTCTTGCGCGGGCGGCATCGCTTTAACTGTAAAGCCATCGCTGAACGCCAAAACCGAAATCTCTTCGCCCTGCAAGCGTTCTTCAATCACCACCGCATCGCCCGCCGCGCCGAACGCGCGTTTGAGCATAATTTGACGCAGCGCGTCACGCGCCTCGTCCAACGTTTCGGGAATGATTACGCCTTTGCCCGCCGCAAGCCCCGACGCTTTAATTACCATCGGATAATCAATTGTTTCGACATGACGCAGCGCGTCATCAAAATCTGTGAACGTCTCGTATCGCGCCGTCGGAATGTTGTTACGCCGCATAAAATCTTTGGCGAATGTTTTTGACGATTCGATTTCCGCCGCGTTTTGATTGGGACCAAAGACGCGAATGTTTTGCGCGCGCAACGCGTCGGCGAGTCCGTCGGCGAGCGGGGTTTCGGGACCGATGACGACAAACGTAATATGGAGACTGGAGATTAGAGATTGGAGACTAGAGATTGGGGATTGGAGACTAGAGCCCGGAGACTGGAGATTAACGTTTGTAGCAAGGTGCGCGGTTCCCGCGTTACCGGGCGCGACGAAAATTTTTTCCACGCGAGGAGATTGTTGTAGTTTCCATGCCAGCGCATGTTCGCGCGCGCCAGCGCCAATGATGAGTGTGTTCATTGTAAATCGAGAGTGGAGATTAGAGATTGGAGACTGAGCGGTGGTTCAAGATTCGGATTGTTGGACGCGAGCCATTCCACTTCCAACATGGTGATGATTTCGCCATCCTCATCATTCACAAGATAGGCGCTGTTTGATTCACGTAAAGATTTTTCACTTTTTTCGCGGCGCTGGGTTTTGAGATTGGCGACGAACGCGTTGATTTGGCGCGCACTTTCCGTGAGGCGTATTGTCCAATCACTCGCATTGTCATTTGAAATCAATGCGCGCGTCTTGCAGCGATTGAGCCAGTATTTTGTTTCAAACAAACTGCCGCGCGCGTAATACAACAAATTTATTTTTTCGCCGAAATGAAATCGTCCGTACGCTTCCGCGATATTCGCGCCAATCGAATCCGCCGCGCGCGCAATCTGCTTGCCCACCGTATCGCGCGCAAATTCATTCCACGTATTCACCTCGCGCCAAATCAAATCCGCCAACATTTCTGCCTCGCGCAACACGCGCAGCTCTTCGAGTTCAGTTGCCATTTTGACTCCAAAAAGGAGACTGGAGATTAGAGACTAGAGATTCAGTCTCCAGTCTCCAATCTCTAATCTCCAGTCTCCAACCTCTACCCCGCCAACGCCTTCTCAAACCCCGTCTTGACATGCGCGTTATCAATTTCCAACGGATACACGCCCGTAAAACACGCGTTGCAATATCCTTCGCGGCGTCCTACCGCGCGCATCATGCCTTCGACGGATAAAAAGTGCAGCGAGTCTGCGCCGATGTAATCGCAAATTTCTTGAACCGTATGTTTGTGCGCGATCATTTCATCATACGTTCCCATGTCAACGCCCATGTAACACGGATGCGCGATCGGCGGACAGGTGATACACACATGCACTTCGCGCGCGCCCGCGCTGCGTAAAAGTTTTACGAGCGGTCCCGACGTGTTGCCGCGCACGATGCTGTCATCAATCATCACCACGCGCTGCCCGCGCAAATTTTCTTCGAGCGCATTAAATTTTAACGCGATGCCTTGTTTGCGTAACGAGTCCGTTGGTTGAATGAACGTGCGCGCAATGTAACGATTTTTGGTGAAACCTTCATTGTACGGAATTTTCGATTCACGCGCGTAACCAATCGCGGCGGGCATCGAAGAATCGGGAACGGGCACGACAACATCCGCTTCCAATGGCGCCTCGCGCGCGAGTTCTTCGCCCAATCGCTGCCGCACATTGTGCACGCGCTGTCCATCCCAAAACGAATCGGGACGCGAAAAATAAATGTGTTCAAAAATACAGCGCGCGAGTTGCGGCATCGGCGCCATGCCTTGACGAAAACGCAAAACAGTATTGCTCAACGTCACAATTTCGCCCGGTTTCACTTCACGAATTTCATCGCAGCCCAATGTTTTCAACGCGCCCGTTTCCGACGCCGCCGCGTGTCCGCCGCTTGGCAAACGTCCCACGCTCAACGGACGAAAGCCCCATGGGTCACGCACCGCGAAGACATGATTGCGCGTGAGAATCACCAGCGAATACGCGCCGTGCCACTGCGGCATCATGTTGGCGATGCGTTCTTCCCACGTATCGCCTTCCGCGCCCGCGAGCATGAGCAGCATCACCTCGCTGTCCGACGACGACGAAAGTCCAACGCCGCGCTGCAAAACATTTTGACGCAATTCGGACGCGTTCACCAAATTGCCATTGTGCGCGACGGCGAGCGGTCCGTGAAACGTTTCCACCATGAACGGCTGCGCGTTACGGCGATGCGATGAACCGGTGGTGGAATAACGCGTATGTCCAATCGCGTAATGCCCTTCGAGTTGCGCGAGATTTTCGGAATGGAAAACTTGCGCGACGAGGCCCGCGTCTTTGTGCAAACGCATCGCGTTGCCATCCGAAACCGCGATGCCCGCCGCCTCTTGCCCGCGATGCTGCAACGCGTACAGCCCAAAAAAAATCATTCGCGCCACATCTTCGTTCGGCGCAAACACGCCAATCACGCCGCATTCTTCTAGAGGTTTGTCGGATTGAATCATTTTGAAAATAGAGAATGGAGATTAGAGACTGGAGACTAGAGACTGAATCTCCAGTCTCCAGTCTCTAGTCTCTTTTCTCGCGTCTTGTCATCCTTTGCCACCATCGTCACATGCCCCAATTTGCGCCCGGCGCGCGGGGTTTTGTCGTACAAATGAACATGCGCGTCGGGAATTTGCAGCAGCGCGTCAACATCGGGCAACGCGCCGATGAAATTCACCATCACGCTGTAACCGCGTGTTTGTGTTGAACCGAGCGGCAATCCTAAAATCGCGCGCGCGTGATTTTCAAATTGACTCGTCACCGCGCCTTCGATGGTCCAATGTCCTGAATTGTGAACGCGCGGCGCCATTTCGTTCGCCAACAATTCATCGCCCACTTGAAAAAATTCAATCGCCAACACGCCGACATAGTTTAATGCGTCAAGAACACGCTGGGCGTACGTTTGCGCCAAGTTTTGTAACCCTGTATCCAAAAATGGCGCGAGCGACAACCTTAAAATTCCGTCGCGGTGAAAATTTTCGACGAGCGGATAATAAACGCACTCGCCGTTTTGTCCGCGCGCGGCGAGAATCGAAACCTCGCGTGTGAAATTTACAAATTGTTCCAGAACCAATTCCGCGCTTTGCATTTCACTCCACGCGCGTTCCGCGTCCGCGCGTGTGGAAATCAACGCTTGGCCCTTGCCGTCGTACCCGAGTGTTCGCGTTTTCAAAAGCGCGGGCAACCCAATTTCATCCACCGCGTTTTCTAAATCATTCAAAGAATCTATGCGCGCAAATTTCGGCGTCGGAATTTCTAGCGTGTTAAAAAAACTCTTTTCAACAACGCGGTCTTGCGAAACGCGCAGCGCGTCGGGCGGCGGAAAAATTTTTGTGAATTGCGAAATGAATTGCGCGGACGCGACAGGCACATTTTCAAATTCGTATGTCACGACATCCGCTTCACGCGCGAGTTGTTCCAACGCGCGTTCGTCATCATACGCGCCGCATATTTGTTTTGCGATATGCGACATCGGCGCATCGGGCGCAGGGTCAAGAAACGTCACACGCGCGCCCAACGGAATAGCCGCCAACGCAATCATCCGCCCAAGTTGCCCACCGCCGAGAATGCCGATTCTCAAAATAGTCTCCAGTCAACAGTCGTCAGTCAACAGTAATCAGTAATCAGTTAGCAGTAATCAGTCTCCAGTCTCCAGTCTCCAATCTCCAGTCTCCAATCTCCAGTCTCTATTCTCTCGGATTCGGATTCTCCAACACACTTTGTGTTTGTTGTTCTCGATACGCGAGTAACGCTTTGCGAATTTCTGCGAGTTGGATGCCCAACAATTCCGCCGCGAACAATGCCGCGTTCACTGCGCCCGCGCGTCCGATAGCGAACGTGGCGACGGGAACGCCCGCCGGCATCTGCACCATCGAAAGCAGCGAATCTATTCCGTGCAATGCTTTGGATTCGATGGGGACGCCCAACACAGGCAAAAGCGTTTTCGCCGCCAACATTCCGGGCAAATGCGCCGCGCCGCCCGCGCCCGCGATGATTACGCGCAAGCCGCGCGCTTCCGCGCTCGACGCGTATTCAAACAACAAATCGGGCGTGCGATGCGCGGACACGACGCGCGTTTCGTACGGAATGTTCAGCGTGTCCAGCGTTTGCGCCGCGTGCTGCATCGTCTCCCAATCGGAACGCGAGCCCATCACTAGACCAATAACTGGAGACTGGAGAGTGGAGACTGGAGACTGGAGACTGGAGACTGAATCACTCATCTGTTTATCCGTTCATCCGTTTTCAATCCGTTGGCAATATCCCCCGCAAATTTTCCATCAAGCGCGGTTCAATCGGATATTCGCCTGCGTCAAAATTTTTTCCCGTGAGCATTTCGTAAATCGCGAGATAACGCTCGCTCGCTTGAATCCACAACTCGTCGGGCATGGTTGGCGGTTCGCCGTCGCCGCGATAATTTTTTTGCGCGTACGCGAGGCGCACAAATTCCTTGTCAAAATTTTCGGGTTCGGCGCCATTCTCAAAATGCGCGGCGTATGAATCTGCTTTCCAAAACCGCGACGAATCGGGTGTGTGAATTTCATCAATCAACAAAAGCGTCCCATCGCGCGCGCGTCCAAATTCGTATTTCGTATCCACCAAAATCAAGCCCGCGCGTTTTGCGATTTTTTGTCCGCGTTGAAATAATTCGAGCGCGACATCCACGATGCGATACCACGTCGGCGCGTCCAAATAACCTTCGCTCACGACTTGAGCAGAGGTCAAGCGTTCATCGTGCGCGCCGGCGCCGCCTTTTGTCGTCGGCGTAACAATCGGCTGCGGCAGCGCTTGATTTTTTTTCAAACCGTCGGGAAAACAATAGCCGTAAATTTCGCGTTCGCCCAACGCGTAGCGATGCCATAACGCCGTCGTCGTCACGCCGGTAATGTAACCGCGCACGACAACCTCAACGCGAAATGGTTCCGCCGCGCGCGCCACCAGCGCGTTCGGGTCCGGAATCGAGAGCGCGTGATTCGGCACAATCTCGCGCGTCTGCTCAAACCACCACGCCGCGAGCTGATTCAGCACCTGCCCTTTGTACGGCACGCACGCGAGGATTCGATCGAACGCGGACAAACGGTCAGTGGTGACAAACAAAATTTTGTCATCATCTAACGGATACGCGTCGCGCACCTTGCCCGCGCGTTTGTGCGGCAGCGGCAGGTGTGTTTCATTTAGCGCGTAGGGCAAAATCGTTTTTAACTGTTGAGTAGGGATAGGCATGGGAGTAGAGATTGGAGATTGGAGACTAGAGATTGGAGACTAGAGACTGGGTGATTGGGTGATTGAGTGATTGGGTGATTGAGTGATTGGGTGATTGGGTGATTGGGTGATTGGGTGATTGGGTGATTGGGTGATTGAGTGATTGGGTGATTGGGTAAATTTTGAATTACGAATTACGAATTACGAATTACGAATTTCGAATTTCTAATTTCAAACTTCAAATTCCTCCCGCGTATTTCACCCCATTCTCAAACAAGCGCAATCCCAAATTTCCGCGTTCGCCGCGCGTGTGACGCGGATGTTGATAAGCGAAAATATGATTTTCGGGATGCGGCATCAAACCCAACACATTGCCGCGTTCATTGCAAACGCCCGCAATATCGTCGCGCGAACCGTTCGGATTGAACGGATACGCGCCGTTCGCTGGCTCACCATTTTCGCAAACGTAACGCAGCGCGATTTGTTCCCGCGCGCGCAGTGTCGCCAAATCGTTTTCGTCCGCCAACTGAAAATTTCCTTCGCCATGCGCGATGGGACAATAAATCATTTCCTCCAACCCGCGCGTCCACACACATTTTTGCGAAACTGGTTTCAATGTCACCCAACGACATTCAAAGTGACCGCGTCTGTTAAATGTGAGGGTTGCTTGGGATTGGAGACTGGAAACTGGAGACTGGAGACTGGGCAAAATCCGCGCTTTCACCAACGCTTGAAACCCGTTGCAAATTCCAATCACCGGTTTTTCGTTTGCGATAAATTCATTCACCGCGTCGGCGAAATATAAAATCAAATCGAGCGCGAGCAATTTTCCCGCGCCCAACGCGTCCGCATACGCGAATCCCCCGGGCAGCGCGAGTATTTGAAAATCGCGCAAATGTTTTTCGCCCGCGCGCAGTTGCGTCAAGGGAACAATTTCCGCACGCGCGCCCGCGTGTTCGAGCGCCAGCGCGGCTTCATTGTCGCGGTTCGTGCCGGGAGCGTGGAGAATCAATCCGCGTGGTTTCATGGTAATTGGAAATTAGAGACGAGAGATTAGAGACTAGAGATTGGAGACTGGAGACTGATTGAACGCATCCGCAAGTTCATCAACATTCAACGAAATCAATTTTTCGTTCGCGCAAAAAATTTCCAACTTCTGGTTTTCCGTCACGCGTCCGATGCGTTCAAACGCGCGCGGCATTTCTTTAAGGTAATTTTCAAATATGTCGCGATCGTTCGGCGCGACTTCAACGAGCAAACATCCATTCGTTTCCCTGAACAACTCTTCCGAATCTCCAATCTCCAGTCTCACTCCCAATCTTCCGCCGATGCACATTTCCGCCGCGCTCACCGCAAGCCCGCCTTCGCTCAAATCGTGACACGCGCGCACGAATCCCGCGCGCATTGCCTGATGCAGTGCGCGATAAATGCGCGGCGTTTCGGGCGATAATGGCGGCACAAAATTTTCCGCGCGCGCAAAAATTCCGACGCGATAAATAAAATTTCCAGCGCGTTTCAAATCCATCGTCACCGCGCCATTTACGTCGTCAATAATTCCAAGCGCAGAAATCAAAAGTGTTGGTGGAATCGCGTGGCGTTGTCCGTCCGCGCCGAGATATTCATTGTTCAAAGAATCTTTGCCCGAAATGAACGGCGTTTGGAACAACATCGCGCCTTCGTAGCAGCCGCGCGCCGCTTCTACCAACGCGCCCAATGTTTCAGGACGTTTTGGGTCGCCCCAACAAAAATTGTCGAGCAGCGCGATGCGTTCGGGGTCCGCGCCAACGGCAACCGCGTTGCGAATCGCTTCGTCAATCGCGCTCAATGCCATCGCATACGCGTCGTGTTTACCGTATTCGGGATTCAAACCGCATGACAAAACAATGCCGCGCGTTCCTTTTGTGCCAAGCGGTTTCAAAACAACCGCGTCCGATGGCGCATCGTTCATCAATCCCGTCAACGGTTTCACCACCGTTCCGCCTTGAACTTCATGGTCATACAAACGAATGACATCCGCTTTGGACGCGATGTTGGGATGCGCGAGGAACGCGAGGAGCTGGAGATTGGAGATTGGGGATTGGAGACTGGAGACTGGAGACTGTTCACTGATGACTGGAGACTGTTCACTGATGACTGATGGCTGTTCACTGTTCACTGATGACTGTTCACTGATGACTGATGACTGTTCACTGATGACTGATGGCTGTTCACTGATGACTGCCTTCAACTCTCGCTGCGGAATTCCATTGTGCAAAAAATTATTTTCCAAATCCAACACCACGCGCCCCGCGTATTTCACCACAATGCGTCCACTGTCGTTGAACGCGCCAATGTCGGTGAGTTCAACGTTGTACGTGTCGCATAATTTTCGCAACGGCGCGCGATTTTTTTCGGGAACGGCGAGAACCATTCTTTCTTGCGCTTCGGACAACCAAATTTCCCACGGCGCGAGTCCGGGATATTTCAAGCGCACATTTTGCAATTCAATCTCCGCGCCCGTCTCGCTCGCCATTTCGCCCACCGCCGAGGAAAGTCCGCCCGCGCCGCAATCTGTTATCGCGTTGTATAAATTTTCATCGCGCGCGCGAACAATCACTTCAATCAAACCCTTTTCCGTTATCGGGTCGCCGATTTGCACCGACGCGCCCGCCACCTCGCCCGTTTGCGCGTCCATCGTCATTGACGAAAACGTCGCGCCGCGCAAACCATCGCGTCCTGTGCGTCCGCCCAAAACAATCACGCGGTCATTTTTTTGCGGCGCGCGCGGATGTTTATTTTTTGGCGCGATGCCGACGCAGCCGCAAAACACGAGCGGATTCGCCGTGTAATCTTCATCATAATAAATCGCGCCGCTGACGGTGGGGATGCCAATTTTATTGCCGTAATCTTGCACGCCCGCGACGACGCCCGAACGAATCACGCGCGGATGCAAAACGCCTTCAGGCAAATTTTGCGCGTCCAAATTTTGCGGACCGAAACACAACACATCTGTCGCCGCAATCGGCTTTGCGCTCACGCCCAACACATCGCGTATCACGCCGCCGACGCCCGTATTCGCGCCGCCGAACGGTTCAATCGCGGACGGATGATTGTGCGTTTCCACCTTGAACGAAATTTCAAACTCGTCGTCAAAATCAATAATCCCCGCATTGTCCACAAACGCCGACCGCACAAACGGCGCGTTGATTTTTTCCGTCGCGGCGCGGAGAAATGTTTTGAGAATCCCGTCAATGACAGAGACTGGAGACTGGAGACTGGAGATTGAGTCTCTAGTCTCTAGTCTCCAATCCTCAATCTCTATTTTCGCCTTGAACGTTTTATGCACACAATGCTCGCTCCACGTTTGCGCGAGCATTTCAAATTCAACGTCGGTGGCTTTGCGTTCGATGGAACGATAATAATTTTGAATCGCGCGCATTTCGTTCAAATCGAGCGCGGCGCGGCGCGCGTTCGAGAGTTGCAATAATTCGTCGTCGGACAATTCGGTGAGCGAAATCGTTTCGACAATGCCCGATGCGCGCGCGTCTTGCGGAAACGTCGGTTGAATTTCGCCGAGCGCGTAATGTTGAATCACGTCGTTGGCGAGGAGACGACGCGCGAGCAAATGCAATTCGTTCGGGGTGAGCGGCTGCGCGGTGTTGCCGTGAACGGTAAAACGCTGCCCCGTCGCGGCTTGTTCAACATTCGTGATGCCCAACGCGCGCGCGGCGCGGACGATTTCTTGCGCGACGGAATCGGTGACGCCGGGACGCAACGCGACTTCAATCGTTTGCGCGTCATTTTTTTCAACGCCATTGCGCCACGCAAATTTTTGTGTGACGACATCGGTGAGCAGCTCCTTCGCCAATCGCCGCAATTCGTTTTCACTCAACGCGCCTTGCAAAAAATACAAATCGTGTTTTTCAATCTGCGCGATATTTTCCAAACCGAGCGCGTGCGCGTCGGCGACCAGCGCGCGCGTGTTGGCGGGAACGCGTGATGAAACGATGAGGCAGTGAATCAATGGCGGTGACACAATGGTTTGTATGAGCAGCAACGGAACGCGAGTACGTCGGTCGGGTAGCAACGGAACCAGGTTCCGTTGCTACCCTGCCCAAAGAAAAAAATAGAGAGCCACAGACGATGACTCTCTACAAATTACACAGGCAAGCGCGCCGCGCCGCGGATGCGGCAGGGCATTTTGATTGACGGCAAGAAAATGGATTGCAGCATGTTCGTTCAAAACGAATTCGTGACATCGAATTGGAACGCAACGTCATTGTTGCTGCAAAGCAAAGCGGCGTCATTGTATGCGTGAATGATTGCTTGTCAAACGCGCGCCTGCGCGCGCGGCGCAAGCCAAAATTCAATTTAAAGCCGACGTTTGTGATACAATCAAACTCCAGTCACCCCAGAAACTTGCAAGGGAGCGATTATGACCGATTTTTTTGACAAACATCAAGAGCGCTTGCAACAAGCGTTAGAAGCGGCGCAAACACGCGCGGCATGGAGTCCCTTTAACGATTCGCCTTCGCGCAAAATTCACGGCGACGCGGTAGACCACGGTCTCGCCGCGTTTCAAGCGCGTCTCCACAAACCATTTGAAATTGACCAACCCGGCGTAATTTCGTATATGGAGGTTGCCGAAATTTCTCCGTACACGCAAGAACCTCTCGGCATCACATATCCGCAAGTGAATGTGGATGTCTTGCACAAAGGCGCGCGCGAAGCGATACCCGCATGGCGCGACGCGGGCGTCCGCGCGCGGCTTGGCGCGTGCATGGAGATGGTGGAGCGTTTGAATAAAAATAGTTTTGAAAGCGCGCACGCGTTAATGCACACGACGGGTCAAAGTTTTCCAATGGCGTTCGCGGGCGGCGGACCCAACGCGCAAGAACGCGGTCTTGAAGCGTTGGCGTACGCGTATCAAGCAATGACATCGGTCGTCACGCGCGCGACATGGGAACGCGCGTTTGGCTCAACCCAAATCAAACTGCAAAAAAATTATCGGCTCATGCCGCGCGGCATCGCGCTCGTGATTGCGTGCGCGACCTTTCCGACCTGGAACGCGTATCCCGCGATGTTCGCGAATTTGGCGACAGGCAACGCGGTCGTCGTGAAACCGCATCCGCTCACGATTTTGCCGATGGCGCTCGCGGTCGAAATTTGCCGCAACACGTTACGCGATGCGGGATTTGACCCGAACCTCGTCACGCTCGTCGTGGATACGCCGGCTGAACCGATTGCCAAAGAATTGGTGACACGTCACGATATCGCGATTGTGGATTTCACCGGCAGCGCGCATTTTGGCAGGTGGATTGAAGAAAACGCGCGCGGCAAACCGGTGTTCACCGAAACCGCGGGCGTCAATTCCGTCGTCCTCGATTCGACGAACGATTTGAAAGGTTTGGCGCAAACGCTCGGCATGAGCTTGTGTTTATATTCCAAACAAATGTGCACCAGTCCGCAAAATGTGTACATCCCGCGCCAAGGTTTTCGGAACGGCGAAACGGAAATGTCGTTTGATGAAACCGCGCAGACGCTGGTCGCAAGCATCAACGGATTATTGAGCGACAACGCGCGCGCGGGCGGCGTGCTGGGCGCGATTCAAAACGAAAACATTTTGAATCTCGTCGCGCGCGCGCAAGAACTCGCGCCGTCGCGCGCGAAACTTTTACGCGCGGCGGAACCGTACGCGCATCCCGATTTTCCAAACGCGCGCACGCGCACGCCGGTCATACTCGGTCTCGACATTTCAGACAATGATCTTTACGCGCGCGAATGGTTTGGGCCCGTCATCCATTTCATTGCCGCCGATTCGCCTGAACAAGCATTGCAGCAAGCGGCGAGCGACGCCAAACAATTTGGCGCAATCAATTCCTATGCGTATTCGACGGATGAAAAATTCATCGAACGCGCGCAAGACGCGTTCGGCGACGCGGGCGCGAATCTGTCCATCAATCTAATTGGCCTCATGCCGCTTACGTATGCCGCCGCGTTCAGCGATTATCACGTCAGCGGTTTAAATCCCGCGGGCAACGCGACTTTGACCGACGCGTCATTCGTGAGTGGGCGTTTTCGGATTACGCAGAGCCGCATTCTCGCAATATAGCGCGCCCTCTTTCAAAAATAAAAAAACGAGACGCGTTTAGCGCGCCTCGTTTTTTTATTTTAGAAATTTTGCCCGTGTGCTTTTGCGACTAAAAAAGGTCTCGGCGGTTCGAATCAATAACGTCTGCCGCCGCCGCCGCTGCCGCCGCGTCGGTCGCGTCCGCCACCGCGTCCACCACCGCCGCCGCGTCCACCGCCGCCGCCGCGTCCACCGCCGCCGCCATAGCCGCCACCACCGCCGCCATAACCGCCGCCGCCGCCGCGTCCGCCGCCGCCACGTTCTTCACGCGGTCGCGCCACATTCACGGTCAAACGACGACCTTGCACTTCTTGGTCGTGAAACATTTCAATCGCCTTTTGGGCATCGGCTTCGTTCACAAATTCCACAAACCCGAACCCTTTGGAACGATGCGTTTCGCGTTCCACAATCAGCATCACGTCTTGCAATTCGCCCGCCTGGCTGAACAAATCGCGCAGGTCCTGCTCCGTGACTTGATACGAAAGATTGCCGACGTACAACTTGTTATCCACTTGATTTCCTCCGCAGCCTTAATCGCTGCTTCACGGAACACCCTCTGCGCGCTAAACTCGCGCACTGGCGCCGTATAAAAATTTGGCGCATCCCAACTTGCTGTATGCGCCCATACTTTACTTGAGAATACGTTTCAGGTCAAACAGCATCATCTTTTTCTTTTGACTTGGCTGTGGCGCGCCAGTTGACGATTCCGAACGCGACTCCGCTTGCGACCGCGATGACCATACCCGCCATCAGCGCATCGCCCACCACCGCAATCGCCCATAACGAGCCAATCGCCCACACCACCAAACCGTGCCAACGTCTAATTTTCATCCACTGTACTCGCGTCATTTGCCGCAATATTTCCCGCCGCAAGCAAGCCAAGATAAACCCAATTCCATCCCAGCCAGAAAACGCTCGTCGCCAAATAACACACCAACAAAGACACGTACGCAATCGTCAGCGCCAATAAGAACGGTCGCAACGAGCCCGACCGTTTCAACGCGCGTCCGGTTGCCACGCCCAAACTCGCCAGCCAGCCGCCCAACAGCGCCAGCCCCGTAATCCCCGTATCATGCAGCGTCAGCAAAACCAAATTGCTAACCCAATCGCGTGTGCCCGCCGCCGTCGTGTATTTTTGAGCGAACACATTCGCGCCATTGCCAAACAGCGGTTGCGCCGCGAAACCTTGCCACGCGCGCGCGTACGATTCAAGCCGAAAGAAAACCGATTGACTCGTCAACAAACGCGCCGCGCTAAAATCCGCCAACGCGCCCCCCCCTCCTGCCAGCGCGCTACTCGCCACCAGCGCGCCTGCCACCAGCGCCAATGCCGCGCCGCCAAACACCAACGCCCAACGTCGGCGCGGACTGAATAGAAAAATCAAAAGCAAACCGACCGCCAAACCAATCCACGCCGTGCGCGTCAAACTCAACGCCACCGCCAACAACGTCACTGCAATGCCCACGCCCAACGCGACGCGCCACCGCGCAAATTGCGCGTCGAGCAGCAGCGTCATTTGCAAGAGCGCCGTCGCCATCGCAAACATGCCAAGCGTATTGGAATCGAACAAGGTGCCGTACGCCGAAAACGTTTCAAACGTTTCCAACGAATACGTCTGCGCGCCGAGATTAATACCCAACGGAAACAACAGCCACGCCAAAATACCGAACGCGGACGCGGCGACCCCCACGCCAATCAACGCCCATACCGCGCGCGTGAAATCTTTGGCGTGCGCCCCCGCCGCGCGAAAAAATCCAAACATCAATACGCCAAAACACATCAAGCCGAAAAATTTCAAACTCTCGGACAATCGCGGCGCGTGCAGCCAAGATGTCGTTACCGCCACACCCAAAAACGCCGCGAGCCACGCATCCGCGCGCGCAAAATGAAATTGTTTGAGCCCGGGGCGCGTACGCAACAGCCACGCCAACGCAATGCCCACAAACGCGAAATGCTCAATGCGCCATCCCGCGCCCGCCATCTCCAAACGATATCGGTCCAACGCCGTCGCCGCGATTAACAACGGCAGCGCCCACGCGACGCGCCACCACGTCAGCGTAAATGCGCCCCCCGCCAACAGCGCCGGCGCATACCACGGCGTCGGCACCGTCTGCTCCAATTGCGCTTGCATGACGCGCTGCGTCAAACGCGTCCAGATGCTAAAAAAAATCATTCCGCTCGCGGCGGCGCAATCACTGCGCCCAACGTCTTGAATAAAATCAGCGCGTCCAACGATAACGTCTGATGTTTGAGATAATACAAATCGTATTGCAGTTTTATCAACGCGTCATTCACCGAACGCCCGTACGGATAACGAATCGCCGCCCACCCCGTCAATCCGGGTCGCGCCACATGCCGCAGCCGATAAAATGGAATCTCGCGCTGCAACTGTTCGACAATCTCTGGCCGTTCAGGACGCGGACCCACCAACGCCATTTCGCCGCGCAGCACATTCCAAAATTGCGGCGCTTCGTCCAACTTGAACCGACGCAAAAATTTTCCCACGCGCGTCACGCGCGGATCATCTTCTTCCGCCCACTGCGGCGCGCCCGGCGCTTCCGCATGTTCAATCATCGAACGAAATTTATACAACCAAAACACGCGTCCATTTTGGCCGACGCGCGTCTGCCGCAATAAAATCGCGCCGCGCGAATCGAGCCGCACCGCCAACACCAACAGCGGCAAAAACGGCGCCAGCGCCAACAGCGCCAACGCCGAAAAAATTATATCGCACGCGCGTTTCACCAAACCATTCAAGCCGCGCGTCGCATCCTGTTCCAACGGCAGCAGGACGCTCCACGTTTTACCAACATGTTCCACCGGCACGCGCCCCGTCAATTCTTCATACACCGCCGCCAAATTGCTCACCGGCGCGCCCTGCTCGCGCCACTGTACCAACAACGCTAGCCAAGCATCATTCAAATCCGCCGCCGCGCTGACCAACACTTCATCCACTTTTGACATGGGTAGCGCGCGCGCCGTTTCAGGCGTCGCCTTGGGGTCAAATTGCGCGACCACGCGATAATAATTCGGCGCATGTTCGCGCAGCGCCTGTGACAATACCCGCGCGCTTTCGTCCCCCGCTACAATCACGACGCGCCGCGCCAAAGGGCCCGCTCCCATTGCCAGCGCCACCGCGCCGCGCCACAGCGTCAAACTCGCCGCCGCGAGCAGCGCAAAAAAAACAATCAAATGACGCGGCAGCGTTTGCGGCGCCGCAATGAAATATAATGCCAAATACACGGCGAAAACGCCCGCCACCGCGCCCCACGTCGCGCGCACCGCGCGGCGCGGCAGTCCCGCCACGCGCAAATCGTACAAATCCAAGAGCTGCGCCATCACAAACCATAACGCCGACAAAAAAATAAACCAGCCCAAATACGTATCCCACGACGCCACCGCCAACCACCAGGTGGAGCGCTGCACACCCAACCACAACGCGCCGAGCGCGGCGAGATTAACCCCGACGAGATCGCCAAAAAGCAGCAGCCACCGCACCTGCGAACGCTGCCACGAATGCCGCGCCGCGCGCGTGTCAGAACGCGCGCGGGCAGTTGAATCCAAACGCTTGCGCGATTGCATAATTCTCAAACGCGCGGCGCCGCCATCCGTTCAGAATCCGGCGCGCCGCGCGCGTCTTGGATGCGCGGCCGAGTGAACAAATATTTATGCTTCCAAAAATAACGCGCCAAATCGCGCGCGTGCAGCAACGCCAATTTTGAAAACGGGCGCTGCCGCGTCACGCGCTGTTCGATATGCGTCACCACCGCGTGCGGCACATACATTACGCGCCAACCCTGTCGCCACAACCGAATACAATAATCCACGTCTTCCGGTCCGTAAAAAAAACACGCGTCCAACGCGCCGACCTCTTGATACGCCGCGCGGCGAATAATTTGACACGCGCCAATGACATAATCCACCGCGCGCGGCGCGCGATGGTCATAGCCGACGAGCATCTCATCCGCCAGCGCCGCTTGCGCCCGACGCATTGGAAGACGGCGCAACAGTTTGCTCCACACTGTCGGCAGTTTGCGGCACGTCAACTGCAAATTGCCTTGCGCGTCCTGCAAACGCGGCCCCGCCAAACCGACGCGCGCGTTCGCCTCCATAAAACGCGTTAGATTCACCAACGCATCTTGGGTAACAAGAGTGTCCGTATCCAACAACATCAAATAACGTCCGCGCGCCGCCGTCAATCCTTGATTGCGCGCAGGCGCGACGCCGCGATTTTTCGCGTTATGAATTTTTCGCAGCGTAATCGTTTTGTCCGCGCGTTCTGGCAGCGCGTATTCCGCCGCATTTAACGTGATGCCATTTTCCACCAAAATAATTTCCATCGTCAGCTCTTGCTGCGCGCGCGCCAACGCCGCAAGACACGCCGACAAATACGCGCGGTCTTGCCAAACTAACAAAATAATAGAAAGATCGCACATGAGACAGCTTGCTCAAGCTGCCGCGCGCTGTCTATCGGCTAGCGCACGGCATGCAATACTTGGGAAATTCGCCGCGCGCTCGCTGTCCATGAAAATTCTTGCGCGCGCTGCCAACCTTGCGCGCGCAAACGCGCCGCTAGCGCGTCATCGGTCAATACGCGCGCCATCGCATCCGCCCACGCCCGCTCATCCAGCGGATCCACCGCAATGCCCGCGCGCTGCCCTGACCACACTTTGCCCAACACTTCGGGCAGCGCGGACACATTCGAAACCAACGTCGGCGCGCCACATGCCATCGCTTCAAGCGGCGGCATGCCAAAACCTTCATACAACGACGGATACACAAATAGATCCGCCAGCGAATACAACGCCGCGCGGTCTTGGTCCTCCACAAATCCAATCAAGTGAAAGCCCGTCGCGGCGCTGCGTTGAATTTCGTTTTCAATTTCGCGCACACCCCATCCGCGCGCCCCCGCCAACACGAGCTGCTGCGGCAAATCAGGCCGCGCGCGTTTCATTTGACTGTAGGCGCGAATCAAGCGCGGCAAATTTTTTCCCGGTTCGAGCGTGCCGAGATACAAAATAAAACGTTCGGGCAAGCTGTACGCGTCGCGCACGCGCGCTAATTCCGCCGCGTCCGTTACGCGCGTCAAGCCCGGTTCGACGGCAGGTTCGGCGATAAAAATTTTTTCCGGCGGCACGCGCGCCGCGCGCGCGATTTCGCGCCGCGAGTTCTCCGAGATTGTAACGATCGCGCGCGCGCGCCGCGCGGCGTACCGCGACATCCATCGCACATACGCATTGCGCGCGCGCGGATATTTCGTCACGTCCGCGTGTTCGGCAATCATATCATAAATCACCGTGACCTCTGCGCCGCGCCACGCCAGCGGCACGGCCACGGATGGCGTAAACAACACATCAATCTCGCGTTGATACAACTGCAGCGGCAAAACAATTTGCTCGTACGCAATGCGCGCGCCGCGCGCGGCAGGCAGCTCGACGCGCGCGCGCGTCACATTCGCCGCGTCAGATTCAAAATGCGGCGCGGCGCGCGACGACACAAAAAAAACATATTCCGCGCGCGCGTCGAGCCGCGTCAATTCGCGCAAAATATTTTTGGTATAACGTCCCGCGCCCGCGAGCTGCGCGCGAAATGGCAAAAGATTTACGGCAATCCGCATACACAATCCTGCGCGCGCGGCGCCGCGTCATTGTTTATTCCAAAGCTTATTCGCATATCTTGCGATTCCTATAACGTCTTGACTATGCGATCACAACGGATGTACACTGTTATACGAGAGTGAGAGCTTGGTTTTAGATTGGAGTTATGATGAATATATTTATACGTCTCGCCAGCATAACGCTTGGCGTGGCATATCTTTTGTTTGGCTTGGGACGCGGTCCGTTCCCCGTCTCCTCTGCGCACGCGGCGTCAGATTCTTGTCAACTCACCTGGACCTCTATCAGTGTCCCGCAAGCCAGCGCGCGCGATGAATTGAACGATGTATACGCGCCAAGCGCCAACGACGTTTGGGCGGTCGGCACGGCGGACGGCGCGACGTTGACCGAACATTGGGACGGCGCGACATGGAATATTGTGCCAAGTCCCAACGCGCCAAGCGGCGCCAATGTTTTATTCGGCGTCTATGGCAGCGCGTCGGATAATGTGTGGGCAGTCGGGCGCAATCAGATTTCAGACACTGAAACGCGCGCGCTGTTACTCCATTGGGACGGCAGCGCGTGGAATATGCTCCCTGAACCTTTGCCCAACGTCAATTATTGGCTCGCCGATGTAAGCGGTTCAAGCGCGAACGATGTGTGGGCTGTCGGAACCTATTTCGAGAACGCGGACATTAAAAATCTCGTCTTGCATTGGGACGGCAGCGCGTGGTCCCAAAAACCGATTTCAGCTCCTCCCACACAATCTCTATATACTTTGAATGCCCTCGCCATCATCGCGCCCAATGATATTTGGGCGGCTGGCGCGGGACTGTATCATTGGGACGGCGCGGCGTGGCAACTAAAAAAGAACAGTAACGCGCGAGCCGTGACTGCCTTTGCGGCAAACGATGTTTGGTTTACCGGCGCGGGCATTAACGGTTTTTTGCATTGGAATGGCGCGCGGTGGCAGACATTTGCGCCGGACAACTCGATGTACGTCGGCGAGTTTGTCGCGCTCGACGGCGCGGCGGCTAATAATATCTATGCGGTTGGCAGCGCGGTCGCGCACGGTTCGCTCGGCGTGAGCCAACATTTTAACGGCACGCGCTGGCGCGAGGTCGCGATTCCCGCGGCAAATCGCAACACAAATTTGAACGGCATCAGCGTCGTCTCCGCCACTGACGTATGGGTGGTCGGTTCATTTGACAGTTTTTTGCCGCCGTCCGCCGCGCGCAGTCTAGTTTTGCGCGGCACATTACCTTGCGCCAACCCGCCATCCAGAACCCCCACGTTATTGTCACCGCCGAATCGCGGCGTTATCAAAATCGCGCGCCCGACGCTCGATTGGCGCGACATGAAACAAGCTACCTCTTATCGCGTGCAGCTTCGCGCCGTATTCGGCACATGGCAGAACACCGCGAACGTTACTGAATCGCAATATAAAACGCCAAAACTCGCGCGCGGCATGACGTATCGCTGGCGCGTGCGCGCGTGCAATGTTAACGGCTGCGGCAAATGGAGCGAATATTTTACATTCACATTAAATTAGCGCGCGTGTTCTAAAATCGTTTGCATCTTGCGCGCCTGCTGCGCGCGCGTGAAATAGCGCGTCGCGCGCGCGCAGGCGCGTTCGCCCAAAACGCGCCGCGCGTCATCATCGCGTAACAATCTCGACACGGCATGGGTCAATGCGTCGCTATCACGCGGCGGAATCAATATCCCGCATTCGCCATCCGACAACGCTTCGCGCACGCCGCCCACATCCGTCGCCACAATCGCGCGCGCCGCTGCCATCGCTTCCACTACCGCCACAGGAAAACCTTCCGTGTCCGAGGACAGCGCAAAAACATCCATCGCCTGCAACAAATGCGATACATCCTCGCGCTGTCCTGTAAACACGATGCTTTCATTTTGAAAACGCGTTTGCAGCGCGTCGCGCTCCGGTCCGTCGCCGACGACCAGAAATTTCACCTCCGACATCACGCGCGCGATATTTTGCGCGGCGGTCAAAAACAGCGCGACATTTTTTTCCGGCGCCAATCGGCTGACCGTCCCCACCACCCGCGTTGTTTCGCTCCAGCCAAAAGATAGCTTTACCGCGCGCGCCACCGCCGCATCCGCGCGAAAATTTTCCACGGCAACGCCATTATAGACAACATGAATTTTTTCCGTCGCGTTGGGAACAAGCTTGGAAAATTGTTTTTGAATCGTCGCGCTCACGACAATGAGCGCGCGCGCGTCTCGAATCAGACGCCGCAACATCCGCCCATTCGGCAAAACGCTATTGTGTTCGTACCACACCGCCGGCACACCCGCGAGTTTTGCCGCAGCCAGACACGCCAAAAACGAATACGCGCCGTTGGCGAGCGTCACCTGCGGTCGAAATTCGCGCATGATGGCGCATAGCGCGCGCGTGGGCGCGACGCGCCGCGCCATATTCCACAGCATCCCACGCGTCTTGTCAATCGCGCCCAAATCCATTTCGATGCACGGAACGTAGGGGCGCGCGCGCGACGCAAACGCCGCGCCGCGCGAACATACGACCAACGGTTCGATAGCCGCTTGCTGCGCTTGCCATTCTGTCAGCGCGTTCAACAGCGCGACCTGACCCCCGCCAAAAATAGTTTTATGTTCAACGCACAGCAAACGCATCACGCGCCTCTTGATACAACGCTTCATATTGCGCGACCGTATTTGTCCAGTCGTGACGCAGCGCCCACGCGCGCGCGTTTTTTTCCAACGCGCGCCGTCGAGTTTCATCGCGCAAAATTTCCACGCACGTCTTGGTGAATTCATTCGCGTCTTGCGCCACCAACAACTCAATGCCATCGCGCGCGGCGATACCTTCAAGCGCCGCTGGCGTCGCCACCAAGACTTTTGCCAATGCCAATATCTCCAACGTCTTGAATTTCATGCCGCCCGCATCCAACATCGGCGCGACCATGATGCTGTGCGCCGCCACCAGCGGACGAACATCGTCCACCGTGCCGCTCACCCGAATCCGCGAGTCGCGCGTCAGCGCGCGAACTTCGACGGATGGATTGCGCCCAATCACTGTAAAACGCGCGTTCGGCTGCTCGCGCGCGATGCGCGGCAAAATTGTTTTGGCAAAATACAACGCCGCCGCCTGATTAGGCGCGTAATCCATCGCGCCCAAAAAACCGATGCTGTCCGACAAAACGGGTGTCGCCTGCGGCGCAAAATAAACTGTATCCACGCCATTGGGAATCACGCGCGCGGACAATGCCGCATCGAACGCTTGCAACGCTGCGCGCTCGCGTTCGGTTACGACGCATACGCGGGTAGCGCGCGCGTAAAAACGCGTTTCATACTCGCGCATTTTTGGCATCTGCGCGCGCAGCAGCAGCCGCAGGCGCCAATCCGACGCTCGGCGCGCGCGCGCTTGCAGCTGCGGCGTCAACGCGTCGTGCGCCGCTAACGCCGTCGGCGTCCGCGCCAGCGCGTCCGCGTATTGCGCCATGATACCCGTATCGAGATGCGCGACGTGAATATTTTCGCGCGCGGCGATTTCAGACAGCGCCGCGCGCAGTTCCGCCGACGCGCCCACACGCGCCCACAATGGCAGCGCGTCAAAAAAACTATACGCCCATTTGCGCCAACGCGGCGCGACGGATTGCGCGAAAAAATACGCTTTTTGAAAATAGGGCTGCGGCGTTTTAACGACGGGCGGCGCGGTCAACGTCGCCAGCGTCAGCGTATGGCGCGACGCCAAGCCGCGCGCGAGATTCGCCACCATCAATTCGGCGCCATTGCGCGGCGGAAACGGCGGCGTGGGCGTGACAAACAAAAGATTCATTTCAAAAGCGCGCGATAAATTTCTTGCAAACGCGCGACGCTGTCACGCAGCGCAAAAGCTTGGTCCACGCGCGCGCGCGCGTGGACGCCCATCCGCGCGCGCAACGCGGCATCGCCCAACAGTTGATTTACGCGCGCGGCGAGCGCGTCCGCATCGCGCGGCGGCACAAGAAAACCGGTCGCGCCGTCTATAATCGTTTCGGAAGGGCCGCCGACATTCGTGCTTATGACGGGAATGCCGCATGCCATCGCTTCGAGATTAGCCATGCCATAGGTTTCAAAATCGGACGGACACACGAGCAAAGAGCTTGCGCGCAAAATGCGCGGAATGTCGCGGCGAAAACCGCAAAAAATCACGGCGGCGCGCAGACGCGCGTCGCCCAGCACGCGTTCGCGCGTCATCCGCCGCGTTTCGTTCGCGTCATCCGTTTCAAACGCGGTATCGCCGACAAATAAAAAACGCGCGTTCGAAAAAGCGTCCAAAATTTTCGGCGCGGCATTCAAAAAATTTTCGTGACCCTTGACCGATTGAAAACGCGCGAGCAGCGTGACAAGCGGCGCGGACGCGTCAATTTGAAATTCGCGCAAAAAAGTTTCATCGCGCGCGCCCGGCGAAAAAAGATGGGTGTCCACGCCAAAAGGCAGCACGCTGATTTTTTTTTCGAGGCGCGCATTCGTCGTCGTCAAACATTTTTTCAAATATCGCGTCGGCGTAATAATGCGCGTTAAAAGTTTTTCATAGAACACGCTCTTCCAGCCGCGCTCCGCCTGCCACCAACTCCAACATGTCCACACCACCGGAATGCGGCGCAGTTTGGCAAGCGGCGCGACATAGTACGCCGATTCGGGGTCGTTGCAATGAATCAAGCTTGGCGCGAACGCATTCAGGTACGCATTGAGACGCGGAAAAAAATCGAACGACGCCACCGGCGCGATGCCGCGAAAATGCGGCAGACGAAAGGGCATCACCTCTGCGGCGATTCCGCGCGCGCGCAATTCATCCACAAACGCGCCCGGGGTCCCGCAGATTACGCGCGGTTGAAATTCCGCGCGGTCGAGCGCGTCTAAATTCGAGAGCAGACTGCTTTCGCCGCCGCCCAAACCGCCGAGATACGAGAGGTATAAAATAGTCCGCGCGGACATTAGCAAAAAGGAGCGCGCGCGGCGATATGCCGCCAGGCGGCGCGCAAGCTCGCCACACGCAATAAAAACCCTGCGGCGCAAAATAGCGCCAAGCCCATTAGCCCGCCGCCCAGCGTTTGCAGCAGCCACAACGCGATTTCGTTGTTTGTAATCATCGTCTGCAGCCATAAAGCGCACCCCAGACTGCCGCCGCCCGCCAGCGCCGCCGCCAACAGGATTTTGAAAAATTCTTGACGCGTCGCGCGCGCGTCTGTCGCGCGCAGCCGCCGCCAAAACTCGCGCGCGCCAACGCCGGCAAATACAAGGTCGCCCAAGGATGCCGCCAACGCAACGCCGAACACACCCCATACGCCGAGCAGCGCGAAAGCCAATGCGATGCTCACGCCCGACGCGATCGCGCTCAATAGCAACGGCAAACGACGCGATTTGAACGCGGGCAAGCCGCGCGCAATCAAACCGCCTACGCCGCGCCACGGCAATCCCAGCGCCAATCCCGCCAACACGAACGCGCTGCGCTGTGTCGCTGCCGCATCGAACGCGCCGCGCTGAAACAAGAGCGCAATCAACGGCGCGCCGAGCGTCGCCAAGAGCGCGGCGATGGGCGCCAACCACAACGTTACGCGCAGCGCGGCGCGATTCCACTGCGCGCTCGCTTGCGTATGTTGGTCTTGCGCGACTTGGGTCGCGAAATCGGGCAAATACGTCGCGCCAATCGCGCCGCCTAACACCGCGAGCGGAATTTCGGCGAGACGTTGTCCATAACCCCACGCCGCCACGCTGCCCGCGCCGAGCGTCGAAATCAACGCGCGATTCACAATCAATTCCAGCTGTCCACTCAACGCGCCAAACATGTACGGCGGCAGATAGGTCATCAGATTCCACACGCGCGGTTGACGCAGCGCGATTTTCGCCGTCACGCGTTTCCAACGCAGCGTGCGCGCCAGCAGAAAAACTTCCAAAATTAGCAAAACCAACAGACGCCCAAACATCATCCCGCGCACGCCCTGCTCCCACCACAACACGAAAATAAAAAAGGCGCCGAGATTCAACAGCGCGACCAGAAAAGTATTTAACGCCGCCGTCGCAAAATCGCGATAGGCGAAACAAATGCCCAACAGCAAACCAGCTGTCGCGTAATAAAACAAGCTCGGCAAAATCAAACGCGCCAATTCCACCGCGAGCGCGCGCGTGTCGGGCGCAAAGCCGGGCGCCAACCATGCCATCAGCCACGGCATTGCCCACGCCAAAAGGGGCAGCGCGATCATTACCGCGCCCAAAACCCATCCGAGCAGCGAGAGCGCCATGCTCCACGCGGCGCTTTCGCCATGCTGCGCGCGCGCCTCGATAAACATCGGCGTAAACACAATACTCAACGTGGCAAGCATCAATACATATTGCAATGATTCGGGAATCGAAATGGCGAGCGTGTACGCGTCCATTTGCGCGGTGGCGCCAAACGCGCGCGCGATGAGGATGGTGGTAAAGAATTGCAAAATCATCGCGCTAGCATTCGCCAACGCGAGGAGCGGCGTAGCGCGTCGCAGCCAACTCAGCGGGTTCAATGAATCAACTGCCGCGCGGCAAGTTCGGCATTGGCTTGCGCCACGCGGTCATCCGCCAATTCACGCTCCGCCCACGCCCACCATTCGCGCACGCCATCATCGAACGCGCAGCGCGCGGTAAAACCGTAGGTCGCGTGGAAACGCGTCATGTCCGCGAAACAATGCCGAATATCGCCGGCGCGAAATTGCCGCGTCACTTGCGGCGCCAGCTCGACCGCCATGACGCGCGCCAGCGTTTCCGCCACTTGATAAATCGAACGCGGTTGTCCGGCGCCGACGTTGAACGCTTGCCCGTCGCCCGCGTCGCTTTCCAATGCCAAAATAAGCGCGCGCGCGATATCGCTGACGTGAATAAAATCGCGCAGCTGCGCGCCATCTTCGTACACTAAGGGGGCTTGGCCATTTTTCAAGCGCGCGCCGAAAATCGCGATCGCGCCCGTGTACGGATTCGACAACGCTTGCCGCGAACCGTACACATTAAAAAAACGCAGCGCGACGGTCGGAATCGCGTACGCGCGTCCCAGCACAAGCGACAATTCTTCTTGGTCGCGTTTGGTGATGGCATACGTCGAGGTCGGCGCCAACGGTTTCGCTTCGGGCGTCGCGAGGGGCGTGAGGAGCGTCGCGCATTGCGGGCAATACAGTTCCCAAGCGCGCGCGCGCAGTTGCGCTTCGCTGCGAGGGGGGGGGGCGACGCGCCCGTGATGCGGACACTGATACGCGCCTTCGCCGTAAATGGACATGGACGATGCGACGACGACTTTGGCGACGCGCGCGCGCGCTTGCGCCAAGCGCTGCCACAGCAACGC
Source organism: Anaerolineae bacterium (assembly GCA_021463195.1). Lineage (GTDB taxonomy): Bacteria > Chloroflexota > Anaerolineae > UBA4142 > SHND01 > SHND01. Next base: position 47,992 of record JAJTXZ010000008.1, read on the forward strand.
GGTGCCGCGCGTATTGACATCCACATAGCGCGTGATTTCATACATGGATTGCCCCACGCCCACTTCGGCGGCGAGATGAATCACGGCATCGGCGCGCGGCAGCGCGCGCGCCCAAACATTTTCATCGCGCACGTCGCCGTGAATAAATTCCACGTCACGCGTCACGCGCGCGGCGGTTGCGTTCGCGCCATGCACCTGCGGCGTCAGCGCGTCCAACACAATGACATGCTGTCCGCGCGCGAGCAGCGCCGCGACCACATGCGAGCCGATAAAACCCGCGCCGCCAGTCACCAGAATATTCATTGGACCGTCGTCCGACGCGCGCGCGTCAAATTATTTTTCATTCGATGCAAGCTCATGCGTGTTTCAAAACAAGCGCGCACCAGCCAGTACGCCGATGCGCCAAAATGTTTGCGATAGTAATACAAAAAACTATCCCAATAAATTTGATGAAATTTTTCGGACGCGCGCGTCACCGTGCTAGCGCCGCCATAATGAATCAACTGCGCGTCAGCGACATGAAAAATTTTCCAGCCGCGCTGATGCAGACGCAAACACCAATCCACCTCTTCGCTATAAATGAAAAAGCGCGGGTCGAGCAAGCCCGTCTGCTCCACTGCCGCGCGTCGCGCCAACAACGCCGCGCCGGAAACGGCATCCACCGCGCGCGTCGTTGTTCGGTCCCAGTCGGCATAGATATTGTGCCGCAAAATGAAATTATGCGGGAACAGCCGATTGAGCGCGAGCGCTTCAAAAACGCCAAACCATAACGTTGGAAAACGGTTCGCGGTGCGCTGCAGCGAGCCGTCGCCATTCCACAAACGCGGGCCGCACGCGCCCGCTTCGGGTTGCGCGTCCATGAACGCAATCAAGGTATCGAGGCAATGCGGCAAAAGGCGCGTGTCTTCGTTGAGGATGCACAGGTAACGCCCCACGCCGCGCGCTAACGCGCGATTGTGATTCGCCGCGAAACCGGCGCGCGTTTCGTTTTGCAGCAGCGTGACTTGCGGAAATGCGCGCGCCACCATCGCCGCGCTGCCGTCGGCGGAGGCATTGTCCACCACAATCACTTGCAGCCGCGCGCGCGTCGTTTCAAAAAGCGAGCGCAAACAGTTTTCGAGCAGCGCGCGATTGTCGGTGTTGACAATCGAAACGGTGAGGTCGGGCGGCGACGCGGCGTTAGCGTTTGACAACGACATATTGCGGCGAACCGATGAGCTCGAGCCGAATGCGCCCGACGCGCGGATTCAGATCGCCGGGATGGTTATCGCGGACAATTTTGACATTGCCGTACAAGTCGGTCACGCTCAATCGTTTGGCGCGAAAATTCATGCGCGCTTGAGCGCGCGGATACGCGCAGGGCGCTTTGCCGTCCGCGCGCGCGCGATTCGACCACACAACCCATTTGGTTTTGGCGCCATCGGTAAACTGATATCCTTCCACCGTTTTCGTTTTGGTCCAACGCTTGATATAGGTCCAACCGTTCATTTCGCCAAAGAGCGTTTGAAACGCGTGATAGGATGATTTTTTAGTTCCAGCCGTATCCACCAATCCGTAATACCAGCCCTTGCCGGGATTGTCCACCATAGTCCACCAAACAACGGTCTCGAGCGAAATCGCCATACCGCGCACAAACGAAATGGTCAAGCAGCGACTCTGTCCATCCGCGCCAATCCATCCGTCTTGTGAATCTTCGCCCGTTTCGGTCACAAACATCGGAAAGAAAACGCCCGCGTCGTTCATGCGTTTTTGAATCGCGGCGGCTTTGGCTTGAATGCCGCGCTGCCCTTTGCCGCTGGGTTGGCGTTCCCAATGCGGACCGTAAATATCGTAATAAGTAAACGCAAGCGCATCCGCATAGGGTTGTCCATTCGCGCGCGGATGGGATGCCATATATCCAAAGAGGTTGGGTAAAAAATTGTAATCGAAATGCGACGCTGGGAGACAACCGTAATTAGGCGGGCAGGTTTTGATATCAAAATCGTCAAAGGCGACCGTCATGTACACGCGCGCTTCGGGATTGGCTTGAAGCGCCGCGTCGCGCGCGATGCCCAACATTTCGGCGTATTCAGCGTAATCGGGAACGCCGTTATAATTTATATCAGCGGTTTCATCATCGCCAAAACAGCCGCCGGTGTGAAAAGGCACGCTGCTGCCATCCGATTCATTGTACAAACCCCAGCGTTTGATTTGCGGATAGCGCGCGGCAATCGCGCCCATGAATTCGGCAAAATCGGCGCGCCGCGCTGCGTTCGTTGTATCAATGGGACCGCACGGCGTATTCGCCACCCAGCTCGGATTTTCGGCGATGTAAACGAGCGGGACCAAACCCGCCTCCAAAAGACGATTAAAGAGCGCGTCAATGGGCTCCCAGTTGTAATTGGCGGATGTGGTGTTGGACGGCTCTAATACTTTCCAATACAACGCAATCCGCAAATACGCCGCGCCGGTATCACGCGCCAACGCGGTAACTTGGGGATTCGACGAGGTGACACCGCCGTCATCCATCGAAAAAAATTCGGATGTGATGGGGCCCTCTGCTAGAGCGGTGGTGAATAATCCGCTCAAGCCCCAGAGCAGCGCGCCGATTATCCACAAGCGGCTCAAGCGGAATACTTTGATTTTAATTTGTCGCCTGAACATAGATTGGATTGTGGTCCACCTGCAAGCCAATACTTTGCGCCGCGCTATCTTGATCGTCGGGAGAACCATCGGTTATCGCGCGCGCGGCGCCAAACATGTCGGTAATTTGGAGCGCATTGCCCGCGAATGAAACCGTAATCGGCTCGGCGGACGCGGACCATACAATCGCTACGCCCGCGCCATGTTTATTGAATAGATATCCTTCGCCGCCATCTATACTCAACACTTGAACAAAACTCGCGTCTCCCAAAATTTGAGTTGCGGCTTGAAACGCGCTGTACGAAGGTTTCGGCGACGCGTTCTGGTCAATCAGACCGTACTTCCACGTATTGGAAGGGGGGGGGGCGGAATCGGGAAAATCTTGGAACGTCCACCAAATCATGCGCGCGATCTTGGCGCTCGCGCCGCGCACAAAAGTTTTGACGAGAAAAGCGCTCTGCGCTTCATTGCCAATCGTCACAGAATCTTCGCCGGTTTCGCTCACGAGCAGCGGCGCGGCTAAACCGTATTGCCGCATTCGCTGCGTTAACGCGTTGGCTTTGGCAATCACGCCTTGACCATCATAATGCGCTTCCCAATAGGGCGCGTAGAGGTTGTAATAGTTAAAACCCAGCAAGTCGAAATATTTTTCGCCGGGCGGCGGCGGATTCGCCTGCATATAGGCGAACAAGTTATCGAGAAATTTCGCGTTAAAGATGCCGCCTTTGCCGCCATCGAAATAACCTGAGGGCGCGGACGCCTCATCAAAATTATCGAACGCCACCGCGCCAATAACCAATTTGGCGTTGGGATTGCCGGCATGAATGGCGCGCCAGGCAAGCTGTAATTGATTGGCATAGTCCACATAATCGGGTTTGCCATTGCCGTCAATATCATCGCCGCCAAAACAACCGCCAGTCGAAGTCGCTTCGCCGTGCGCGTTGTCCGGCTCGTTATACAATGCCCAGTAGGTAACATTCTGATTGCGCGCCGCGAGTTGACGCAAGAATTGATCGTACGCCACCAAGTCGGTGACGGGACCGCATTTGGTGGACGCGCCCCATTTTGCGTTGTCCATAATCAAGACGAGTGGTTCAAAATGATTGTCGGTCAAGAGCCGAAAACCCGTATCGGGCCAACGCCAATCGAATTTGCCCGGTGTCGGTTCGACTTGCTGCCAGGTTACGCTTGTGCGCACCATCCGCGCGCCGCTCAAAGTCGCGAGCGCGCGCACATTCTCTTGCGCGTTGACTTCGCCATTTGTGCTAATGCCAAAATAATCGGCGAGGGACTGCGATGATACGGGCGCGGCGGTTGGCGCCAAGGTTGGCGCCTCTGTCGGCGCAACGGTCGCTTTCGCAGTAGGCGCGTTCGTTGGCGCAACAGTCGCTTTCACAGTGGGCGCGTTCGTTGGCGCAACAGTCGCTTTCGCAGTAGGCGCGTTCGTCGGCGCGACGGTCGTTTGCGTTGGAACGACTATGACGGTCGGTGCGCTGTCACCAGTTGTCGGCTGTGTTAAAACAACTGGCGTCGGCGGCGCGCTGCACGCCGCCATGCTTGCAAACAGAATTAAACTTGCGCCAAGATCCAAGCGCGTCAATCGTTTCATTTTCATTCGACGCTGCCTTACGGATTGATTTGGACAATCATCGGACTCGCGCCGACATTAATGCCAATGACGCCCACGGCAGGATTTTTATCTTTTTTGGAACCATCCTGAATGGTTTTGACTTTGATCACATCCGCCTTGTTCAAAACGCCCGCGCCATTAACCACGCGCAGCGTCTGGGCTTGAAATGAGGCAAGCTTGGTTGAACGAGACCATGAACATTCCACATTCGCGCCGCGTGTTGCGCTCGCCGACCACACAACATATTTCTTGCCGCTTATGCCGCCAAAACGATACGCTTCGACGCCGGTGAAACCGCTTTTGTTGGTCAACGTCTTTTCAAAGTTATAGCCGTTCAACTCGGCGGCAAGCGTTTGTAACGCGGCGTACGAGGGTTTTTTGGACAAATCCATTCGGACGACGCCATAATCCCAATTCGGATGCGGCTCGGCATGGTCGCGGAATGTCCACCAGATGATGCCTTCCAATTTATTCGCGGCGCCGCGCGTCAGCGTCATGGTCAAGCAGCGCGCCTGACCTTTTTCGCTCACGCCATCGTCAGATACGGGAGATGAATCTTCGCCCGTTTCGGTGACGAATAATGGCACGACGGGAATGCCAGCTTGGGTCATGAGTTTTCGCAACGCTTTGACTTTGGAGCGAAAACCGAGCGCCGGATTCGATTTGTTCCAATAATAGGTGCCGAACAGATTATAGTAATTGAACAACGCCAGGTCCATGTATTTCTGATTATTGGGCAGCGGATTATTTTTCATGTACTGGAACAAGTCGGGGGCAAATTTATAGTTAAACAACCCGCCACTACCGCCGCCGGGGTAACCGCTGGGCGCGGTGCTAGCATTGAAATTATCGTACGCCAGCGCGCCCATAGCAAAGCGCGCGTCATTGTCGGTCGCTGTATTCGCATCATGCACCGCTTTCCATCCAGCCGCAAGCAGCTCGGCATAATCCATATAATCTTTGTTGCCGTTATTGTCCACATCGCCATTGTACGCCGAGCGCGCGCCGAAACAACCGCCCGTGTTGAGAGTAATGTTGCTATTGTCGAAATCCACTTCATTGTACGCCGCCCAGACACGCACGCCCGGATACCGTTCGACAAGTTTGTACAAGAGATTGGCAAACGCTTGCGTTTTGCCCGGTTTGAGAGGTCCGCACGTTGTATTGGACGCCCATGTCGGATTTTGGTCAATATATACAACTAACGAAAAACCCGCGTCGAGCAAACGATTCAGCGTATTATCGGCGCTCGAAAAATTATAATTGCCCTCAGTAGGTTCGAGCGAGCTCCAATAGAGCGCAATGCGTTCCCAATTTACGCCGGTCGCCGCCGCCAAGTCTGTGGTGACTTGACTCCCCGACACGACACCGCCATCGTCAATGCCAAACACGCTTGCCGCGCCGGTTGGCGCTGCGGACGAGCGCGCGGGCGTTTGCGCCCACACAGGCGTTGCCACCTGAATAAGCGCCGCGAGAGCCAATAACGCGGCTAGCGTCAAACCGCGCGCCGCCAATTTTCGCGTTGTCCAATGTATCATTTATTCACTCCTTGCCGATCGGACGAGAATTGCAGCAGCGCAATGCCGCGTCTCACGCCATCCGCCTGTCAAAAGCGCCCTGCTCGACAACAAAAATACGCAATTCGCCCACGATACCAAACAAAAATGAAATCAAGATTAAAATCAACGCGCGGCGCAAAACCAAAATTAGGCCGAGCGAAAATTCTGGCGCGCGACTCAGCGCGCCATTTTTTACGCGCGATAAAAGGGCACGATGAAAATAAATAACGCCGCCAAATTATACAAAGCTAACGCTATCGTTATAATGGCGAACCACCACACATAACGCGCCCGCGGAATAAAACCGCGCAAGCCCAGCAAGAATAACGTCGCCAGTGGAATCAACACCGAAAACAAATAACGTCCTTGCGGATCGCCGCCCCAACCCAAATCCCAAAAGCGCACTTCTAAAGCGATGATTGTGCCGAGCGCGATGAGAACGCTCGCGCCAAACACAAACAAGACCGCGCGCCGCCACGCTTCCCACTGCGGCAGCGTCTTGAACGCGAACCACACCAGCCCGACGAACGCAAAGATCGAGAGCGCGGCAAATAGCCAGTATGCCTGCACGCCCAACGTGATATTCATCCAACCGAAATGGCCCCACGTGCTGATAAAGAGATATTTTAAATAGCTCGCATACAATGGCAGCGCGGCGGGCGAGAGAATGCGTTCATACGATTCAAAGGGAAATTGTTCGGTGGGCAAAAACAAAAAGAGCCGCACAATATAATCATACAGTTGCGGTTGATTCACCTGCGTCCAATTCCACGCATAGAGCAAACCCACCGCGCCGAGCGTAAGCATTATGACCGTCAGCGCGAGACGCATACTTTTTTGCGATGTCGAAAGGCGCGCGCCGCCCCAATGCGTAAAACTATACGCTAAAAACGCGAGACCGAGAATGGGCAGCGCGTACATGCCGCTGCGTTTCGCGCCCAACCCAATCGCCACGCACAACAGCAAGCCCACTGCGCGCGGCAGCGATAAACCGAGACGGAATACGCGAGCGAGGAGAACAAACATCCATGCTAGCGCCGCTTCGACCAAATGGTCATTCATTACCGTGCTGTGCAAAAATAAATGCTGCGGCAGCAACATCACAAATATCGGCAGAGCCAACGCCAGCGTTGGGTCATCGCGAAACAATTCGCGCCCGGCATAGTACGCCGCCAGCACAACCGCCACATTCAACGCAATCGAAAGCAGCCGCATCGCGTACAATTGGGCGGTGATGCTGCGCCCGCTCGTCAATTCCAACGGAATCAAATATGCCAAATACGCAAGCGGCGGCTGATGGAGTTGGTGCGCGTTTTGCGGATAGATTTTCGCGAAATCGTCGGGTAGCGGCGACACGCCGTCGGGCTTCCATGCCGAAACGCCCCATTTCCAATAACCCACCGCGTCCATCGAACGCACAATTTCCGTCATAATCTTTTTATCGGCATCACTCCAACTGACTAGGCGTCCTTTTTCGTACAACAGCCGCGCATATTCATAATGGCGCGGCTCATCCGGGCCGCCCCAGGGCGGAATCACAGCCAGATAAATCAACCCCAACGCAAACGTAATAATCGCAAACAAAAGAGGCAGCGCGCGAAGATTCAATAGAGCTTGTTCTTGCGGGGAAAGCGGCGCCGACGCAGCCGTCACATTTAGCGAATTCATAACGCAGCAAGTATATCCGACACGGCGCGTATCGCCAATCGCGTATCGTCAAGCGTAAATCAACAATCAGAAATCAAAAATCACCCAATCACCCAATCACCCAATTTTCAATTTCCAAGCTCTATTCTCCATTCTCCACTCAATACGCCCCTCGCCCGCTTAACACCACCGGCACTGTTTTCGCCAAAATAACCAAATCGCGCCAAATCGAGTAATTTTCAATATAGTCCAATTCCAACTTCATCCATTCGTCAAACGACAAATCGCCGCGCCCGCTAATTTGCATCGCGCCCGTGATTCCCGGTTTCACCAACAAACGCTGGCGCTGCAACGGCGAGTATTGTGACGCCAAGCGCATCATTTCGGGGCGCGGCCCGACGAGCGACATATTGCCCCACAACACATTGAAAAATTGCGGCAATTCATCCAGCGACGCGCGCCGCAGCCATTTACCTACGCGCGTCACGCGCGGGTCATTGCGTAATTTAAAATGCGGCTCGGACAATTCGTTCACATTCACCACTTGATCGAGCAGCGCCTCGGCATTCGCCACCATCGTGCGGAATTTGTAAATGCGAAACGGTTTGCCATATTGGCCCGCGCGCTCTTGCGTAAACAAAATCGGTCCTGGCGAATCGAGCCGAATCAGCGCCGCTAACGCCAGCATCACAGGACTGCACACAATCAAACTCAACGTCGCGCCGACCACATCCAACGCGCGTTTCAGCGCGCCATTGATGCCCGTAATCGCCGGCTCGCGCAGCGTAATCATCGGCAATCCGCGCAGCGTTTCGATGCCCGTCCGTACCGTCACCACTTCGAGCAAATCGGGCATCAGTCGCACGCGCACATGCTGCTCGCGCAGCGCCAAAATCAATTCCGCCAATTCCGCGCGCCCGCGCGTCGTCTGCGACAAAAACACATCGTCCACATCCAAACGGGTCACCAAGCGCGCCGCGTCTTGCAGCTTGCCCAACACCGGCGCGTTAGGCAATAGATCTTCCGCCGCTGCCGCGTCACGGTCGGCGACAAAACCGAGCAGCGTAAATTCTGGCCACGTTTTTAGATGCGTCGCCAACTCTTGCGCCGCCGTGTCCACGCCGACAATAATGGCGCGACGCGCGGACACAGGCGCGCCGCGCCGCGTGCGCCATGCGCGCGCCCCTGCGCGCCACAGCAGCGTCAATGCCACATCCAACCCAAAGAAATACGCGAACAGCGCGCGCGAAAATAATTCCACCTTGAAAAAATAAAACGACGCCGCGAGCGCGCACACCGCAAACACGCACGCCAACAAAACCGCGCGCGCCTCGTCGCGCCATTCTTCGCGATTGCGCCGTTCGTACGCGCCGAGAAAATAAAACACGACGCTCCACACCAACGCGACGAGCAGCAAAACACCCGCCGTCACATATTCGCGGTCCGGCACAACGCCGAACGGCAAAATGACGCGCGCGCCCGCCGCCAATAGCATCGCCAAGACCGCGCCCGCGACATCACCCACCCACAACACAACGCCGGCGTGATGACGCCGCGATGGCGCGCGTTCAATCCAATTCATCGCGCATCCCAATATTGTTGAATCATTTCGCGCAACCGCGTCTTGAAATGCGGAATCGAAAACTGCTGCGCGTGCGCGCGCATCCGCTCCGCGTCAAAACAAAGCGTCGCCGCGCGCGCGATCGCGTCGGCGACCGCCGCCGCGTCCTGAACCTGAAACAAAATGCCCGTTTCGCCGTCGCGCACGCTTTCCAGCGCGCCGCCCGCCGCATACGCAATCACCGGACAGCCCATCGCTTGCGCCTCGACCAACGTGATGCCAAAATCTTCGATGCCGGGGAAAAGCAGCGCGCGCGCGCCTGCCAGTTGTTCGCGAATCACCGCCTGCGGTTGAAAACCCAAAAACTCTACGCGCGCGCCCGCGATTTTTTCCAACGCCTTGCGCTCGGTGCCATCGCCAATCACGCGCAGCGGCACATCCAATTTCTTGCACGCTTCAATCGCCAAATCAAAACGTTTGTACCGCACGAGTCGGCCCACAATCACATAATACGCGCGCGCCCGTTTTTCAAGCGGCGTGAATAAATCCAGATCAGCCGGCGGATACAACACCGCCGCGTCGCGATGATACAGTTGACGCAGGCGGCGCGCGACAAAACGCGAATTGGCGATGAAATGGTCCACGCGCTGCGCGGCGGCGACATCCCACAGCCGCAAATGGTGCATATAGCTTGCCGCGAACGGACGCAGAAAAAATGGCAGCGCGCGAATATATTCGTACGACAAATCCCACGCGACGCGCTGACGCGATTGCGTGTACGAAATGTGCAACGCGTCCGGCGGCGGAATCAAACCTTTGGCAATCAAACTCGACGACGACAAAATCAAATCATAGCCGGAAAAATCAAACTGTTCGATCGCGTATGGCAGCAGCGGCAAAAACATTTCATGCGTGCGCCCGGCGAATGGCAACCGCTGCACGAACGAAGTTCGCAAATCTATTTCGCGCAGCCACGCCGCGCCGCGATGGCGGTCATAAATCTGCAGCGTGTACACGGGCGCGTCGGGAAACATTTCATGCAGCACGCGCGCCACCATTTCGGCGCCGCCCATGTTGCAAAAATATTCATGCGCCAACGCTATCCGCATCATTGACCTTTTTCTCGCAACCGCTGCGCGATGAGTTCATTCAGCGTTTCAAAGCGCGCGGCCCAGGTATTTGTTTGCGCCCGCGCGCGACGCGCGGCGCTTTGCGCCGCGTCATTTTTTTCCGCCAGCGCGCGCTGAATGCTTTCGGCATAACCCAGCGCGTCAGACGCCACATACATTACATCCCGATATTCCTCAAACACCGGCAAACCCAGCGCCGCGAGCGGTTTACCCGTCGCGAGGCATTCAAAAATTTTCGCGGGTTGAATATATTGCGAAAACAGCGTCCGCGCGTACGGCAGCAGCAGCGCGTTCGCATGCCGCAAATACGCGGGCAATGCGGCATGCGTAATGTGTCCGAGAAAATGAACGTTGGGCGCTTTTCGCAACGCCGCGACATTCGTCCGCACAATGCCCAAAAAGACAAATTGCCACACGGGATATTCTCGCGCGAGCCGCGTCAACAATTCTAAATCCACGCGTTCGTCAATCCCGCCGAAAAAAACGAGCCGCGGCGACGGAATATTTTCGTACGCCGCCGGTTCAGGCAGCGCATCGTCCGCGAATTTTTCAAACGCGACGCCCGGCGGAATGTAATACAGGCGCGGATTCGCGGACTGATGTTGTTCATACAAACGCGGCGAAGTGGTCAACACCAAATCCGCGTCGCGCACCAACGCGCGTTCCGATTCGGCGTAAAATGAAAAAACGCCTTTGGGATTTTCGCTGTACGCATCCACGCAATCGTAAATAACCAAACGCGGTTGCAGCTGCGCCGTCACTTGGCGCGCCAGCGGCGTCGGCGCATAGAGCCACGCTAACGGCGCCTCCCCCTCCACCTGCGCGAGCGCGTTTCGCAGCTGGCTGGTCAGCGCGGACACATTGCGACGATGCGCGAAACCGATTTGTTGAAATGGATTCACGAATGGATCGAGCGCCCACACATTTTCCATCACTGCGCGCAAGCCCTGTCCGCGCGCGCGCGAACGATTTCGCAAGCGCGCTAAAATGCGTTCACGGTCTTGCCATTTCGGCATACGGATCCCAATCGGTTCGACAAATAAAACGCGATTGCCCGCGCGCGCGAAACGCGACATAAATTCCTGATGGCGCTGCCACAAATAATCCCAACTAATTGTCGAAAAGCAGACGATAGTCTGATTGCGAATCATGAGCGTCGCAGTTGCGCGGCGACCAAATTGGCCAAGCGTGCGCTCAGCGGCAACGCGCACGCCGCGCCGATGAACGCGGGCAAGATAAAGACGACTAGATGTAACAGAATGGCATACGCCAGCGCGGCGCTTTCAGAGACATTATAGACACCGAGCGCCAAAATGACGAGATAGTGAAACACGCCGAGATTCGCGGGCAGCGCCGGCACGCGCGTGCCGATTTGCAAAACGACCAGTAAAAATAGCGCCGCGCTCCAGGGCAGCGCGAACCCCAACGCCAGAAACAAAACGTAATTAACCGCGATGCCCAAGCTCCACATAACGGCGGTCCATAACAATACGGCAAACGCTTCGCGCCGCCCGCGCAAATTTTGCAAGCTCTCCAAGATACCGCGCGCAAAATCGGCGAACCGCCGCGCGTGCGTTCCAAATAATTTTGCCTCGCCGCGCGCCAGCGTGTTTAATAACGGTTCGCGCAAACGCGTGACGCTCGCCAACACGATTATACCAAGCAACCCGCTTAACGCGCTCAAGCCCAATGAATCGCGCGCCCATTCCGGCAGCGGCGCAAAGGGCGCGAGCAGCAGAAACAAACCCAACATCACCAATGTATCCAAAACTTTTTCAAGCGCCACCGAACCCAACGTAAATCCAACATTCAGTTTGGCGTGTTCCGCCGCCAGCGGCACGCGCGCCACCGTGCCCAATTTCGCGGGCAGCAGCGTATTTAATACATGCGCGACAAAAACAATTTGCGCCAAAAATAAATACCGCGTCGGATAGGGTCGCAACAAAATTTGCCACCGCCGCGTCGAAGCGAACATCGCGCCCAACTGCAGCCAGAACGCAAGCAAGAACCAACCTAGTTGCGCGGAAACTAACGCCGCCGCAGTGGCATCGCGATTGACGCCGCGCGCAATCACCGCAAACGCGCTAACGCTCAACAGCGCGCCAAACACCGCCGAAAACCATGCGCCGCGCGAACGCTTTTCATTTTGCGAATTACTCATATGACGCGTCGAATGACAGAGCGCGATACAGCGCAGTCAAGAGCGCGAGGAGCAGCCAAATTATTACACTCACTTTGGAGCTGACGAACACCGCGTCGAGCATCCCATGCGCTAGAAACACAATGTATCCGGCGACCAAGCCCAGCGCGAGCAGCGCGTTCGGCGTGCCGCGCGCGCGCTTTATTGTCGTCACGCCGAGCGCAAGCATTGTCGTCGTCATTCCAATAAAACAAACGAATCCGCCGATGCCATAATCCACCGCCATTTGCAAATACATATTGTGCGCGTGCGGCAGCGGCGCGTCGGGACTGTTGATAAATAGCGGATACATCACCGGAACGACTTGGGAAAATGCGCCCAAGCCAATTCCCGTAAAAGGAAAATCTTGGGCGATGTAGAGCGCGCGCGACCATAATTCAAAACGTCCCGCCGCGGTGACGGTGGAATCGTCAAGCGTAGCGAAATCCGCCGCGCGATTCGCTTCTACGCCGAGAAACGCAATGACCGCGCCAATAAGCAACGCCGCGACGAGCCAACCGACGCGCGGCTTGAGCCACAGCGCGCTAAACGCAACGCTCACGACAATGCCAATCATTGCGCCGCGCGATTGAGTCAAAACGATGATTGTCAGCAGCGTTAACGAAATGCCGAACAATGTCAAGCGCCGCCGGCGCGTTTGCTGCCAACCCCACAGCCAGCACAATGGAACAATCGGCGCGAGCGCGCCCGCGACGATATTGGGCGTAAAGCCGCGCGGATTGAAAATCGAAAAATCAAATTTGGGAAGGTACGCGTAAATTGGCGCGGGCAAAAATTTATCGGGCCAGCGCAAACCGAGCGCGCCCGCCAAACCCATCGCGAGCGCGAGCCCAATCAAAAGATAGAGCGTGATTGTAAAGGGCTTGGAAATTCCGCGCGCCGCGTCGACCTGGGCTGATTCGCGCGCGCGCAAACCATTGACGACGCCAAAATAGAGCGCCGCGCCGCCGACAAGTTCCGCGTACAAGCGCGCGCTCTGCGGAATATCTATCGAAATGCCGACGGCAACCAAACCCAATAATAATAACAGCGCAAGCGGCAAATCAAGCGGCGTGGCAATAGACCAATGTCCGCGCGCGATTCGGCGCGCAATCCAAAAAAACGGAATCGCGCACAGTGTCGCCGCGAAAAACCAGAACGGGAGACTGCTTGAAATCAAAAGCGGCGCGCCATACAACCACAACAGCCAAAATTCATTATCGGCAATCAGGGTCGCAGCGCGCCGCCAAAACAAAGCACGCGTCACACTAGGTTCCTGAACGCGGTCCCACTAAATCAATAAATCGCGTTTGCAAATCCGCCCATCTCGTCCGCGCAGGCGCGGCATCAGCGCTCGACGCGCGCGCGGCTTTGGACGTCACACGCCCGATGCGATTCAGAGCCACGCCCAAAATAGGTAAACCGGCAGCGGTCAAGGCGGTTTGAGCTTGAATAACCGCCGCACGCGTTGTATGCGCGCCATCCACGACCAACAATGTCCCATCCGCGACGCGCGCGATTTCGACGGCATCAATCGTGCCATGCAATGGCGGCGTATCCAAAATCAGCGCGTCGAATTTTTCGCGCAAATGCTGAATCAAGAGCGCAAAGGTTTGACGTTGGAAAAGCGCCGCCGGGTCAGCTTGAAGCGCGCCAACAGTCAGCACAGTGAGATTGGGATTGACAACCCGCGCATACGACGCCAATTCAACTTTTGTTTCCGCATCCGCGTTCAAGAGATTGGTCAAGCCCGGTTCGAGCTCTAGCTTGAATTGCGAATGTACGGCAGGTTGGCGCAAATTCGCGTCCAGCAACAGCGTATTCAGTCCACCCTGCGCGGCGACTGCAGCCAAATGCGCGGCAAGCGTGGTGACGCCCTCGCCTTGCCAAGCGCTTGTGACTGTGATGACGCGCGCCTTGTGTTGGTCGAATACATGATATCGCAGCGCGCGCAGCGCTTCACGAACCGACGCAGGCAATGTTTCAGGATTGGCATCGCTGTCCCAGCGCGGAAGCGCCGCTAGCGGCGGCGCGCCAAAAACTTGCGCGACTTGGTACATATCCATACGGCTCGCGCCCAGATATTCCAACGCAAATGCCGTCGCGCTGCCAATCAACAAGCCCACCATAATCCCCAAGCCAAGCGTCAAGAGCAGGTTGCGCGAAGTGGGCAAAGTCGGCTCGACGGCATTGGTAGAGATGCGGACGACGCTGCCGGCGGCGCCTTGCGTGACTTGGCTTTCCGCGGCTTTATTGGAAAGCGTTTCGTAGGTGGTTTGCGCTAGATCGCGCGCAAATTCGAGCTGCGCTTTTTTGGCGCGCTCGACTTCGAGCTGCGCGCTCAAGACATTGATTTCGGACGCGAGTTGTTCGAGCGCGGTCGAGACCGCGCCATCCGCCGGTTTGTAGGCGACCAGCTCGTCCAAACCTTGTAAATCGAGCAGCGCTTGACGCTGCCGTTGAATCGCGTTTGACAGCGGCGAAGGTTCGTTCGGCGCGCTAGTTTCCAAATACGCGTAATCCGCATCCGATAATAACGCCTTGGAGGTCGCTTGAATCTCGGTTTGGATTTGGGCGCGCTGCTTTGCCAATTCAGCAATCAAAACGTCCAGAGCTTGCTGCTGCTCGGCGGGCGTGCGTCCCGAACCAATCTGATTCATTGACACCTGAAGGTCAATCGGCAAATCCGCCGATGTCGTGAACGCGCTCGTTTCCAATAGATTGAGCGCCAAATCATTGCCCGGTTGAACGCTGGAGGATTGGCTCAGTCGCGCGCGCAGCGCTTGCGCGTTGGCGCTTAAATGTTGGAGTTTGAGATCGAGCGCGTAAAGGTCACGCAGATTCTGAAGACGCGTTTGAACTTGCTCGGTAAAAACAGTGGAACGGGTATCGGCGAACGCATCCAGATAATCATTCAGCAAGCGCAGTTGAATCTGCTGCGTCTCGGTGATAACCGACTGGATAGCTTGCTTTTTGCTTTGCAGTAAATCGGAAACAATTAGCTGTTTCTCGTTCATCTGCTGCCGCAATTTTTCGGTGGGATTGTCGCGCAAATACGCGACCACCGCTTCTTGTTTAGCGTCGCGGTCGGCGCGCGCGGATTCGATTTGCTGATTTTGCGCTTGGAGCGAGACATAATTATCGCCATAAACTTGATTGGCGCGCTGGACGTATTCTTGCGCCCAGACATTGGCAAGCAACGTCGCTTGTTCAGGCGAACCGGCGCGCGCGGCGATGCGAATCATATCGCCATCATTCGTAATCTCCATACGCGCTTGCAGCATTTCCGCGTCTTGAATCGCTGGGTCCAGTTGGGGCTTGAGCGCGGCAAAAACCGTCGTCGCCAAATCGGCGCTATTGGCAATCGTCGTCAACGCTTTGCGAAAGGAGGCTTGGTCCAACGAAGCGGTCGGATCGGTGTTGGAGACAGTGCGAATTTTGGGGTCAAAATTCACAATCGTCGCGGAACGGACGATGGCAACAGTAGCGGTGGAAGCGTACGACCGTTCCCGCATAAAACTAAATAGCAGCGCGGCAGCGGCGCCCAATATAGCGCACAATAAAATCAAACGCCACCACCGAACAAGCGTTTGGAGATATTGGCGGAGATTGATTTCGTCAGCTGGGGCTTGGTCCTGCGCGAATTGCGCTTTGGTCCCGTCCATCATAATTCCTGTGAAAAAATATGCGCGTCTAGATTAAATATCCGAACGACGCTATGCGGTAAAAACAGTGGATTGAAAATTTACATCCGCTGACGCGGCTTGGTTCAACTCGTCTTTGCGCAGCACGCGGTCATGCCGCCACATCCGCGTCAGCGTCTGATACATGATTTGCAAATCATACCAGATTGAATAATTGCGCGCGTAATAGAGTTCCAGGCGCATCTCTTGTTCGAGCGTAATCCAATTCTCGGCGCTAGAGGCGCGCGCGCCGGTCAAGCCCGGTCGCAACGAGAGTAAATTGGACAGCCAGAGTTCATATTTGGCGGACTGCGCGGGATTCACCGGGCGCGGACCGATGAGCGACATGTGACCGCCCAGCACATTGAAAAATTGCGGCAGTTTGTCCAGACCCGTCGCAAAGAGCCAGACGCCAAAACGATTGCCTCGTTCCCACTTTGGGTCGCCGGGGCGCAGCGATTGAAAGAGGCGAGTCTTGAAGAGTTTGCCATGCTTGCCCAAAACGGTTTGCGCACACCAGACCGGACGCTGCCCCAGGAACCACAAAACCAAAGCGATTGCGCCCATTAGGGGAAGGAACGCGACTAACGCCACCGCCCCCACCCCATAATCCAACAAACTCTTGAGAAGCGCATCCACTCCCGTAATCGGCGCGCGCTCGATTTCCAACAGCGGCACCCGATTCTTGTAGCTAACATGAACGCCAGTCGTCAGAGCTTCGTACATTCCCGGCGAAAGTTTAATCGCGTACTTGTCGCGACGCTCTAGCGTAATGCCGCGCAAAAGTTGGTCGAGACTTTCCCAAGCCATCGCGCCCGAAACGAGAATCACTTGCTCAATGCGCTCCGCCGCGGTAATCTCGTGCAAATTTGGAGTTGCCCCGAGAACGCGCAAGCCATCGCTCACCACAGTTCCCACCGGCAAAAAATCGTCCACAAAGCCGACGACTTGGACGCCCGTACGCGAGCATGGCGACAGTTGCCGCGCAATCGTGCGCGCATCGCCATTGGCGCCCACAATCAACGCGCGCTCTACAAACCAGCCGCGCGGACGCAGCGAATAAAAAAAGCGCCGCATTCCAAAACGCGCGACGCCGACCAACAAAGTCGTGAGCGCCAAGCCCAAAAGAAGCCACGCGCGCGCCAGATCGGGAGTCTTGATCAAGAACGAAACCGCCATCAGCGCCGCAAAACCAAATAGGCAACCCTTGACGACGTTCCCATATTCGTGCGGACCGCCGAGCAGCGCCTCACGATCATACAAATGCGCGAGCGCGAAAGCCAAAATCCACAGCGGAAGCGCGAGCAAAACCAGATCGCGATAGTAAACGGGAATGCTGAAAAATTCAAAGGGCCAGGTATCGTTGTGGGCGCGCAAAAAAAAGGCGATGCCCCACCCAGTTACAATCATCAGGACATCCGCGCAAATCAACAGCGCAACGAGAATTAAAGTTTGAACGCGCGTACGCATTAGAATCTCCCATCCAAGATCGCAGCTCGACAAACACACACTCAAGCATTCAATTTATAGCCGCGCGTCAGGACGCTTGAACGGCGCCGCTATGCAAACGCAATCCCGCGTTAAAAAGGACGCGCGCGCCGCTTTGCTCAAAATGAAACACCATGCGTTTGAGGCCTTCCGCCTCCAAAACGCGCGTCACACCCTCTTGCGCTTCCGGCGCGCAAAACAACATCAAAAATCCGCCGCCGCCCGCGCCCGCGATTTTACCGCCGCGCGCGCCATTTGCCCGCGCCAATTCATACAGCGCGTCAATCCGCGCGTTCGAGACATTTGCGGCAAAACGTTTTTTGCGCATCCATGATTCGTGCAGAATCTCGCCCACCACATCCACTTGACCGCGTTCCAGCGCGTTATGCGTTGCGTATGCCATTTCTTTGACCGCGTGCAGCGCGTCCAACACCTGCGGGTCCTGTTTTTCGCTCGCGGCTTTTTGTTGGCTTAGAATGTGCGCGGCGGCGCGCGTGCGCCCGGTATAAAAAAGCATCAGTCGCTGTTCGAGCTGCGCGCGCGTTTGCGGCGCGAGCGCGAGCGGCGTCACGGTCGTCCGCGCCGCGTCGAAATCAATCCGATTCAAGCCGCCAAACGCTGCCGCGTATTGATCTTGTTTGCCAATCGGTTCGCCCAGCTTTTCAATTTCAATAAAAGAAGCCAGTTCGGCGATTTCGTAAGGCGTTGACCGCAGACCTTGCGCTGTCGTAAGCGCTTTGATAATCGCGACGGTCACAGTGGAGGACGAACCCAATCCCGTGCCCGGAGGGATTTCGGACGCCAAAAACATCGAGACGCCGCGCGTAACTCCAAAGTGATGGAGAATCGCGCGCGGTAGACTCAAATCGCCTTCGCCAAAAAAGGTCCGGTCAGACGCGGTTTTCTGACGATAAAAGGTTTGATAATCCGAAGAAGTGATTTGCAGCGTCGGATCGGGACTCGGCTGCAAAATCACATAAAAATATTTGTCAATCGAAGCGCTGATGACGCAACCGCCAAATTTTTCATAATATGCGGAGAGGTCGGTGCCGCCACCCGCTAGCGAGATTCGGACTGGAGCGCGGGCTATCAACATTGCACGTTAGAATACCTTTTTTTCAAAAAAGAGCAATAAAACGCATTTCAAAAGCATGGCGCGATAAAAACAGGCGAACGTTGAAACTAGCTGCGCGCGCGTCAAACGGTGACGCGCAAAGCGCCGCGCGCCAACATAGCCGCTTCCGCCGCCGCGTAATAATCGCGCAAGCCGGGTTGTTCTAGCGCCCACGCAATATATTCGTCCGCGATTTCGTCCACACGTTTCGTCGGCGTCCAGCCCAACGCTTTTAATTTGGAAACATCCGAGACGATATGCCGCGTATCGCCAAAACGATACAAGCCGGGAATTTGCGGCGCAAGGTTGGAATTGATTTTACGCGCGAGCAATTCCGCGTATTCCAAAACAGTGACGGGGCGTTCGCCGCCGACATTGTACACTTGGTAATCGGTGCGCGCGTCTTGCAACATCAAAAGATTCGCGCGCGCGACATCGCCGACATAGACGTAATCGCGTACTTGCAAACCATCCTCGTAACACACGGGCGGATTGCCTGCCAGCAGGCGTTGGGTGAAATTACGCAAGATGCCGGAATAGGCATTGCGAAATGATTGACGTTTGCCCTGCACGATGGAATAGCGCAGGCACGTCGTAGGAATGTTGTAACGTCGTCCAAGATTGAGCGCCACCATTTCTTGCGTGTACTTGCTCATCGCGTACTGATTGTGAGGATTGACTTGCGTTTCGTCCGTCAGCGCCCATTCCATCGTCACGCTACAGACAGGACAATATACTTCCCATTCGCGCCGTTTGAGCTGCGTTTCGGGACGCAGCATGGGATAAAAATTTTCCGCATGCAGAGTATGGCTGCCGCTGCGCCTATCGGGATGTCGGCGACAAACATATTTTCCCTCGCCATACGTCGCTTGCGAACTGGCGACAATGACCTTTTGAATCGGCAATCTGTCTTCCACAATCGTTTCGTACAGCAACGCCGTGCCAACGGTATTGACGTGAAAAAATTTCGAGAAATCGGTGAGATAATCTTGATAGGCGGCGAGATGAATCACCGCGTCCACATCGCGCAGCGCGCGTTTCCACGCGTTCGCGTCGCGCGCATCGCCGCGCAAAAATTCCGCTTCGCGCGGAACATAAGCCGGCAAGCTAGTGGCATCATGCACAGGCGGCGCAAGCGAATCCAAGATGCGCGTCGTATAACCTTTTTGTAAAAGCAAATCTACCGTGTGCGAACCGATAAAACCCGCCCCACCCGTAACGAGGACTCTCATCGCATTTTCTCGTAGAACATTTTTAAAAATTTTGGAATGCGCCGCCGCGACTATGCTAACGCGACACGCGCTGAATTGTTTTCGATAGAGGCGCACGCCGCCTCTAAAATTTGAACCACGGCAACGCCTTCGTCCGCGCTGGCGCGCGGTTTGCTCCCCGCGCGAATACATTCCAAAAAATGCGCGCACTCGGCGCGGAGAGGCTCGCCCCCCGACAGCAGCACATTTTTAATTTCGCCCGGCTTGTAAAACAGTTCTTTGCTCTCGCTGTCACTCAAGCCGATGCGACTGTCTTGGCCCTGGTCAACATGACGCAGTTTATCGTGCATCTGCATATCGTCAAAGTGCAATGACCCGTGACTGCCTGCCACAAAAAAGCGCCGCGTCTTTTCAGGTGACAGCCAACTGACATGATGCTGCGCCATACTGTCATCCGCGAAATGAATATGCAAGAACGCGGCATCAATCAAATGCGGATGCAGATAGCGTCCGCCAAACGCGGTCACCGCAATCGGTTTTTGCTGCCATACGTCGAGTAGAATCGCAAGGTCATGCACCGCCAAATCCCAAATCACATTCACTTCCGACGCGGGCGGGCCCAAATTCACGCGCGACGATTCAGCGTAACACAGTTTTCCAATCACGTCCGCATGGACCAATTCGCGCATTCGCATAATCGCGGGATTGTACACAAAAATATGTCCGACGGCGACAACGCGTTTCGCAGCACGGCCCGCGTCGGCAATCTCTTGCGCGTGAAGCGTTGTGTCCGCCAATGGTTTTTCGACAAAGACATGTTTGCCTGCCGCGAGAACGCGCAGCGCAAGGTCGCGATGCGTCGAAACGGGCGTTGCCAGCACAACCGCGTCCACGCGCGCGTCGGAGAGGACAACGTTGAAATCGTCGGTCAGTGGAATTTCCGGAAAGCGCTCGTGAATGAATTGCAAGCGTCCCGGTTTTTTGTCACAAACCCAATGCACGGAACAATCGTCAAGGGAAGCGAAATTGCGAATGAGATTTGGACCCCAATATCCTGCGCCGAGCAGCGCGACGCCAAGCGGTTCGCGTTGTGTCATGATCAATTATTTGCCGCCTTCGCCGCGCAATATCACGCGCAGCGTTTCCCACATCCATTTCAAATCGCCGCCGAACGAACGCGTCAAGCCGTAATAGACATCCATCGCCAAACCTTCGGTTAACGGAACGCGCGCGCGGCCCACCACTTGCCACACACCCGTCAATCCCGGCGGCACAGCGAAACGTCGCGCCGCCCACGCGGGAAACATTTCCGCCTCGTACGGCAGACACGGGCGCGGACCGACCAACGCCATATCGCCGCGAAACACATTCCACAGCTGCGGCAATTCGTCGAGCGAGTATTTGCGGAGGAACGCGCCGAGGGGGGTCACGCGCGATCCATCAATCACTTTGCCTTGATGCTGTCCCTGCGCGAACGCGCGAAATTGTTCGCGGCGCGCGCTTTCATCTTGCGTTTGCGCCAGAACGCGCATGGAACGAAATTTGCGCCACACAAACGGTTGGCATCCTTGCCCCACCACCGTCGTCGCGTAAAAAATGGGCCCCGGCGAAGAAAGTTTCACGAGCAGCGCGAGCAGCGCAAAAAGCGGCGATAGCGCGAGCAATGCCGCGCCGGACAAAATTATATCGCGCGTACGATAAAGCCATTCGGGTTGTGATGAGCGCGGCGTGAACACAATCCATCTCTGTTCGTCGCGTTCCACGCCAACGCGTTGAATCAAGTTAGCAAAGAGCGCGCCATTCAACCAAACGCGCTGCCCCGCCGCGCGCGCGGTTTCAACGCGCGCCCATACCGCTTCCGGATCATTTCCGTCCGCGTCAAAAAAAACTTCTGTCGCGCGGCTTGGCGCGGCGACTGCCGATTCAAACATCTTTGGTTTCTAATTGCAGCTGCGCGTCATTTTGTTTGAACACGCGTTGACAATGTATACACTTTGCCATTTTCTCGCGCAAGGTTGGCAATGGATTTCCGCACACGCATACCCAGCCATGCTGCCGCGCGGGATTGCCATAAAAGAGCGCGAAATCCAGCACATTGCGCGTGACGACCGCGCCCGCGCCAATCAACGCATAGCGCCCGATTGTGATGCCGCACAAGAGCGTCGCGTTGGCGCCGATGCTCGCGCCTTGGCCGATGACGGTGCGCGCATATTCAGCATGATAAATTTTTGCGCGCGGAAAAAGATCATTCGTAAACGCGACGTTCGGTCCGATAAAAACGCGGTCTTGTATCGTAAGCCCTTGCCACAACGCGACGCCATTTTTTATTACCACATCATCGCCGATGACTACGCCGCTTTCGACAAAGCAGTGGTCGCCGATGTTGCAATTCGCGCCAATCACCGCGCCTTTCAGCACATGCGCGAAAGCCCAAATGCGCGTGTCATCGCCAATGGTTTCGCTTTCGACGAGCGCGGTGGGATGTTCAAAGTGATTCACGTAGGGGTACTTGTCTTTGCGGCGCAATCATTTGCGACGAGAGCGCTTCGTACGCGTCCGTGACTCGCTCCCATGAAAAATGGTCAATGATACGCTGTCGAGCTTTTTGTTTATATTGCGTTACTTGGGCGGGCTGGGCAAGCAGCTGCGCCATCTGCGCGCGTAATGCGGCGGCATCGCCTTTAGGAAAACGCGGTCCTGCATCCGCGAGCGTGCCATCCATTTCAGGCAAATCGCTGCCAATGATACAACAACCATACGCCATCGCTTGCAAAAGCGCCGGCGAGGTTCCGTCAACCAACAAGGGATGAATATAGAGATAGCAGTTGGCGAGCAATTCGCGATAGGCGTTCCCATATAAATAGCCCAGAAAATGAATCCGCGAATCTTGAGTGCTTTGCAGGCGAGCTTTGTATTCGCTCATGTACGGCGTATCCCCAACAATCACCAGCGGCATCTCGGTCTCTAACTTTTCATACGCCTCAACAAGGGTGTGAACTCCTTTATCAGGCACAAGCGCCGCAACTTGCAAGATGTATTGATTCGGCGCGAGACCGTAATGCGCCAACGCTTTACGCGTAACGGGCAAGTTGAGGTCCGCGCCATAACCGACGAGCGCGGTCTCGCGCGCATACGCGGTCCGAAATAATTCTTGGACCTGCACATTATCGGAAATGATTTCATCGGCGAAACGCGCGGCGGCGGGAAACGAGGCGCGAAAGGCGAGGCGCGCGGCTCTGCCCCATTTTGGACGTTGCCAATCGGGACCATCCACAATCAATAATGATTTGGCGCCGCGCCCGGTCAGTTTGAACATTGGAAATAAAAGCGCGTTGCCGACACCGTGAAAATGCACGACATCAAATTGCCGCCGCGCCATATCCACCAGCGCCAAAAAGGTGTGACTCAGCAAGTCAAAATTCAAAGTATTGAGCGAAGGCAAAACAATGCGTCGCATTCCTTTGTAAAATTCTTGTCCTCCGAGCGGGTCGCGATGCTTGCGACAATACACGGTAACGTGATGGCCGCGTTCCACCAAGCGCGCGCCGATTTCTTCTACCGCTGTTTCCGAACCACCAAAGTTTGCGGGAATCCCGCGAATACCCAACATGCCGATTCGCATTATTTCGCTCCATCCAGAAAATAGATTGACTATCTTTATAACATCATTTAGCCAGAAGGCGTGTTCTACAAGTTTAGCGCCGGCGCGGCGGCAACCGCCGCATAGATGTCAAGAACTTGGCGCGCCGAGCGCGTCCACGAGAAATTCTGCGCGCGGGCGAGCCCGGCAGCCGCTGCCGCGCGCCGCGCGCTTTCGGAAGCAAGCAAGCGCTTGATGACAGCCGCGAGCTCGTCAACATTCCCCGGCTCGAACATCAACCCCGCGTCACCTACAACCTCGGGCAGCGAACTCGCGTTTGTCGTAATCACGGGCGTCCCACATGCCATTGCCTCTAAAGCAGGCAAACCGAATCCTTCAAAGATAGAGGGATAGACGACAAGTTCGGCGGCAGAGATAACGGCGGGTAAATCTTGGTCGGGGACAATGCCGATGAAACGGACACGGGCTTCCAGTCCACCGACACGCACAAGGGCGCGCAATTCTTTGTCAGCGCTGCCCGCGCGCCCAGCAATAATAAGTTGCGGTTTGATTTCGTTCTGCGTCAATAAATTTTGATACGCCTGAATCAATACGTCAACGCCTTTGCGCGGATCGGCGCGTCCAAAAAACAAAATAAAGGATTCAGGCAACGCATAACGCGTTTGCGCCGCTTTCAAGATGGCTAAATCTTGCACTGGTCGAAAATGCGATTCAATGCCCGGTTGAACGACATGAATCTTGCGCGCATCCACTTGATAGCGTTGCGCGATATCTTGGCGCGAGAATTCAGAAAGCGTCAAAATCTGATTCGCCCGGCGCGCGGCGGCGCGGATGAGACGCGGCAAGAACAATCTTTCGGACGGACGAAAAAACTCGGGATAATGTTCGTAGCAGAGGTCGTGAATCGAAACGACTGTTTTGCAATTCAAGCCAAGCGGCAAAAAAAACTGCCCGTGAAAAATGTCAAGTTGGTCTCGACGTTGGGCAACCGGGAGACTAACAAAATTTCGCGTCAGCGCAGAATGGAAAAAGAAATTTCGGGCGTGAAAATTTTTTCCCGCACCGTTCCATCTGATTGTAGCGGCGCGGTTGGCGGTATAGAGTAAATAATTATTTTTGTGGTCAACCTTGCTCAAGCCCTCCAGCAGCCCGCGAATGTAGGAATGATTCCCGGTGCCGACGGCTGCGAGCGCGTGCGCGTCAATGCCAATCTTTAAGATGCGATTAGACAAAAGGATTCTCCAACTAGGTGTTGTCTGGCACGAGCGTATCTTTTTGCGGCTGCCCGCGTTGCCGCAAAACTTTGGCCGGCACTCCCGCTACCACCGCGAACGGCGCAATGTCCTTTGTCACCACACTACCCGCTGCAATGACAGCGCCTTTCCCAATCGTCACCCCATCCAGAATCACACTACAAGACCCAATCCAACAATCATCCTCAATTCGGATACCAAGCCGCGTGGTGCCTTGTTCGCGTATCGGTTTGTCAGGGTCATCAAACAAATGATTTTCAGCATGCAAGTTGATGCGTTGTCCAAACTGTACATTGTTTCCGATTTCTATGCCGCCTGCCGCGCCGATGTAGCAATAGGCGCCAATGCCCGTGTCATTTCCGATGCGAATCCCCTTGCCTAGCTCGCGCATATTACCGGAAACTCGCAACGTCGCATAACGGTCAATCGTCACATTATCGCCAACTGTGACGCCTTCCACCGACAACGCATCAATCGTCGCATAATCGTCGAGGACGAAACCATTTCCAACACTCAACTGATGTCCATGAAAAATACGCGTCCCCTTTCCAATAAAAATCATCTTGCCGGCATGGCGCCAAGTCCATTTTTGGAGCGAACCCCGCAAAAACATACTGCCTCTGCGCCCAAGCACAGAAATTACCGAACGCGCATCAATGCCGGCGTCCACATGGTAGCCCGGGTCTCGTTTGGCGCGCTGCACGAGCTTTTCGATCCAAATTCTCGGCGCGTTCATTGGCGCAAGTCCAATCTGCTCAATGCCAACGCTTCGCGGATATAGCCCCAATGCTTAGCTATCATGCAATCATAAAAAAAACTCGGGGCTGGCTGCCCCACGACCAAAAGGCGTCTGAACGCGGCGAATGGGATTGCGCCGAAAAAACGAGCTGCCGCGCGAACCAAAATTGAATTGCCGCGTTCTTGGTCCGTCCGCGCAATCGAGCGCCCATTCCAAAACATCCGCTGGCGAATATATATTTTCGTCAGACGTTCTTTTGGAACCCAATGCTTGATTCGCATTTGCGGGTTGTACAAAATTGAATCGCCCTGTTTGTAAAGGCGAAAGCAAAATTCCACCTCTTCGCCTGCTAACAAGGACAAGCCGGTGCGACCAAGATCGGTCAAAAAGTCTCCGCGTTTGCAAAAAGTCTCGCGTCGAAATGCCATGTTGCAACCAAGCGCCGCTTCGTGCGCCTCCATCAAACGCGACTCATTGCCCATAGCGCTAACCGAGACAGCAAATAAGAGGTCAGCGGGGAGCCAGTCAGGTTTTGGAATTTCATAATCGCCTGCCACCTCACCCCCTGCGCCGACCACTTGGGGAAAAAGTTGGAACCCTTTTTCGATTTCTTGAACCCACTGCGCGTCCGCAATCGCATCGTCGTCAATGAACGCAACCACCGCGCCTTGCGCCGCATGAATCCCGGCGTTGCGCGCGCGCGATAGCCCCATCTCTTGAAGAAAAATATATTGAAATGGAATTGTCGTTTCTCGTCGCGCCGCCTCCACTATATTCACCGTCTCGTCCGTTGAATTGTTATCCACCACGATAATTTCAAACGGCGGCGGATTTTCCTGATGCAGCAAGCTCGCCAAACATTTTCGCAAAAAAGCGGCGCGATTAAAGGTGCAGACGACAACACTGACGACGATGGATTCAGTCATTTTGCTAAACAAGCCGCGCTGTGGTTACGCGCCGACAGATGCGCCGACAGCGCGCTTGGACTCGTTCACGAGATAGGTGTTAGTTTGGGGTAATTTGGAGTTTATCAAGAGACTCGCAGCTAATGTCCAGAAAAGATATGCCGTCGCTTCGGTCTCCCAAATGGGTAAATAGTACGTGCCAAGCACATACAAAATCGTCACGCCGCCAAAACTCCACGCAACGCCGCGCCAAAAACCAACATACGCGCCGCGCTTGAATCTGGAGCGAATGGCGCGATAGACCGCCCAGATTGCGAATAGATAAGCGAACAAACCGGCAACGCCCCATTCCAATAAAGTTCGGCTGAGTTGATGAAAACCCAAAAAGATTCCCAAATCATGCGTCTGGCGTAACTCGCCGGTGACGCCCAGAAAGGTTGTTTCGACAGATTGCGCTGGACCGAAACCAAACACCAGATTGAGCGGGCTCGCCGTGACCAACTGCCAAGCAAATTGCAAATCGCCGAGACGCGACGCGGGAATTCCATTTGTCTGGTCAAGCGGACGGTCATAATCGGTAATGATGCGCGTCGGCGATTGTAAAAATTGAACCAACTGCGAGCGCGGATTAATGGCGGGCATCACTTGAACGCCGGCGAAAAAAACCGCCGCGAACAACAAGAGAATGAGCCAAGTTCGGACGCGCGCCAAGTAACGAATCAAACTGTCGGAAAAAAGAGCCAAGAGCATGAACGGCGCAATAAGAAAACCGGCTTTGGCTTCGCTTAGAATGACCGGGATAAACAGACTGGCGCCTAACAATCCATACAATACCGCGCGCCAACGGTTCTCGGCTTGAGTAAGAGCTTGGCCATACAAGAGCGCCATGATGGTTAGCGTCACGATTGTAACAATACCTGTGGCGTAATAACCAAACGTTCCAGTGACCAAATCGCCGCCGCCGCCGTACAAACTTACTTGGACGAGCATAATTGGAATCTGAACCAATTCGAGCGCCACTAGCAAATAAATCAAATATCGCAGCGTCCGCGGCGCCCAAGTCAGATTCACCACAATATAAAAAAGTAAAAGCGGTTTAAAGAGCGTTCGAAAACCAGCCAAAGTCAATAACAGCGGATTGCCGTTGACCATTGCCGAAAAAACGCCGATGAGCATCAGCGCTAACACCGGCGCGTCAATCGGGGTTCGGCGCGGCAATCTTTTCGCGCCCAACAATCGTCCCACTGCCGCCACGAGCAGCAGCGCCAAAATTACGTCCGTTAGATAGCGGCTCGCGCTGGGAAGGATTTGGAGCACGCGCGATAACCAATCCAACGAAAAAACGCCGATAAAGAGCGCGTACAAGCCGATTGCGGGAAACCGAATGATGATGAACGCGCCCCAAAGCGCCAATGGCGCTAGCCCCAACACGGGATTGACCACAACGAGCGCGCCCATCAGCACACTGAACAAAATACCCGCGAGCAAAATTTGCGGCGCGCTGACGCGAGAGATGGCGCTTGCTTTCATTTTGACGCGACGACTGTTTGAAAACTCGGTATCATCATTCGTTTGAATTCGTCCCGTTACGCAGCGATAGAGGTTCAGAAAAGATTTTGGACTGTCAGACCCTTCGGGTTTCCGGAAACCCGAAGGGTCTTGGCCTAGCGTTCCAAAGCCAAACCTGAAGGTCTAGAGTCGCTAGAATCGCGTGTCAATGCGCGACCGCAGTGAATTAGCCGTTGCTTGGCGCCAAATTATTTGGCGAGGCGTGACTGGACAACTTGACGCTGCGCCGCTGTCGCGGCGAAATCGAGCGCACGCGTATAAAGGGCGTACGCTTGCGCGCGGTCCCCTTGGGCTGCGGCGACATCTCCTAATCCGACAAACGCCGCGTACGTGGGCCAGCCCGATGTTTGAGCCGCGTCCAGCGCGCGCTGGTAATAAACGATACTGTCCCCCCAGTTTTGTCGCGAGCGATAAATCTCGGCAATATAAAAGTAGACGAGTTGCGCGCGCCAATTTGGCAAGATAGGACGCGCGCGTTCCATCCGTTCGACCTGTTGAAACGCTTCCAGCGCCTCATCCATCCGCCGCAGCTGATAATATAACGCGCCCAAGCGCGCATAACCATCTACCGCCTTTTCGGGCTGCGCTTGAATTCCGCCGCGATACGATTCAAGCGCCTCGCCCGGCATGTCATTCTCGGCGAAAAAATCGCCGCGTTGATACCAAAAGAGCGCAGTGGTTGGCGCAATTTGCGCGGCGAGGTCATACGCGATTTGTCCCGCCGTAACCGGTAACTTGGCTGCCAAAAAAGTCAGGCGCGCCGCCCAAAAGTCAGAACGTTCGGCGGTCGGATGGGTTGATAGAAAATCCGCGACGTCCGCCTTGGCTTGCGCTGATTCGCCTGCCGCAAGTTGCTCCAGCGCGCGTAATTCGACCGCGCTCGGCGCTGCGCCGCATATTTCGTTCGCTGACTCTGAATCCGCATTGGTGTCACGCAAAAGAAATCGCAAGACGCGTTCTGCGCGCGCGTTTTGACATGCTGCCTGCGTCAGCGCTGGCAAAGCGAACAACACAAAAGCGCCCGTCAAGCAAAAAACAAAAAATAATTCGCGCGACCGCCAACGCCATCCATTTTGACGCGCCATCATATTTTTTTCAACAAACCGCCCTGATCCTCAAGCGGCGGCGCGTTCCAGACGCGCGTTCGATAAATGTCCGCCAAAATTTTCGCGGTATCGGCGATATTATACTCTTTGACAATTTTGGCGCGCGCGGCAAGGCCCATCGTCGCGCGCAGCGTCTCGTCCGCAAGCAGCAGCATCACGCGGTTGGCAAGCGCCTCCGCAGTTTGCGGAACCCGAAAACCACTCACGTGATCCTCCACAATC
Organism: Anaerolineae bacterium; assembly: GCA_021463195.1. Taxonomy (GTDB): domain Bacteria; phylum Chloroflexota; class Anaerolineae; order UBA4142; family SHND01; genus SHND01. The sequence continues at coordinate 77,211 of JAJTXZ010000008.1, forward strand.
CTTTCTCCATCTTGGACATCCGAAATGATTGGCGGAATCCCGCGCGCCATCGCCTCTAACAAACTAAAATTGCAAAACACCAAATCGGATGGAAAGAGAAAAATCCACGCGCGGTCATAAAAAGGTGTCGGATTGTCCGTAAAATCAAAAATTTTTACTTGCGCGCTGATGCCTAGTTCGCGCGCTTGCGCCTCTAACTCGGCGCGGTCAAAAAAACTCCAAACCGAAGCTTGGTGTTGCGCTGTCGCAAGTTCGCTATTTGGAATGGCCCCAACCATCCAGAATTCGACATCTGGAAAATGTTGACAAACCACCGCGGCGGCTTGAATACAAAGGTCGGGTCTCTTCCACCGTCTAAAATTGTTCAAATATAGCACAACCGGATTTCCTGAACGCTCGACAAGTGGTTCGGTCCCAATTTTTACACGGTTATGCACAAGCGCCAATTTGTTCGGGTTTTCCAATCCATATTTCTGGAGAAAAAGAGATTTCATGTACAACTCTTTATAGATAATGCAACTCGCCTGATTATAAAGTTTAGACAGCCATCGTTTCTTTTGATCACTCTGTTCGTCGTAGCCAAACGCGCCACCGCGATTAAGGATGACTAACTTTATTCTCAAGAAACATATTATTTTAATGCACGCCGTCCAAAAACGGCCGGCAATCTCCGGGTCATAGACTTCGACATGGCGCGGTCTAAACCAGACCCACAGCAAAAGGAGAAAGGGAATGCCGATGAGCCATCGCGAAACGATTCCAAAAAATTCAGGCGTCAGAAAAACGCGCACGCCCAATTTGTCGCGCATACCGCGCGTCAGACCAAATTGGTCCATCGAATAAATAACTGTATGAATGTTTTGCGCTTCCAACGCAGCATACCAATTCGCTACTTTGGGGAGGACATGCTCCAAGCCGATGACAAGAATATCAATCCGATTCGACATTTTGGCGAGGCCTCGACTTGCTCTTTGCCGGCACACCCATCAGAATACTGTTCGCCGGAAAACTTTTTGTCACGACTGCGCCTGCGCCAACCACGCACCCATCGCCCAGCTTGACACCCGGCAAGATGACCGCATTCGCGCCAATCCAACAGTCGCTGCCAATCTCAATCGGCGGACTGAACAACCATTGCATTCCTTTGTGCGGGTCATGATTTGCAGAAATAATTTTGATGCCCGGGGCAAAAATAGTCTTGTCCCCGATACGAATGCCATTACCGCCTTGAATATAACAACTGCCGCTCACCGCGAATGAGACCCAAACATCTTGACCAATCGCAATCCGTTCCGGGCAGATAACGCGCGAAGTATAGTTGACCATCCACGGTGAATCCCCATTTACTCTAAATATTCTTTGCACGAGCAAGTTCAACAGCCACAAGCCGGGTCCAACGAGGAGGAATGAATGCCTAAGCGTTCGTAAGCGCGACCACATAGTACGTTTTTGTCATTTCACCTGTTCGAAGCTTTGATACATCGTTTTCTGAATTAGCGAACGACGAAAAATCCAAAGATAGTACAACGCCGCCAGTCCTGCGCTAGCCAACAAAACAAGGATAGAGTGACTGCCGCCAAACCATTTAATCGCGAGAACCGTCGCCGCAAACAACAATCCGTAACGCCCATGTCGGAGCAAGACGTCAAGGGCCGCTCGTATTGGAACCCCTGACAATTTCATGACCCAAACTAACACACCTCCGTAAACCAATATTCCTGATGCGCTAAAGAGCAACAGCGCCAATTCGATATTTTGGTTGACGCCCCCGATGACCAGCGCTGCAGTCCGAGACAGTAAGACTGAAAGATGAACAACCAACGCACGCCCTTGATACTCCAAAACCGAGAACAATGAACTAAGCGGCGAAGCGATAAACCAAACCAGTGTCCAGGGCCCGAGAAGCTGAACGTAGAAACCGGCTTCCGCCCATTGTTTTCCAAGAACCACAGTGAAAAGGTCTTGCCCAAGAATGGTCAAAAAGATGCCGGGTATCATCATGATTACTACCAGCTTGTCAAAGACAGACAATACCACAGACGAAAGCGCCTCCGGATCATTTCGAGCGACAGAGGCGCGTTGATAAAACACCTGACCGATTGAGATACCGATAAGCGCCATGGGGAGTTGAATAGTTCGGAATGCCATCGCGTAATATCCCACAATGGTTTGCGTAAAGAACACCGATAACAACAACAGCGGCATCTGCCACGCCAGATTGTTAACCAAAGCGCCCCACGAATCTACCAAGGGAAACTTGCGAAAACGCAGCAGGTTTTGCCGCATGCGGCGCGGGCGAATTGAATCGCGCAAGAGTCGAGATTGGTCCCGCCAAATTTGAATGCCCAGCGCGCCTGTCGCAACTGCCGTGCCAGCCGTCGAACCAACAATCAGACCTCCCGCCGTCGCCTGACCTGCAACACCCGCAGTCAACTGCAATGTGGTCGAGGTTGCGGATGCTCCCACCAGCGCAACGGACAGACGTCCAAAGCGTTTGCTCCGTGAGTTCCAATAATTGAGCGCTTGATACATTCCCGCCAGCCACAAGGCAATTGGTAGCAGCCAAAGATAGTTCAACAGCGCGGGCGCATTCAGGAGCGTGACGAGCTCGTTTCCTGCAAACACTAAAAATATTGCGCCCAGTACACCGAACAAAAGAGGCGTCATGAACGCGATGCCAAAGACGTTCGCTGCCTCTTCATCGCTGCTCGGCAGCATAATCGCAAATTCGTATCGCAGACAGGCAATGACCGACGCAATCGTTACAAGCGAAGTGAAAAGGCCCGCCGTGCCAAAAGCGTCGGCGGGGTACAGGCGCGCTAGAATGGGTAAGGACAAAACCGTAATGGCTTGGGCGATTGTGGTTCCGCCTGCCAGTTTCATGACATCGAATCCAAACTCGCTCTGCTTCAAGCTCCGCAAGAAATTACCTGCTCTGGTCAACAACATGATAGCCCTATGTTCTGTCCGCGCTTGCTTCTAAAATTTCGACACACCGCTCCGCCGCTTGACCATCCCCAAATATGGATGGAGGTTGCCCGACTGGCGAAAAATGTTTCACTGCTTGGCGAATTTCAGCGGCGATCGGTTGCACCAGCATATTCCACCCAGATTGAATCGTTTCTAACCATTCCGTCTCGGAGCGAACCGTCACACAGGGAACGGCAAAGAAAAACGCCTCCTTTTGAATTCCTCCTGAATCGGTTACGATCAAGCGCGCGTTCTGTTCCAGCGCCAACATATCCAAATATCCCACCGGTTCGACCATCCTCACATTGTCGCTCAAATATGCAAGTCCGTTACCCAATTCCTCGATCTTTTTTCGAGTGCGTGGATGTACAGGAAAAATAACGCTTTCATCCAAAGCTCGCAACGCAGCCAAAATATTTGCCAGACTGGTTGGCACATCCGTATTGTACGGACGATGAATGGTTGCCAACACAAAATTTTTGGATTTCAAATGGAGATCATTCAGAATGGTTGAACGCTGTTGCGCCACCTCTGAAAATTGTTGAACGGCGTCATACATCGTATCGCCAATCAGATGAACCCCGCGAGTGATTCCTTCGTGCGCCAACAAGTTGACCGCATTTTGCGTAGGACAAAAAAGCAAATCGGAGCAATGGTCGGTCAGTACGCGGTTGCGTTCTTCCGGCATTTGCCGGTTGAACGAGCGCAATCCTGCCTCGACATGCGCAAGCGGGATTTGCGCGGCGCGCGCGGCGAGCGCTCCAGCTAACGTAGAATTAGTATCTCCATAAACTAGAATCCAATCAGGGTGGTAGTTTTGAAGCGCCTCTTCCAAACGAATTAACATTTCCCCAATCTGCCAACCCGGTTGTCCTGAACCAACACCCAAATTAATATCCGGCTCGGGGATGTCCATTTCACTAAAAAAAATTTGCGACATCCGCAAATCGTAATGCTGACCGGTATGAACCAAGATCTCTGTGTGGTTTTGACGCAGCGCCCTACTCACAGCCGCTGCTTTGATGAATTGGGGGCGTGCGCCGACAATGGAAACAACTTTCAATGTTTTCCTATCTCCCAGCGCGCGCCATAAAACCCTTCAATCCGCGCGACAATCTCTTCTTGCTGCGATAGAGTTAATTCTGGATACATGGGCAACGAGAGGACTTGCATCCCTGCCGCCTCGCTGACGGGCAAACTGCCTTGGCAATATCCAAGCGAACTGTACAGCGCTTGACGATGAAGCGGCGTCGGATAATAAATCATCGAGCCAATACTCTTGTTTTTCAAATGCGCGGCAAGTTCATCGCGTTCGGGCGCGCGCAGCGTATGGCGAACCTATCCCGCTCATCCCTGTAATTCTTCCAATTCTTTTAACCACACCGCCGCGCTCGCATCGCTCGGCATCCGCCAATCGCCGCGCGGCGACAACGCCACTGAACCCACTTTTGGACCATCGGGCATCGCGGAACGTTTGAACTGCTGCGAAAAAAAGCGTTTATAGAATACGCGCAGCCATTTCAAAATCGTCGCGTCGTCATATTCCGCCGCGTCAGTTTGAGTTTGAAACGCTTGCTGCGCGAGAAAAAAGATTTTGCGCGGCGCGAATTGATAGCGCATCATGTAATACAAAAAGAAATCGTGCAATATATATGGTCCCAGCGTTTCCTCGGTGCTTTGGGCTTGCGCGCCTTGCGCGTCGAGCGGTAAAAGTTCCGGCGAAATCGGCGACGCGGCGATGTCATGCAAAATCCGCGCGGCTTGGCCCGAAAATTCCGCGTCCGCCACCCATTCCAATAAATAGCGCACCAATGTTTTTGGCACGCCCGCATTCACCGCATACATGGACATCTGGTCGCCATTATACGTTGACCAGCCCAGCGCAATTTCAGACAAATCGCCCGTGCCGACGACAATGCCATTAATTTGATTCGCCACATCCATCAGAATTTGGGTGCGCTCGCGCGCCTGCGCGTTTTCGTACGTCACATCGTGAACATTTTCAGCATGTCCAATGTCGCGGAAATGTTGACGCACCGCGGCTGTTATCGGTATCACGCGAAACGTGACGCCCAACTGCGCGGCAAGTTGCGCCGCGTTCGATTTCGTGCGCGCGGTGGTGCCAAAGCCGGGCATCGAAAGCGCCACAATACCTTGACGGTCCAAATCCAACGCCGCAAACGCTTTAAGCGTCGCCAAAAGCGCCAGCGTCGAATCCAAACCGCCCGAAACACCGACCACCGCATTTTTCGCGCCAATATGTTTCAAACGTTTCGCCAAACCCGTCGCCTGCAACGCGAAAATTTCGCGGCAATGCTGCGCGCGTTTTTCGGGCGCGTTAGGCACAAAGGGCAAGCGTGACAAGGGGCGTCGCAAAACATACGGTTGCGTCACGCGCGGCGGCGGCAGTTCAAACTCAACCGTCCGATATTTTTGATGCGGCGTTTGCGTAGCAAAACTCGTATTCTTGGCGCGCTCATTAAGCAAACGGTTTACGTCAATGTCCGCCAACGCCATTTGCGTCTCAAAACGAAAACGCTCCGTCATGGCAAGCAGCGTCCCATTTTCCGCGATCAACGAATGCCCCGCGAACACGAGATCGGTCGTAGATTCACCCGCCCCCGCGCCCGCGTACAAATACGCGGCGAGACAACGTCCCGCTTGATGCGTCACCAAATCGGTTCGATATTCCGCCTTGCCGAGCGTATCATCGCTCGCCGACGGATTCAGCAAAATCGTCGCGCCCGCCAACGCCTTGTCGCCGCTCGGCGCATTGATTGCCCACAAATCCTCGCAAATTTCAAGCCCAATCACACAGCCCGTCAAATTCGTCGCGCGAAATAAAATATCCGCGCCGAATGGCACGCGCGCCTTGCCGATTTCGATTTCAGTGAATTGCGCGCCGCGCGCGGAAGCGAACCAGCGCGCCTCATAATATTCTTTGGTGTTGGGCAAATATGTTTTGGGCGTGACGCCGACAATCTCGCCGCCGCAAAGAAACGCCGCGCAGTTGTAAATTCTGCCGTCTTGCAAGAGCGGCAGCGCAACCACCGCCGCCAATTTTATTTCAAGGGTCGCCCGAGCGAGCGAGCGCAGCGCAGCGCGCGCGGCTTCAAGCAGCGCGGTTTGATAAAACAGATCGCCGCACGTATAACCGGTCACGCTCAATTCGGGAAACAACGCGAGCGACGCGCCCGCGTCCGCCGCGCGCCGCATAGACGCGAGCATTTCGGCGACATTAAAATCCACATCCGCCACGCGCAGCGCGGGACTGACCACAGCGGCACGAACAAAACCAAACTCAAATGGCTGCGTCACATTTCGCTCCTCGCAAACCAGACAACTGGATTATTTACTCACGTTACGCGCATTCGCTAAAAAATAGCGCGCAAACGTACGGCAAATTTCAAATTTGCGCTACTATTGCGTAACATGAGTTATTTATTCTACGCGGTTCAGCTTTGACGCGCTAAATTAAAAATGACGGGCAGATTATCCGACCCGAGTCGGCGCTCGTCATTTTATATATACTTGAGCCGAAAAATACGGCGCGCCAGCGCCGACGCTCCGGCAAAACGATCTGCTGCGTTTAATGTCGCGACTCTTTTTTCCGCACCAGCCGCGCGTCCAATTCCACCGGAATTAATCGCTCGACGCGCTTGCGCTCCAAACGATGCTCTTCCAAATATCGTAAAAAGACGCGCACCCGTTCATTCGGCGACAGCGTGCGGTCAAACACCGCATCCACGCCTTGAAACGAATCATCCAAAATTTCCACCGCGTCGCCCGCGCGCAACGGCGTCCCCGCTTTGTCCCAATGCTGCTGTTGCGCCAACTGTTCGCGAATGCGCGCCACATCTCTATCCGGCACCACTACCGGCGCATCGCCAAACATTACGATACTGCGCAAACCCGGCGTGTACACGATACGTCCGATGCCGAACGCTGCCATATCATAATGAACAAAAACGTAACCGGGAAAAAATGGCTTGACCGCCGGACGGTCGCGGCGCGGCTGCGCGACCGAAATCACCGGCAAGTACGTTTCATGTCCCAAATGTAAAAGATTCGACGCGAGCTGTCGCTCGGCATGAACTTTGGTATAGAGCAAATACCACTGTAACATTTTGCGCTTGGGCGTATCACGCCCCCCCCTGCGATTAGCGTTTCCGACAAATTATTATAGCATATCGAAAAAAGCCGCCCAAACGCGCGGCTTTTTAAAATAAAACACGCGTCGGAACAATAACGTTTGTTCCGACGCGCCTAGACCAGTTTCCGATTTGATTTAGGGGACAGACCCTTTGGGTTTTCGGAAACCCAAAGGGTCTTTTACCCTAGACCAAACAGGAATTCGCTCTAGATAGAATCACGCGCGCACGCGCTTTATTTGACCCGCATCTTTACAAAAGCTGTTTTGCGCGCGCAACCACATTGTCCGCCGTCAAACCGAATTTCTCGAACAAGACCTGATACGGCGCCGACGCGCCAAAACGCTCGACGCTCAACACAGCGCCCGCGTCGCCGACGTATTTATGCCAGCCCTGCGCGACCCCCGCTTCCACCGCGAGCCGCGCGCGGACGGATGGCAATAACACGCTATCCCGATACGCTTGCGGTTGCGCGTCAAACAAGTCCCAACTCGGCATAGACACCACGCGCGCGTGAATATTTTCCGCCGCCAGTTTTTCGCGCGCCGCGACCGCCAAACTCACTTCCGAGCCGCTCGCGATCAAAATCAAATCAGGTTTGCCGTTCGGCGCGTCCGCCAGCGTATACGCGCCTTGCCGCAAGCCAGACGCGGATGCCAAACGCGCGCGATCAAACGTCGGCACATTTTGACGCGTCAACACCAACGCCGTCGGTTTGCGCGTCTGCGTCAACGCCACGCGCCACGCTTCCGCCGTCTCGTTCGCGTCGCACGGACGAATCAGCGACAAATGCGGAATCGCGCGCAGCGCGGCAAGTTGTTCAACCGGTTGATGCGTCGGACCATCTTCGCCCAACGCAATGCTGTCATGCGTGAATACGAAAATAACCTGCTGCTCCATCAACGCGGCGAGACGAATGGCGGGTCGCATGTAATCGCTAAAAATAAAAAAGGTGGCGGTAAAGGGAAGGACGCCGCCGTGCAGCGCCATACCGTTCGCGGCGGCGCCCATCGCATGTTCGCGCACGCCAAAATGAATATTGCGCCCGGCGAAACTCCACCCCCCCCCAACCGAGCCTTGCGCGTCGCCGTGCGCGCTCGTCGTCGGCTCAAAATCGCCCATACCTTTCAAAGCGGTCATGGTTGAGGGATCGAGGTCAGCCGAGCCGCCAATAAGATTGGGCACATTTTTCGCGATTGCATTCAAAACCTGACCGCCCGCGACGCGCGTGGAAATGCCTTTGGCGTCCGCGTTAAATGTCGGAATCGCGGCATCCCAGTCAGCAGGCAATTCGCCGCGCATCACGCTTTCAAACTCGCGCGCGAGGTCGGGATACGCGGACGCGTACGCCGCGAATTTTTCATTCCACCCTTTTTCCGCGACGCTGCCTTTGTCCAAAGCCGCGCGAAAATGTTCCAACGCCTCAGCGGGAATATAAAACGCGGGTTCTTCGGGAAAACCCAAATTCTTTTTCGTCGCCTTGACTTCATCCACCCCGAGCGGCGAACCGTGCGCTTCAAAAGTATCTTGTTTGTGCGGCGAACCATAACCGATATGCGTACGCACGAGAATTAACGAAGGACGTTCCGTCTCGGCTTGCGCGTTTTCGATGGCAGCTTGAATCGCCGCGAGATCATTGCCGTCGGCGACGCGCTGCACCTGCCAATCGTACGCTTCGAACCGTTCGCCTACATCTTCAGTAAAGGTGAGATGCGTTGTGCCGGCGAGCGAAATTTTATTGTCGTCGTACAGATAAATCAGTTTGCCGAGCTTGAGATGACCCGCTAGCGACGCCGCTTCATGCGAAATCCCTTCCATTAAATCGCCGTCTGTCACGAGCGCGTACGTGAAATGATTGACGATTTCATGCGCGGGACGATTGTAACGCGCGGCGAGATGCGCTTCGGCAATCGCAAAACCGACCCCGTTCGCAAAACCTTGACCCAACGGGCCAGTCGTCACTTCGACGCCCGCGGTCAGCCCATGTTCGGGATGCCCCGGCGTGAGCGAACCCCATTGGCGAAAATTTTTGATTTCGTCGAGCGAGAGATCGTATCCGGTGAGGTACAACAAGGCATACAGCAACATCGAACCGTGACCGCCGGATAAAATAAAACGGTCGCGGTCATACCATTTGGGATGCGCGGGATTGTGTTTAAGCAAGCGCGTCCACAAGACGTACGCCATCGGCGCGGCGCCGAGCGGCAAGCCGGGATGTCCGCTATTGGCTTTTTGAATCGCGTCAATCGAAAGCGCGCGGATGGTGTTGATCGAGAGTTGGTCCAATTCAGAAATAGTTGACATGTCATCACCCTTTATGAAAATCGAATTTATTTGGACTATCAGACCCTTCGGGTTTTCGAAAACCCGAAGGGTCGTGGCATGACTTTGCAAAACCAAACCTGATGGTCTATAGATATATTATACTTGATTCCACGCTTCGCGGAACGAACACCGCATCGCGCGCGCGATGGCGTTGCGGCAGATACCGCGCGCGGCTATAATCACCCTGCCATGTCCACTGACCTTGCCTCCATTCTCCAACGCGTTCCCGCGTGTCACAACCGCGCCGACATCAAAACGACATTTCTCTCCGGCGGCATCACAAATCAAAATTATCGCGTGGACATTGGTAATGATACATTTGTTTTGCGCATCGGCGGCGCGAAAACAGAATTGCTCGGGATTGACCGCGCGAGTGAATACGCGGCGACGCAAGCGGCGGCGAAAATTGGGATTGCGCCAGAGGTCGTGGATTTTGTTTTGCCCGAAGGATATTTGCTTGCGCGTTTTATTCGCGGGCGCGAAATTCCGTTAGACGAGATGCGAGAAACGCGGACGCTACGCGAGGTTGCGCAGACATTGAAAAAAATCCACGCGCTCGCGCCAATTCGCGCGACGTTCTCGCCCTTTCAGATGGTGCGCGACTATGATAGACTCGCGCGCGAACATGGTGTAAAAAATTTTCCCGAAAATTACGCGTGGCTGCGCGAACGGATGGACGAAATTGAAATGGCATTTGCGCGTCAAACTATCACGCCCGCGCTTTGTCACAACGATTTGCTCAACGGCAATTTTTTGCGCGACGACAACAATCAGATTCGGATTCTCGATTGGGAGTATGCGGGCATGGGCGATTTGTTTTTCGACCTCGCCAATTTTTCCGCGCATCACGAATTGAACGACGCACAAATCTTGGAATTGCTCGGCGCGTATTTTGACAATCCGCTGCCCAAACATTTCGCGCGTTTGAAATTGATGCAGTGTATGTCCGATTTCCGCGAAGCGCTGTGGGGCGTCTTGCAGCAAGGCATCAGCGAACTCGATTTCGATTTTACCGGCTACGCCAATCAATTCTTTGAAAAATTGACTGCGCGTTTCAAGGATGCGCGATATACGGAATGGATTGAGTTGGTGCGATAGTGCGGTAGTGCGATGGTGCGATGGTGCGGTAGTGCGATGGTGCGATGGTGAATGACAATTCGAGAATCGAAAATCGAAATTTGAAATTTGAAATTCTAATTTCAAGAATCCTGAATCCTCAATCACCCAATCTCCCAATCACCCAATCACCCAATCACCCAATCACCCAATCTCCCAATCTCCCAATCTCCCAATCTCCCAATCTCCCAATCTCCCAATCACCCAATCACCCAATCTCTAATCTTCAATCACCTTATGACTAAATTACCTTCTCATGCTCAAACCGTCATCATCGGCGGCGGTGTCGGCGGCGCAAGCATCGCGTATCATCTGACCAAAATGGGCTGGCGCGATGTCGTCGTGTTGGAACGCAGCGAACTCACAAGCGGCTCGACCTTTCATTCGGCAGGGCTCGTCGGACAACTGCGAACATCAAGCAATTTAACCAAGATGATTCGGTACAGCACGGACTTGTATCGCAAGTTAAAAGATGAAACAGAGATTGACCCCGGCTGGCGCGAGGTTGGAAGTCTGCGGCTTGCGTCGTCGCCCGCGCGCTTGGAAGAATTGAAACATCTCGTCGCCGTGTCGCGTTCGTTCGGTTTGCCGTTGGAATTGATTAGCGCGGACGACGCGCAAAAATTATTTCCGATAATGACGACGGACGGCGTCGAGGGCGCGGTCTATTTGCCGACGGACGGTTACATTGACCCGACCGGTTTGACGATGGCGCTTGTCGCGGGCGCAAAAGCGCGCGGCGCAAAGTTTTTCACACACACGCGCGTTCAATCCATCACCTTAAAGAATTCGCGCGTTCATTCCGTCGTCACCGACAAAGGAATCATCGAAACCGAAATCGTCGTCAACGCGGCGGGACAGTGGGCGGGCGAAATTGGACGCATGGTTGGTTTGAATTTTCCAATCATTTCGATGGCGCATTTGTATCTCATCACCAAGCCGATGGGGATTACCCAAACCTTGCCCCGAGGAACGAGGGGGCTGCCGACAATGCGCGACCCCGATTTGTTGGTGTATTTCCGCGAAGAAGTTGGCGGACTCATTATGGGCGGTTACGAACGCGAACCCGCCGCGTGGGCGCTCGACGGGATTCCGCAAGATTTTAATGGCAAACTTTTGCCGCCCGATTGGGAACGCTTTGCGCCGTTGATGGAAAACGCGATCAGACGCGTTCCCGCCATCGAAAACGCGCAAGTGAATTTGTTATTGAACGGTCCCGAAGGATTCACGCCCGACGCGGAATATCTGTTGGGTCCGACGACGGTGCAAGGGTTTTGGATTGCCGCCGCGTTTTGCGCGCACGGTCTCGCGGGCGCGGGCGGCATCGGCAAGGCGATGGCGGAATGGATTATCGAGGGGCATCCCGAATGGGATTTGTGGCGGCTCGATCATCGCCGTTTCGGCGCGAATTACGCGAGTCAAAAATATATTCTCGCGCGCGCCATTGAAACGTACAGCGAATATTACGACATTCATTATCCGAACAAAGAACGCGCCTCCGCGCGCCCATTGCGCATCTCGCCCGCGTACGCGCGGTTGCAAGAACTCGGCGCGGTGTTTGGCGAAAAGACGGGATGGGAAAGACCGAATTGGTTTGAAAAAAACAAGAGACTAGAGATTAGAGATTCCAGTCTCCAATCTCCAATCTCCAATCTCCAATTTCGCGGTTGGACAAAACATCATTGGTCTCCCAACATCGGCGTCGAACATCTCGCCACGCGCGAGCGCGCGGGATTGTTTGATGAAACGTCGTTCAGTAAAATTTTTGCGCGCGGCCCGCGCGCGTTGGAAACGCTACAATATCTTTGCGCGAACGAAATGGACAAACCGCTTGGGAGCGTGACGTACACGCAAATGTTAAATCCGCGCGGCGGCATCGAATGTGATTGCACAATTACGCGACTCGCGCGCGACCATTTTCAAATCATCACCGGCACCGCGTTCGGCGCGCATGATTTGCAGCATATCCAAACGCATGCGCCGAATGATGGAATTTTGATTGAGGATGTCACTTCGCAATTCGCGTGTTTCGGTTTGTGGGGCCCGCGCGCGCGTGATATTTTGGCGCGTGTCACCAAAGCGAATGTGGCAAATGCCGCGTTTCCGTACATGACCGCGCAGAGACTAGAGCTTGGAGATTGTCCCGTGTTGGCGCTGCGCGTCACGTATGTTGGCGAATTGGGTTGGGAATTTTATACGCCAATGGAATATGGGCGCGCGTTGTGGGATACATTGTGGGACGCGGGACAAGAATTTGGAATGATCGCGGGCGGCTATCGCGCGATTGAATCTTTGCGCGTCGAAAAGGGTTATCGCTATTGGAGCGGTGACATCGGTCCCGATTACACGCCGTATGAAGCGGGACTTGGGTTCGCAGTAAAATTGAACAAGGGGAATTTTATTGGACGCGATGCGTTGGTGCAACAAAAAGAAAACGGCATCGCGAAAAAATTGTGTTGTATCACGATGGATGATGCCACCGCGATTGCGATTGGGAACGAACCCGTTCGTCACAATGACCGCGTGGTGGGATGGATTACAACGGCGAGTTATGGCTATTCCGTACAGCAGAGCATAGCGTACACGTACCTGCCGATAGCGCTTGCAAAAATTGGCACGCGGCTCGATGTGGAAATGTTGGGCGAACGCATCGGCGCGGTGGTCGCCCAAGACCCGCAGTGGGACCCGCAAGGGGAACGCATCAAGGCATAAACAAAAGACGCGCCGCTTTTTTTCACGCGGCGCGTCTAATTTTTTTTAAAACTATCGCTCAATTCAATTTTGGGTCAACGGGCGCTTGGACATTCAAAAAGCCCAACGCGCGCCACAAATGACGCATGAGGCGATGTCCGAAATCAGGTTTGAGAAATTGATTGGGGCACGTGCCGGGAATGACGTGTATGCCATTGGCGCGGCATTTTTCCACCGCCGCTTGCGAGACGCTAGTCATCGTCGCGCCAAGGCCGGGCTTGACGCCCATCATACAGTGCATCCACACATGCTTGATCCCGAGGGCAACGCATTGCTGCGCGATCTGGTCGGTCACTTGCGGATTCGCCAAAATAAAAACCGCGTCCGGCGTTTCCGGAAGCGCCATTAAATCTGGATAACAGGGCGCGCCTTCAAAGTGCGTCAAACGCGGATTCACCGCGCTCACTTGATAACCCGCCGTTTGAAATTTGCGGTACGCCATATTGCAGCCGGTTTCGCGTCGGTCTGAAACGCCCACCACCGCGATTTTTCGCTGCGCCAAAAATTCCGCCACCAAAGGGTCTATTTTCGCCATAACGCTCCTTTCGTCGCGCGGCAAGCCGACGCGCCGCGCGCTCCAATAAAAAAATTATTCGCGCCCTTGGTCCGAACACGGTATCCGACACGTCCAAGACGCGTTACACCTTGACAGGGCAAATTTCCGCGCGCGGTTCAGCGTCGCACACTGGCGCGCGAAAGATCCGCGGGACCGTTGCGTGTTTTTGTTGGCTCGTCTTGGGTTTATCCGCAAATTGACGCAATAAACGATTTCTAAACGATCCTTTGATATAAAGATTGCGCAACGGACGAGAATACGTTTTCCGTTTTAATCCTTTCATGCTAAATGGCATGAGCATTCAACATTGGAGGCACACACAATGGGTATTTTCTTGCAAGGCGGACTGCCGCCGCTCCCCGGCGCCGGACCCGATTTTGGCTCGATCGCGCTCAACATGTTATTCGCGATTTTATGGGCGATTGTCGCAGCCATTGGTTTTGCGGTCGCCATTTCAGTCGCGTTTTTCGTATTGAACAAGTTGACGCCCGGCTTGAATGAGTGGGACGAATTGAAAAAGGGCAATATGGCGGTCGCGCTGCTCTGGGGCGCTTTTACGCTCGCCGTCGCCATCGTCTTGTTTGTCGTGTTGAATAAATAAAGACGCTCGTCGCGTTGTCACAGGCGCGACGAACGAAAACAGGAGCCCCATATGATTCGGAAATTATTCATCGGGTTAACGCTCGCGCTCTTGCTCCTTCCCGTCGTCACCGCGCACGCGCAAGAGACAGCGCCCGCCGACCTCGTGCGCGCGTTTTTGGAAGGTCTGGGATACAACGTTCTCGATGTCGGCTATTGGCTCGACGAAAACAACAATCCCGACCCCGACATCGCGGCATTCGAAGTGGAGCTCGCTTCGAGCGCGACGTCAACACAGCAAGCGCAAGCCATCATATTGGGTTACGCCGCGCTGCGCAAAGCGTATCCCGACAGTAGTGTCCTCATCGCGCTCATCAAAGTCCAAAATCTCATTTATATCTTTCCCGCTGAAGCGAGCGTATACGACCAATGGGCCAACGGTCAAATTACCGACGCCCAATTTGGACAATACTTGGCGAGCAAGCGCAAAGTGTTTGACCTAAACACGAAAAGCTACGTGACGCCCGAGACCCCCGGCGGAACGACTTCGCCCGCCAAGAATCAGACAGATAAAAATTTTCAGGGCAGCGAAAATCAACAACTGCCGTGCAGTCCTGCCGCGGGCAAGGCGTGGTTCTGGATTCGCAACGGCTATATGGGCAAAGACCTCGACTTTACCATCGGCGGCGGAGAATGGAGCACGCACGATTATAAAATCCCCGGGACGGGCGAATGGAAATATATCGAAATGCCGCCCGGACGCTATACTTGGTCGGCGCACATTGCCGGCGTCGGCGTCGCGCACGGCGAACGTTTCGATTACGCGGCGGGAAATTGTTATTACCAAAATTTTTCGCCCAACTAGACCAGTTTCCGATTTGATTTAGAGGACAGACCTTTCGGAAATCGAATGGGTCTTTGCGCTAGAGCCGATTCCACTTTGATTTGTGGGTAGACCTTTCGGGTTTCCGAAAATCTGAAAGGTCTTGCCCCACAAACGAATCAGGAATTCGCTCTAGACCCGCGCTTGGCTTGACGCGCGCGCCTACGTAGGCGTTCTCCAGCGCCGCATTAGAGCATACAGTCTACGCGATTTCATATTGCGCGCGCCAGACGCAACCGCAATCCGCCGCGCCTAAAAAAATCGGACGCCGTCAAGCTCTGACGGCGTCCGATTACTTTTATTCTTCTCTACGTTACGCAGCGGTACGATAAATTTCAAATTTGTCGTATTACTGCGTAACGCGAGTTATTTATTTGTCGCAAACTATTTTTTTCGCAAACCATTCTGCGCGCGTTTGCGCGCGCCGCGTCCGTCATTCTTGAAACATTGGCGCATTGGAACGGCGCGTCACTTGCACATTCGCTGTTGTGTCTTGGACGAGATAACGCGGGCGGCGGCGAATCTCGTCGAGCGCGCGCCAAAGATATTCGCCCAGCACGCCCATCATTAGCATTTGCATGCCGCCCAACACCAACACCACAATCATGAGCGACGACCATCCTTCCGGCGGTTTGCCGAGAATGGCATTGCCGATGAGAAACAGAGCGTATAAAAAACCGACGAGGGCGACGCTAAAACCGATGAGGGTCAGCAGCCGAATCGGCGCGTAACTGAATGACGCGACCGAATCCACCAACAGTTTCACCTTTTTACCGAATGACCAGCCGGAGCGTCCACGCAAGCGTTTTTGTTTTTCGTATGGCACGCTCGTCTGCCGAAAGCCCATCCAAAGCAGCAGAGCAAAAACGTTCATGTTCCGTTCGCTGAATCGCGTCAGCGCGTCCGCCACTTTGCGATCCATCAAAAAAAAGTCCGCGCCCTGCGCCGGCATCTCGCGCATCCCCGCCATCGAGCGCATCAACGCGTAATACCAGCGGCTAAAAAAGCCGAGCTCATTATCGCCGCTTTGATTGCGCGTCGCCCACACGATTTCATATCCCGCGCGCCATTGCGTTACCAGCGCGGGAATCAATTCGGGCGGATCTTGCAAATCGGACGCCAGCGCGATGCAGCAATCGCCCGCCGCATGTTCCGCGCCGCACATAATCGCCGCGTGCGAACCCGCGTTGCGCGCGAGACGCAATCCTTTGACGCGCGCGTCCGCGTCGGCGAGCTGTCGAATCACCGCGAACGTATCATCAGCAGAATGGTCGTCCACGATAATCCATTCCCAATGCCATGCGGCTGTCGCCATTACCGTCCGCAAGCGTTCATGCAGCGCGGACAAATTTTGCGCTTCGTTATACGCGGGCGAAATAATTGAAATGAGCACTTGGCGTTCGACTTTTAAAACACATTGTATTTCACAATCGCGATTAACGCGCGCACGCCATCGCGCCAGCCGATTTTTTTGCCCTCGGCGTACGTGCGGCCATGATACGAAATGCCCACCTCATAAATGCGCGGCTGCAATTTTGCCAACTTGGCGGTAATTTCCGGCTCGAACCCGAAACGATTTTCCTCAAGCTGAATCTGCCGCAGGACATCCGTCCGCATCACTTTGAAGCAGGTTTCCATATCCGTCAAATTCAAATCGGTGAACATGTTGGATAGGAGCGTCAAAAATTTATTTCCCGCCATGTGCCAAAAGTAAACGACGCGATGCGCTTGCCCGCCCATAAAGCGCGAACCGTATACGACATCCGCGCGTCCATCAAGAATGGGTTGAAGCAGCGTCGGATATTCTTGCGGATCGTATTCTAAATCGGCATCCTGAATAATAACGATATCGCCCGTAACCGCCGCAAAGCCGGTCCGCAGCGCCGCGCCTTTGCCCTGATTGCGCTCGTGATACAACACTGTCGTCACTTTGGCGCGCACGCGCTCTTCAATCACCGCGCGCGTGCCGTCGGTGGAACAATCGTCCACCAAAATAATTTCGGGGTCCGCCACTGGCGCCGCGCGCACCGCATCCACTACTTGTTCGATTGTTTCGCGTTCATTGTAACAGGGAATGACAATAGAGATTTTCATCAAATCAATCGGGCGCGCGTTATGCGCGCGCCATCGCGTCGCGTTTAAATTCCGGCACGAGTCGCGCCAACTGCGCGCGCACCTCTTGGGCTGTGCCGCGCTGCGCGGTCTCGATCAGCGCGTCCATCGCCGCATACAGCGCGGCATTTTGCGCCGGCAACGGCTTGACGCCGTTACGCGCGACAAAAATTTTCGCGCGCGCGGTGCGCTCATATAATTCGTCCGCCGTGAATAATTCTTCCGTCATTTTTTCGCCGGGGCGCAAGCCAATGAATTCAATCTCGATATCGCGCCCAACCTGATAACCGCTCAACTGAATGAGGTCGCGCGCCAAATCCACAATCTTGACGGGTTCGCCCATATCGAGCGTAAAGATTTCGCCGCCGCGCCCCAATGTCGCCGCTTGGAGCGTCAACTGCACGGCTTCGGGAATCGTCATGAAAAAACGCTGCACATCCGGATGCGTCACCTGCACCGGTCCGCCATTCGCAATCTGCTGTCGAAAGAGCGGCACCACGCTCCCGCGCGAACCCAGCACATTTCCAAAGCGCACCGCCAGATAACGCCCGCCCGTCTCGAGCGCGCGCGCATGCACATACAATTCGGCGACGCGCTTGGTCGCGCCCATGACGCTCTCGGGATTGACCGCTTTGTCGGTCGAAATCATAACGAACGCTTCAACGTTATGCGTATGCGCCGCTTCCAGCGTGACGCGCGTGCCCAGCACATTGTTCGTCACCGCGTCGTGCGGGTTGTTCTCCATCAATGGCACATGTTTGTGCGCCGCGGCATGAAACACGAGCTGCGGTTGATATTCCGCGAAAATTTGGCGCATGCGAGGCGCGTCGCGCACATCGGCAATCACCGCCGCGCATGACAGCTCAGGAAATGCCGCGCGCAGCGCGTGCATTTGCATAAAGATACTATTTTCGCCATGTCCGAGCAAAATCAGCTGCGCGGGCGCGCACTGCGCCACCTGTCGGCACAATTCGCCGCCAATCGAGCCGCCTGCGCCCGTCACCAACACGCATTTGTCGCGCGCCAGAGCCAACATCGCCGTCTGGTCATTCACAATCGGTTCGCGCCGCAGCAAATCTTCGATGGCAAGGTCGCGCAGTTTGTTCACCGTGACTTTGCCATTCAATAATTCAGTCATGCCCGGCACAGTTTGCACGCGCAAATTCACTTCCAAACAGCGCGCCGTGATTTCGCGCAGCGTCTTGCCCGCGGCGGTCGGCATGGCGATAATCAACCGATCAGCGTAACCATCGCGCGCGAGTTGTTCGATACAGGCGCGCCCGCCCAACACTGGCAGCCGTTGAATCGTCATGTGGCATTTGTGAGGGTCGTCGTCTAGAAAGGCGACGGGTCGCATGCCGAGCTGCGGATTGGCGAACAACTCGCGCGCGATGAGCGTCCCCGCCTCGCCGGCGCCATAAATAACCACGCGCTCTTGCGGCGCGTCGTGGGCGCGCTGAGCGCGCAAACGACGATCGAGCCAGCGCACGCTGCCACGCGCGCAGAGCAGCGCCGCCAAAACCAACAGCGCGGTAAGGAGTGGAATCGAGCGCGGAAAATTGTCGCTCACCAAACCCAGCGGACGCAAGACGATAAAAAAGACGCCGAGATTCAATAAAGCGCCCAAGCCAACCGCGCTGACGACGCGGACCATTTCGTCAATGCCCGCGTATTGCCAATACACGGAATACAGGCGCATGTAAAAGAACACGCCGAGCCACAAAATTCCGCCGACCAGAGTATAGACCGCCAAAGAGAACAAAAATTCAGGACGCAAATCGTCGCGCAACGCCAACGCCAGCGCGGGCAAAATCGCCAGCAGAGCCAAATCCAATAATAAAAAATAGCGATTGCGTAGATGTATCATTTTATGGGCAAAACCATCGGACCCGAGTTTTCGCGACATAGGTCTCCCCCTTTGATAAGCTAGAACATATACCGCTTTAGATTATCCAACTCCAAATCTAATTTAGACCGCGCTGCGTCAAGCTGAGGTCATTTTTCATATTCAATCTAACCCACGCGCAGTGGATTCGTCGTTTCGCTCGTCTGCCTAGAGCGAATTCCTGTTTGGTCTAGGGTACAAGACCCTTTGGATTTCCGAAAACCCAAAGGGTCTGTCCCCTAAATCGAATCAGAAGCGGAGCTAGCTTGAAAAAGGCGGGCAATGATCATTCCGCCCGCCTCACGCGCTTTATCTAATGATTGATTATAGCAAAGTTCATTTCATAACAGGATATGAACAGGTAAAGAATAAATATAATTTACGCGCGCGCGTTTTCAACTGCCGCGCGCCGAAAGAAAATCAGAACTCCTTGCAGGCCGACGGCGCTTCCGCCGAGAGCAACCAATCCCAGTCCCCAAAACGCGTTGTCGCCGATAATCCCGATCGCGAGAAGCGAAATGAGCGTCCACAGCAACGCTGTCTGAAAACTTGCGCTCTTTAACGCTCCTAAAAGCGCGCGCCAACGTCGCGACGCGGCATTGACGGAATGGACTGACTGAATCGCTTGCGCGTGGCATGGCTCGGTCGTTTGCGCTGAAATATCGAAAGGCATTACACAGCGCGCGGTCGCAATCAACAGACCGAAACTCGCATAGATGAGCGCGCTCGTTTTCAGTGTGTTGTCAATCGCGTCGAACATGCCGTGCGCGAGATAAACGACGAGCGCGCCAAACAGACCGATGGCGAGACCGCGCCACGGGGTGTCCTGCGCGCGCCGTATCGAAATCAAGCCGGTCACGCACAGCGCGGTCAAAAAACCGATTATGGCAACCATTCCCGGTATCCCGTGATCAACGCCCGCTTGAAGATACACATTGTGCGCGTGAGGAACTAGAGTGTCGGGCGCGATGGTAAAGAACGGATAGAGGATGCTCGCCACTTTGCCGAATGTCCCGATGCCCACGCCGGTGAATGGAAAATCTTGGAGCATATAGAGCGCGCGCTCCCAGATTTCCAGGCGTCCCGCGCCAGATTCAATCGTCCCGCCGCCCGCGACAAAATCCAAAAGTCGTTCGACGCCGAAAAAATTCAGCGCGGCGCCGAGCGCGAGGATGAGAACAGGAAGCAAGAGCCACGCCCGACGAAAACTCAACAGCGCCATGACGCCCAACGCGAGCGCGACGCCGAGCCACGCGCCGCGCGATTGGGTGATGAGCAGAGTCGCGCCAAGAATCAATCCGCCGCCCAAACTCGCAAAACGCGTCAGCGGTTCTTTGGTCCACAGCGCTTGAGCGAGCGCGAGCGGCAAAAGGACCGCCGCCAAGCCGCCGGTAAAATTGGCGTTGACGCCGAGCGGATTCACCAGCGGAGTAATCAGATGCGGCAGCCAATTCGTCAAGCTATCGAAATTCAAGACTTTGCTGCCCGACAGATTCGTCGCCAAGAGTCCCAATAATGTCACGCCGGACCCGACCGCAATCAAGCCCACGCTCAATAGGCGCACGCGCGCGACGCTATTTGGCGCGCTAGCAGCCCAATTCACGACAGCATACAAAACCGCGATTTCGCCGATAAAGCGAAATACCGCCGCGCGGCTCAATTCCGCGTCCGCCGAAGCGTATAGATTGAGCGGCAGCGCAAGTAAAAGGAATAGGACCGGCAAATCCACCGGCGTTTTGACGCTCAAGCGTCCGCGCGCGATGAAACGGCATAGCCAGAGAAATACAATCCAAATGAGCGCAAGCCCGCCAAAAATTTTCGGCAGGCTTGCGGGTAATGCCAATACCAAGATTGCCGGCGCGAGCAAAAAAATTTCAAAATCCGCGACGCGCCGCGCCATCGAGACCAAGCTGCGTGTTATTCTTGCGCTCGATCCTTTACGGAAGCGCCGGATTCGACAACCAGCGCCGTGTCCTTTGCCCCGTTACTTGCGGCGTGTCCATTTCCACTTGCGCCCGTCAAGCGTCGGACCCAATGCGCGAGTCGCGTTTGCGGTGAATGATGTCCGCCCGATTCCTTTGATTTGTCGCCCGCGTAATAATACGAATTGTAATATTGATAATTGTAATAGCCGCCGTGCGCTTTATGCGAATACTTGTTCAGCACCACGCCCAGCACATTTCCGCCCACCTGCTGAATCGTCTTGACGCTCTGCTCCAATGCTGAACGCCGCGTCTTGCCCGCGTCCGCCACCAATAGCACGCCGTCCGCGCGTTTTGACAATGCCACCGCATCCGTCACGACCAAACACGGCGGCGTGTCCACAATCACCACGTCCACCTGTTTCTGCAATTCGTCCAGCACATGTCCCACGCGATTCGAACCGAGCAATTCGGCGGGATTGGGCGGCAAGTCGCCGCTCACCATTATACGCAGGTCTTCGATTGCGGTTGGACGCAGCGCGCCGTTCAATTCGCCTTTGTCTTGAATCAAGGCATGGGTCAAGCCGGAATGATTGGACTGCTTGAAAATGCGGTGTTGCGACGGACGCCGCAAATCGGCATCCACCAGCGCGACGCGCTTGCCCGCTTGCGCCAGCGCCGCCGCCAAATTCGCCGCGATAGTGCTTTTGCCTTCGGACGGTCCGGCGCTCGTGACCAGCAAAACGCGCAGCGGACGGTCCACCGAAGCGAATTGGATGTTGGTGCGCAGGGCGCGGAACGCTTCCGCGGCCGGCGCGCGCGGGTCGCTCACGACCACCAAGCGCGCATCGGGATTTTTCGAGTCCAGCCGCGTAATCAAGCCGAGATTCGGCAGATTCAGCGCGTTAATATCATCGGGCCCTTTGACCGTATCATCCAAATATTCGATGAGAAAAGCGACGCCCGCCGCGAGCAGCGCGCCCACTACGACGGCGAGCAGCGTATTGGTAAAGGTCTGCGGACGCACTGGGGCGATTGGCACCTGGGCAAATTCAGCAATCGTCACGCTGTCGGTGAGGCGCGTTTGAGCGAGCCGCAGGTCTTCGTAACTTTTCAAGAGATTCGAATAGCTGTTCTGGTACTGCACGAGCGCGGACTCGAGGCGCGTTATCTCGTCGGGTTGGGCGGGCGATTGTTTTTTTGCCGCCTCCAGCTGCCCCTGCGTCGCGGCGATTTGGTCTTTGAGAACCTGTAGTTGTTGAGAGAGATTTTCCTCCGAACTGCTGAAACGGCTGCGCTGCATCGCGTCAATCTGGGCGACAAACACCTTGCCGAGCTCGTTCGCGATATCGGCGGCGCGCTTGGGGTCGGGGTCTTCGACGCTCACGGTAATGAGCGTGGTATCGCGGACGGGGGTGACGGTGATTTGTCCCGCCAAGCGTTCGACCAAAATATTCAGGTTGAGGTTCCGAATAACCGCTTCAAGTGTGGGACGTTTTCTAATCAATTCGCCGTAGGTCTTGGCGAGCTGCTGACTCGTAATGACCGAAGTGTAATCCGTCATGAGCGAATTGTTCGCGGCTTGATTGACGAGCAGAGTGACGGTGGAGCGATAAATCGGCGTGCTAGCCCGATTGACCAGATAGGCAATGCCGCCCGCGACGATTGCGCCCAGCACAATCAGCCACAGCCATTTGCGAAAGAGGGAAAAATAATGCCTGAGTTCCAAGGTGAATACTCTCCTACACGCTTAACCCAAAACGAACAAAATCAAAGCCGTTATATAACTTGGCTCTATCCCGCATTATACCATCCTTTGGCGATAATTCATTCTTATTTGTAATGAACTTGTAACCAAGGGTTGGACGACGCACGTCACGCGCGCAACCACAAACTGTTTTGGACGCGGCTGAACGCGGGTTTTCGCGGAAAAAGCGAATTGCGCGTTTTTATTACGACGCGTCCGCGCGCAGATTGTCCCTCGGGTCGTGCGGCGCGCGGCGGCATATTATCGCGTGAGAGTTTGGCGGCGGCTGAAAACCGCGCTAGGCGGCGCAAGACGCATTGACCACGCGGAGCAGATTCTCGCAAACAAAATCAACTTGCGCTTCCGTCATTACGCTGGAGAACGGCAGCGCCAGCACGACATCGCCCAGATATTCGGTGACGGGAAAAGAATCGCGCTGATAACCGAACCTGTCGCGATAAAACGGCTGCAAATGAATCGGCGTAAAGTAGGGGCGGCTGGGGATGCTTTTTCAAACGCATCGTTCTGTGGAGCGATGTTGAAGATGGAGGTTTACTGAACTTGGTGGATGGCGACGATATCGGCGCGGTCTTAAGACTGAATGGACTGGACTGGATCACCGAAAGGAGGATGACGACCCGCGCTCTGATCAGCTGCCCGAATATTCATTACCCTCTCTCGGTTCAAATCCAGCGCAATGACCGTTGCTCGTCCAATTGATGTCAAACCGACGATGGAGAGCCCATCGGAGGACCAGACAAAATGGTCACGCCAGGCATCTTGACGTGGGTTGAATAGCGGCATCTCTTTGCCAGAATCTGGGTCTGCGCCAGTCACCCTATTAGATTTTCTACGATTGCAGTGAAAACATGCCAAGGCGAGGTTGGTGAAATCGTCCGAACCGCCTCGAGCAGAAGGGATGACATGATCCAGTGTAAATCGGACGTACTGCCACTGCTCCGAGGTATGGCAGTATTCGCACAGGTAGTTCGCGCGCGCACACACCTGGAGTTGGATTTCAGGGGATATCTTGCGGCGCAAGGATACTCACCAGGATTTCTGGCTTGACTCGGATTGCATCAAGTTGCGAACAACTCGATTTACCCAACTTAGATAGTCGTCAATTTCCTCGTACCGATCCAGCTCTTTCCTTTCGCTGGCGCTCAGTTCCTCACGTCTTTCCTTCTCAAGTAGCTTTTCGATCTGGGTCTGGACAACCTGAGAGGCTTTCAGAACCGGCACCCCTTCTACGAGCTCAATCCGCACCGCCCGCTCCAAGGGTAGAGAGGACGGTAAGACACGCAGTTTGGGTAGAGGATAAATCATTGTAGACATTCGGCAACCCCGCCTTTCGCTGCCAGCGATTATAGCATACGCGACAACCGATAGTCGAACGAGTATTTTTTTACAATAATCGCCGCGCCAGGATGCGATTCTGACAACACGCGGCGCCAAACTGTTTGGACGCGGCTGGACGCGGGTTTTCGCGGAAAAAGCGAATTGCGCGTTTTTATTGCGGCGCGTCCGCGCGCAGATTGTCCATCAGGTCGCGCGACGCGCGGCGACATATTATCGCGCTCGAGAGTTTGGCGGCGGCTGAAAACCGCGCTAGGCGGCGCAAGAAGCGCTAATCACGCTGAGAGCGCATTTGAATATTCCTACTTGGTAGAATAGGGGTTGCCAAACACACCTATCCCAACCAAGTAGGAGTCACTATTGTCGCCGCAAATCAAATCAT
>JAJTXZ010000080.1 GCA_021463195.1 Anaerolineae bacterium
GCGGCGCGCCTGGCGTTTCCGACAGGTCGAACCTCGCGCAAACGCTAGGTCAAAGCCTATCGCTTTGGACGTTGTGCGCGGGAGAGGAGATGTGGTATAGAAGAGCTGCCATCGCGCGGGACGCGGTGAGTTTCTCAATCAATGGAGGTTCGAAATGAAATGGTTCAAGGTGTTGGCGGTTCCGAAGTGTATTATTCAATTAAAATGGGAGTGTCAGAAGGTCACGCAAAAATGAACATGAAAGTTGCTTTCGTACTATTGTTCTGCGTTATGATTAGTTTCATCTTCCCAGCCATAGGCATACCTTTGAGTATCTTGTTGCTTGGAGGGGGATTCTATCTATACCGGCGAAATCAGGACACGCAAATGAAAGAGGTCGCCCGGGCGGCTATGATTACGGGCGGACTCATTCTTACTATGCTGACAATTATTATCGTAACAGGATATGGAGTAGAGGGGAGACCAGTCTTTAGTGAAGGCGTACCTTCTGAACCAGTAATTTTACCTGAGACTACTTCCACTCCATAGAGCTATGAAATAGGATAAAACAAACCGCCCACGGATTCAGGGGCGTTTTGTTTTTCTCTGAGCTATCTATTTCACTTTGAAAACTATCTCTGTCTTTGCATTTGCATCCAGCGCCTGTGTGCAATCACCTCCTCACAAATCAAATTCTCACGATTGCTAGCACAGAACAAACGTGCTTTAATGCGGCGCATCCCATTTCATTACATCAACGCGCGTGGCGCTAGCATGAGCATTCTCTCCGAAACACGATTTTCCGACTCGCCATTCGTCGAAACATTTACGCACGGACGAACGCTTGACGAGGGTTCGAGCATTCGTCCCCCTGAAAGTCATTGGCATCTGGTCTTGGTCCAAAACTATGGCCAACGATGCAATCATCGCCGGCGCATTACCGAGGGCGCGGGAGGCGAGGTGGGGCAAAGGCGCGGAAATTTTGTGGGTCAAGTTCAAACTCGGGACGTTCATGCCACATCTGCCCCGCGCAATTTTCTGAACACGAAAACGATGCTGCCGCGCGCATCAAGTCAATCGTTTTGGCTGCACAGCTCGGCGGTGGATTTTCTCGATTTCGAAAATGTGGACACGTTTTTGCATCGTCCCGCGCGCGATGAATCGCTTGTCTATGACCCAAGCATCAATGCCGCGCTCCAAGACCAATGCAACGACATTTCGTCGCGCACGCTGCGACATCATTTGCGCAATGCGATGGACAAGGTAGGTGTGGAGACGCGCGGGCAACTACTGTTGTGGACATTAGAAAATGGATTGGGTGAAAAACAATTGCGCCAAGCGCAAGCGCCGCACGGATCAAGTCAAAAGTAAAGCTGCCGCATGCGGCAAGCACAAATCGAGAGGAGGTGTGGTATAGGAGAGATGTCATCGCGCGGGACGAGGTGAGACTCTCAAGGGTGGAGGTTTGAAATGAAATGGTTCAAATTCTTCGCGGTGTTAGTCCTGTTCACATGGGTGATGATTCTTATGCCCAACATGAACAGGAAGACATACGCTGCTCCACCAAATCAAGGTCAGTCCGAAACACCCGCATGCACTAAACCAACCCAGTTTTCCTTTCCTAGCATCAGACTGAACAAGATGAAAGGACCTCGTTACGCAAAGGTCGAGGTCAAAGTGGATAAGGACTGTAATGTCCATGAAGTATCCCGTACCATATTAATGAACCTACCCGTTGAGCTGAAAGAGCCTAACCTGCCTGCCACAACAACAGAGACAACAGTCGTGGATATTTGGGAACAGGACATTGCTGGACTTTACACCAACGAGCTCAAGACATCACAGATTTGGAGTTGGAACGGTACAAGTGCAAACCTTCTTGGCTACGGCAATCAACCTATTGCGGGTTTCTATTGGTGGCATATCGGTTCGGGGCCAACTTTTTCTAACGGGTACCTTAGTCCATCTCATGCATTTGCAAAGGGCGGTGTCAAATGGTACTGTAATTGGAGCGATCCTACGCCATTCTGCATGGGACCCACAAAAGTCTATCCAATAACTCTTAACACATCAATGCATCTCTATGGCAGCGGCTATTCATCCTCTGATGGTACCTCCTACTCTGGCGTCGTAATTCCGGGGGGAGGAGTATATTTCAGTTTTTATACATATTGATTCGCGCCGCGATTTTGTGGAATTTGGCTCGAGTCAACCAGCTTCTCTACAGAAGCTGGTTTTCTTAAATCTCGCAATTAGAATGCGTTATCATGAATCGAAAAAAGAGCGCTTGCATAGGAGATCGTAATGAAAGATTACGTGCTGGTCGTCTGCTCGGTCTTGCCGGTTGTCTTGAAGGACTCGCTGCAATAGTTTGGGTCTTGAAAACACAATTGGACGCTTTTCTGCCCGGTGCGCAATTCTCGTTGGGTGTGGTATTGCATGAAGATGGATTCTTGTTTCTTGTTGGAATGATTGCGCTTTTTGCATTGACTGCCCTACTAGTCCTCTTGAGCTCAATCTGTTGGTTTACGCAATGGATTGGATTGGTCCTTATTGCTGTAGGGTCGATCCTGGTTGCGCCAAGCCTACTTACAATCGCTACTGTAGGTGGGTTTACGATATTTGGCGCTGTGCCAGTCGTTTTCAGTGGGATGTTGATGCATTCCGCAAGATATAAAGCAAGTAAATCTTGACGCTCTTGATTGCAATGATTGCAATAGGGATTACTGGGCTAGATAATCGCGTGCATAGGGTGATTTTTGCTTTGTCGAGTAACTTTCACGTCAACAGGTTGGTCTTGGAGCGGTGGCTAGGCCAGCAAAATATGGCAGGAACTATTAGGCGTGTATAAAGTAGCGAGCCTCCACACTTGAAGTTACAAGTCAAGAATGGAGGTTCGCTTGATGGAGCAACGCATGGAGATTCCGATTACAACCCAGATTGTAAACGTCATTCTAATCCTGTTCACATTCGCTACATGGGCTCTGTTCATTGCTGGCGGCATCATCGCGGTAATGATACTCCTCAAGCGCTGGCAAATTAGCCGGTCAGCCAAATATAAGAGGTGGTTGCAGTTCTAATTCGGCGTGTGTGGATGCGGCACAGCTATCGTGCCGGACGCGATGAGTTTCTCAACCAATGGAGGTTCGAAATGAAATGGTCAAGTCGCACCCCATGAAAAGTAGATTTAAAAAAGAACGCCGCTTTAATTGCGGCGCTTTACTCTGGGTTGTGCTCGGGCTGTGGTTATTCCTCAGTTGCAGTAGTCAATCGAGCGAACAACATGTTTCAAAAACAAGAGACCTGAAGATTGTCCCGGTCTTTGGAGATCCCATTAAGCCAGAGTTGGCGAGCTCAGCGCAGGGTATCGCGAATTCTTGAGGGCGTTCTCTGAAACAGCGCCTGATCCGCTTCCACCCATGGCGTATGTGTCTGTGCGATTGTTTGATCCCGCAAAGGAACCAAGCAGTGCGCTATTGGCCGACCTCAATGAGGGCGTCGCCCAGGCTCCATTCGCCGTGGCAAACCCGGGCACGCTGACGCACCAGCCGAATGTGCTGTGCCTGCGCAATCAAGTCCAAGTGAGTTGTTCCAAGCAAGCGGACGTATGGCAGCTGACTCTGCCGCCCAAGTCGCTTGCGATTTTATCCAATCAACTTGAAGCAGAATCAGGGGATCGTCTCTCGTTTCTTTTTCTTGCCGATCAGGATTACAAGCGCATCCAATATGGATCAAGTGCGCAATGGATTTCAGTGGAAAAGCGAACTGACCTTCCCAAGCAGTTTGTGGAGGCGCCGGCGCGCGAAAAAATTTTTGGTGGATGCGATTTCGCCGTATTGATCACAGACCCCTCGAATACCTCCGCTTCGCCTCTTGATCTGTTCCGTCATGGACTGACACCGCACCAAATCAAGCTGTATCTCTTGATCCAATTATGTGAGCCGACGGACCAAGATTATGTGCAACTGGTTCCGGTTGTGGATCGAACCCGTGTCATTGATTTACCCGGTGAGATTTGGCATTCTCCCATCCGGTTGACAGGCGCGGCAACGTTAATTCCCATAGACACGACCCAGCTGCTGAATGCGAAAGAATTTCAACTCGCCGTAATTTCGCTGAGTGATTCGATGGTGGATGCGCCAAGTCGTGGTGAATTTACGCAAGCAATTGCTTTTGAACCCAACTGATCACACTGTGCCTGATTCACAGCAGAGTTTGGTACACATTGGTGTGAGAGACACCAAGTAGTTTTGTCAGGACGCGTTGAAACGATGCAAGCTCGCTGCTCGTGTAAAACGTTTGCGTCGCGCTGCGCGACGATGACAGACCGCGCGTTGCGACCACGCGCGCGGTTTGCTTTGCTACGGCGTCGCTCGGATCCAAAATTGTCGCGCGCCCGTCCACAACCTTTTCAATCAGTGGCGCGAGAAAAGGATAATGCGTGCAACCCAACGCGATTTCATCCACGCCCGCGTCGAGCAAGGGCTGAATCACTGCGCGCACACTTGAAAACGTTTCCGGCGAATCAATATCGCCGCGCTCGACGCGTTCCACCCAGTCGGGCGGATAAACGGCGTTGACTTTAATTTCGCGCGCAAATTCGTCGCGCGTATTACCAAACAATTCGCCTTCCAACGTGCCGCGTGTCGCCAGTACGGCAATTTTTCCTGAACGCGTCGCGCTCGCGGCGGGTTTCACGGCAGGTTCCATTCCAATAAACGCGATATCAGGAAACGTTTCGCGTAAAAAATAGAGCGCCGCCGCCGACGCGGTGTTGCATGCGACGACGACGACGCGACAATTTTGTTCGATCAAAAATTTTGTGATGCGCGCGGACAGGGCGCGGATTTCGCGCGGAGGACGCAGACCATAAGGGCAATATTTTTGATCGGCGAAATACACGAGATCGTAAGCGGGCAGTTCACGCGCTACAGCGCGCAAAACGGACAATCCGCCAACGCCGGAATCAAAGAGACCGATTTTGGTCACACGCGGTTAATGCCCATTGCGGCGGTCGCGATATTCGCGCGCGCTTTCGATGAACGCTTTGAATAAATTCAACATGCGCGCGTCATCCTCCAACAATTCGGGATGAAACTGCACGCCGACGCGGAACAGTTCATTGTCCGATTCCACCGCTTCAACCACGCCGTCGGGCGAGCGTCCGATGACGCGCAAACCGGGCGCGATTTTTTTCAACGATTGGTGATGCAGCGAATTGACTTGGAGTTGCAAAGCGCCGAGCCATTGCGCCATGCGCGACGTAGGTTCGAGTTCCACCGGATGCGCGCGCAAATTGTACGGGTCGCCCGCAATGTACGAATGATTTTGCTCCGTTTTGATTTGCGAAGGAATATCTTGATACAAACTGCCGCCCGCCGCGACGTTCAACATTTGAATGCCGCGGCAGATGCCAAAAATCGGACGCCCGTCCGCGAGCGCCCAGCGCGTCACGCTCAATTCGGTTTCGTCGCGCGATGTGTCAATCTCGCCGCAGCACGGCATGATTTCTTCGCCGAATTCTTTGGGATGCACATCCACGCCGCCCGCGAGCAGCAAACCATCAATGCGCGCATAGATGGCCTTGAGCGTGTCTTGAGATAGTTGCAGTGGAATTAGAATTGGCGCGCCGCCCGCGCGTTCGACATTGCTCGAATAAGTGAGCGGGATGCCGGAATAACGAAAACCATTGTTTGAATCTACCACCGACCGCGCGGGAATCCCAATGACGGGACGCATATCATTTGCCATATCAATCCTCCACCGGATTTTTCAATCTGCCGAGACCAGTAATTTCGATTTCAATCAGGTCGCCTTTTTTCAAATAGACGGGCGGCTTGCGCGCATCGCCGACGCCGGGTGGAGTGCCGGTGGCGAGAACGTCGCCCGGCTCAAGCGTAATGTTGTGCGAGAGATATTCGATTAACTCCGCGACGCCAAAAATCATTTCGCGCGTGTTGCCGTCTTGCATGACCGCGCCATTCAAGATCGCGCGCACGGTTAACGCTTGCGGGTCGTTCACCTCATCGCTGGTCGTGACGCTTGGCCCCATCGGACAAAATGTATCCAACGATTTGCCGCGCACCCACTGCTTGCCGTACGCCGCGTCCTTTTGAATATCGCGCGCGCTCACATCGTTAAGGACGGTATAACCGAAAACATGATTCAAGGCGTCCGCGCGCGTCACGCGATACGCGGGTTTGCCGATGACGACGCCGAGTTCCGCTTCAAAATCCACGCGCTGCGTCTGGTCGGGATGCGTGTGTATCGTATCATACGGACCAATGACCGCCGACGAAAATTTGGCGAATAGAATCGGCTTGGTCGGAATCGTCGCGCCGGTCTCGCGCGCGTGGTCGCGATAATTCAAACCGATTGCCATAATTTTGCCGGGGCGCGGAATCGGCGCGAGCAATTTCACATCCGCCAGCGCAAACGTGCCCTCGCGAATTTCATGGTCGCCGAGCCAGTTCAAGGTTTCGCGCGCGACCTCCCAGGCTTGTTGTCCTTGCCGCAAGAAATCGAGGACGCTTGATGTTTGATACATTGAAACGCCGCGCGCGTCATTCACCGCGTTCAAATCAATCGCGCGCCCGTCGCGCAGCGCGCCCCAATGAGTCTTGCCGTGAACTTGAAAAGTGATAATTTGCATGATGACAGATAGCCGATTATCGCGTCCGCCGCATTCGCCGCGCGGCGTTAGCGCGCGTCCTTTTACGCGGACGCTCTCGCCCAAATCAAAGCGCTAGTCTTTGACCGCGATACAATCCACTTCGATAAAGGTGTGCATCAATAATTGACAGCCGACGGTTGCGCGTGCGGGATACGGTTCGGTGAAAAATTTTTGATAGACCTCGTTATATTTTCCAAAATCGCCCAGGTCCGTCAAATAAGCGGTGACTTTGACAACATCCGACATGGCAAAGCCCGCCGCGTTCAAAATGGCGCGGATATTTTCAAAGGTCAAGGTCGCCTGTTCTTGAAGCGTGCCAATGACGACCTTGCCCGTCTGCGGATCAATCGGCCCTTGGCCCGCGACGTAAATGGTATTGCCTGCGACGATAGCTTGATTGTACGGCCCTTTGGGTTCGGGCGCGTTTGGCGTGTGAATGATTCGTTTTGTCATAATGGCGTTGCACGGATCGCAAATCGCGTATTGCAAATCAAAAATCAAAAATCAAAAATCAAAAATCAAAAATTCCTAGCGCGCCATCCACCAATACGCGACGGCGATGCCCAAGCACATTCCCGCTAGCACTTCGATCGGCGTGTGTCCCAAGAGTTCGCGCAATTTCACATCCGAAATGGGATGGCCTTGAAATAGCTCGTCAATCATCTGATTCAAAATTTTCGCTTGTATCATAGCGGAACGCCGAATGCCCGCCGCGTCGTACATGGTCACGGCGGCGAACCACAACGCCAACGCGAAAATAGATGAGCCCATGCCGTCCACCAAGGCGATGCCGGTGGCGAGCGAACTCACCGCGGCGGAATGCGAGGAGGGCATTCCACCCATTGACGTCAGCGCGCGAAAATTGATTTTGCGCCGCCAGAACAGGTCAATGAAAAATTTCGAGATTTGCGCGATTGCCCATGCCAGGGCGGACGCTTGTAAAATGTGATTGCCGAATAAATCTGACATATAGTGCGTCGCCAAGTCTGAATTCTTACGAATTCGGAATTTATTCGTCCTCCGCCGTGTCGTCCGCGGCGAATAATTCCTCCGCCGTGTCCTGGGACTCGGCGCGCGCGGGTACAAGTTCTTGAATCCGCAGCTCGGCGTGGTCGAGCATCGTGTTGCACTGTTTCGCCAGAGCCATGCCCTGCTCGTACAACGTGAGCGCGTCGTCCAATGACAAGTTTCCGCCTTCGAGCGTCTCGACGGTGGCTTGAAGTTTGGAATACAGTTCTTCAAACGAGAGCGTTGGAGTAGAAATTTTTTTAGCCATAGTGGTCCGTATTTAAATTTTTTCTACGCGCGCCGTAAAGGCGCCATCGTGAACGCGAATGTCGAGCGCATCATCGCGCTGTAATTGCGCGACGCGTGTTACGCTCGCGCCGTTGTGGCGCACAATCGCGTAACCGCGCTCCAGCGTTGCCAATGGATTCAGCGTATCGAGTTGGCGCCGCGCGTTCGCCAATTGTACGCGCTGCTGCTCGAGACGGCGTTCGATCGCGCGCGCGGCGCCGCGCGTCAAATCGTCTATGCGTTGTCGCCGCTGTTGAATTTGCGCGCGCGGCGAGGCGCGCCGTAACGCGTCGGTTGCGCGTTCCGTTTGCCGCCGCGCGTCTTGCGTAAATTCGCGCGCAAGGCGTTCAAGATATTGCTGCGAGCCGATGAGATTCGCGCGCAGCTCGTTTTGGTCCGGCACGCAAAATTGCGCGGCGGCGGTGGGCGTCGGCGCGCGCAGGTCGGCGCAAAAATCGGCGATGGTGAAATCCGTTTCGTGTCCCACGCCGGAAACGACGGGGACGCGCGAAGCGACGATGGCGCGCGCGACGCGTTCATCGTTGAACGCCCACAAATCTTCAATCGAGCCGCCGCCGCGTGCGAGGATGATGACATCCAGCTTGGGAATTCGCTGCGCGAGTTTCAACGCGGCGACAATTTGTTGCGGCGCGTCCGCGCCTTGAACTGATGTTGGCGCGAGATACGCTTCGACAAGCGGATAGCGGCGTTCCAAAATATGACGAATGTCTTGGATGACTGCGCCCGAGCGCGAAGTGACAATGCCGATGCGCTGCGGAAATTTCGGTAACGGGCGCTTGCGTTCCTCGTCAAACAATCCTTCGTTTGCCAATTTCGTTTTTAATTTTTCAAATTCCTGCCACAATGCGCCCGCGCCGAGCAGTTCCATTGTATCAACATACAACTGCGCTTCGCCGCGCGCGTCATACACGGAAACGTGACCGTGCGCGTTCACCGCTTCGCCTTCTTGCGGCAAACGCGCCAAGCGCGCCACTTGGCTCTTCCACATCACGCAGCGCATTGCGGCATTTTCATCTTTTAAAGAAAAATAAAAATGTCCCGACGCGTAACGATTCGCGTTCGAGACTTCGCCCTGCACCCACACATCGGACATCAAGTCATCGGCCTCGACGACGCGACGTAGGTGCGCGGTGAGTTCGCTGACGCGGAGGAGAGTGGACGTGAAAAGAGAGAATTGCATAACAACGTAAGGGCAAAGCATTGACATACGCGCGCCGCAAGGCGCGTTCGTTTCTGTCAATGCTTTGCCCCTACTAGACGCGCGTGAGGTATTCGCCGCTTTCGGTGTTGACGCGCACGGTGTCGCCGGTGTTGACGAAAAAGGGAACCTGGACGACGGCGCCCGTTTCGAGCGTGGCGGGTTTGCCGCCGCCGGACGCGGTGTTGCCTTTGAACGAGGGCGCCGTATCGCTCACGATTAAATCAACTGTGGTTGGCAACTGAACGTCGAGCGGTTCTTCTTCATACACCAACAATTCAACGTTGACGCCCTCTTTTAACCATTTGGCATGTTCGCCCAAAAGGTCTTGGGACAAGGTCGGCTGGTCATACGTTTCTTGGTCCATGAACACAAAATTGTCGCCATCTTTGTAAAGATATTGAACTTTTTTCGTTTCGAGCCGCACGTCTTGAACGCGCCCGCCGGATTGATAACTTTTTTGCGTGTTCGAGCCGGTGCGCAAGTTGCGCGCTTTGATGTTGATGGTCGCGTTGCCGCGTCCCTGTTTGTTGTGCGAAAAATCGGTGACGACGAACAGATTGCCGTCGTCATCAATAAAGGTAGTGCCTTTGCGTAAATCTTGTACGCCGATCATTTAGGAATACTCCGTGCTGTGATGAATTGATGCAAAATTTTGCAAAGGGAGATTATAGCGCGGGGGATAGAAATGGTCAAAGAAAACAGGCAAATAGCATTCCTGCCAATTTGCCTGTTCTAAATTCGCCGAGACTTTTTGTTATCTCAAGGGAACGAGAACAATGTCTTTCACTTCCTTGTACCATGGGGTTTCCATAATGAAATCGAATGGTTGTGTCGCGTCCTCCAACGGCGGAAAAATCCACCACCACTCAAAGGTGCCGCCCGGCTCTATTTTTTCCAGTACGTCCGGATTTTGACTGCACAAGGACTCTACTGGAAATGACTTGATCTGACTTGCGAACAGCAAAAAAGTCGTTACGCCCTTTCCGTCATTTGATCCACATCCGAATTCTTGGGACCTTGTGTAGTTATTGCGCCCAACGAGATTTAGTTTTATTCGGCCGTCCTCGAAAACTTCAATATCGCGCAATAGGGCTGAATTGTCAGAATCTTGCCAGGCTTGGAGATTGGCGGGATAGATTCCTGGCTTTGCTTTTTTGATTGCTGCTTGTGCTGCTCCGAGCTTTTCACTTGCCCCGTTGAAATTGGGATCAGATTGAACCAGAAGGGTCAGCAGTCGAATGGCTTCTGCGTAATTTGCCGCATCATACGCTTCGACGCCAAGCGCATAAATCTCTTTGTGATATTCATCGCGTTTTTCTTTGATATTGCGATAGTTTGGCGCTGCTTGTGCAATTTGGTATGCTGCTTGTAATGCCGTCAACCAATCTCCATCGGAGGCACTCTTTTCCATCTTGCCATATTCCGCGTCCAGCTGTGACTTGAGAGCTTGCATCTGCTGTGCCATCTGATCGGCTTCTTGAAACTTGCCTGCCTTCTTGAGGGTTTTGATTGCCGCATCCAAATTTCCCTCTTCAATTTGCTTTTGCGCGTCCTCAATAATGTTTTCAAGCTCTTGCTCAGCTTCTTGGCGCAACGCTCCAGCATCCTTGTAATCAGGCGCAAGATTCAAAACAATCGTGAGTTGGGTAATTGCTTCATCCCACTTTTTATCATTGAACGCCTTGCTGCCGCGCTCGTATGCTTTGGTAACCGTCGCAGAATTTCTCTGTGCCTCAAGCGCCCGTTGCTTTGCATCCTGATAGTCTTGGGCTGCATCAAATTCTTTTCGCGCATTCTCCCAATCTCCATCTTCTGCTGCTTGCAATCCTTTTTGATAATGCTCACTTGGATTCCCGATTGGGAGCGAACTGCAACCAACAACAAGAAAAATCAGAAAAAGCAACTGCGAAAAAAACGCTATTTTTCGGGGGGGGGGGTAAATTGTGCTAACATTTTTCTTCTCCATGAACTGAACACTTACAAGAAGTTGTGTTGAAAAGAATAAGTTGAATTGTTTTGAAGTCTATCACCTCCTTTTAATAACGTGCAGCTATGATGGATGGCGCAGTTGTGCACTCAATAACTGATTAACAAGCTTATCGAGTGTTACTCCTTTCGCTTCAGCCTGTTCTGCCAACTTTTTGCCCACACGCGAATTCAATGCAACACGATAATGCTGTCGCTCGCGCAACCGCACAGATTCCTCGATTTCACGAAATGCTTCGGGATAATCTGCAGTGCTGTGCGTATCCCAAAACTCAATAAATTCATCAATCGTCTTGAACGACTGCGGTAATGTGTCAACCGGTTTTTTACTTTTTGGCATATCTTTTTCTTTCCTTCTCATCCATCTCGCGTGCACTCACGACGAGTGCGACGCGGTTCTTTTTGTAAATGAAAAACACTGCAAGGTAGCGTCCTTCATCACATTGTCCCAAACCTAGATACATATTCTCGCCTTCTGTATTTCCCTTTTCTACAAAATATACGCGCGGCTCGCTCAGCAAAACCTCTTCCACTTCGTACGGGTAGACATTGTGCTTGGACTCCAATTTATCTTCATCGAGTATATCAACGCGCGCAATATCCATGATCTATTCTCCACTAGGTCTAATTTTATCATCAATCCACCCCGCCGCGCGCTTTCCCCAATTCTTTCATCGGTCCCTGTTGTTTTGTGCATTTCGGCAATGATTCCAAAAACAATCTGCCGTAATTTTTTGTCAGCACGCGTTTGTCCAAAATCACCACGACGCCGCGATCCGTTTTGCTGCGAATCAAGCATCCGAATCTTTAACCCGCGCCTCATATCTCCAAAATTGACTTTGGCCCGTCAAGCACAATCCGCATCATGTTCAAAAAATTTCGCCCCAATACAATAATTTGTTCGTTCTCATCACCAAACACCTCAATGGCGGGAAAGCGTAACTCGTTGACGATCAAATCAACTAGATGAACTGTTACGAGGTAACCGGGCGCGGCGGGATTTGCCCTCACCACCGCAGAATATAACACGGGAGCTTTCAGGCGTTTCAAAACGCGCAGCGGCACATGCGTCATGTCCGCACCCGTGTCAACCAGCGCGGTCAAATTTGCGCGCGGCGCCTCGTCAGGAAAGGCAACGCCGACGCGCAAGACGGGCGCGGGCGGGCGGAACTTGGCGCTATATCGAATCTTCATTTCGAATCATCCGCGTACTATAGAGCCGAATCTCCCGCGGTCCCTCTGCGGGCATCATTAACACGGCGGTCTTGCCATATTTCGCGCGGATGCGGCGCGAGAGGATGGCGAGCTCGTCATCATAATCAATCAAGGTTTGGTTGTGAACGGCAACATACGCGCCCGCATATTTTAATCTCTGTTTTTCGGATTGTCTCATCCACCACGCCTGTTCCTGCTTGATTTTTTCTACATCCGTTGCATACTTGCCGCGCTTGCCTCCGTTTGCGCGACGATTGGATTTCGCGGTTAGCTGTTGCGTAATGCGCGCAACAATTTCTAACTGTTGTTGCCGAGACAAGCGCGCAATCTGTCGTTCGATTTGCTTCACAATCACCTGTTCACGAATCATACCACCTCCTCGTTTTTCATTTGATCAATCCACCCCGCCGCGCGTTTCCCCAATTCTTTCAGCGGTCCTTGTTGTTTTGTGCATTTCGGTAGCGATTCCAAAAACAAGCGTCCGTAATTTTTCGTCAGCACGCGTTTGTCCAAAATCACCACGACGCCGCGATCTGATGCGCGGCGCTTATTTTTTTATGCTTGGCAAGGACTTGAGCATCGCTTCAATCGCGCGCCTTAATTCAGCAATTTCATCATTCATTATTCCCCAAATTGTTTCCAAATCAACGCCCAAATAATTGTGAACGAGAATATTGCGAAAGCCAGCAATATCTGACCATGGGATTGTTGGTTGGGTCGCCTTGATTTTTTCGGAAAGACGCTGTGTGGATTCTGCCATTGTTTGTAGGTTTCGCAACACAGCATCTTGGATTGTCTCGGATGCAAGAAAACGTTTGCGTCCCAACCGCCGATGTTTTTCGATTTTTTGAATCGTCAACAAAATATGATTCAAATAGACGCGGTCATCTTTCATAAAGGAACCGCCTCTTTGAGAATATACTTGCGAAGGTGCGGATTCAAGCCGCGCTCGGTGACAATCTCAACCCGCCGCCCAAGCAGTTTTTCTAAATCATTTGTCATCCCTGCGGGGAACCACGGACTCGGTTTTGCCGAAAGTTTTACAAGTAAATCAATGTCGCTCGTCGGTTTGTCTTCCCCACGCGCCACCGAGCCAAAAACGCGGATTTGCGACGCGCCGTGTTTTTGAGCGATAGCTAGAATTCGCTTTCGTTTTCGTTTTAGCTGTTGAAGCGACGTGGCTTTCATACTTTCGGATCTCCATTGCCGTTAATTTTACTATCAATCCACCCCGCCGCGCGTTTCCCCAATTCTTTCAGCGGTCCTTGTTGTTTCGCGCATTTCGGCAGCGATTCCAAAAACAAGCGTCCGTAATTTTTCGTCAGCACGCGTTTGTCCAAAATCACCACGACGCCGCGATCCGTTTTGCTGCGAATCAATCTGCCGAAACCTTGACGAAAACGCAGCACCGCTTCAGGCACCGCGTATTGTCCGAACGGGTCATCGAACGTTTCCGAACGCGCGGCGAAAATCGGGTCGCTTGGCACATTGAATGGCAAACGCGTCATTGCCAAACACGACAATGCTTCGCCCACGACATCCACGCCTTCCCAAAACGATTTCGTGCCAAACAGCGCCATCCGTTCTTGCGATTTGAATGTGTCCAACACCTGACGGCGCGAACCATCCAAACCTTGCGCGAGCAATAAAATGTCGTTTTCTTCGAGTTTGCGTTGGAGCGCGCGGTAGGTGGACTGTAGTTGTGAGTGAGAGGTGAACAAGACGAGCGCGCGCCCGCGCGTCGCTTGAAGCAATTCTTCCAAGCCCTGCTCAACCGCTTTTTGATACCCCTGCTGTCCCGGTTCGGGAATGTCGTTCGGCACATACACCAGCGCGGCTTGTTCATAATCGAACGGCGAACCGACCTGCAAATGTTCCGCCCAATCGCCGATGCCGAGCCGATTTTCAATGAACGTGAACGAGCCGCCGATGCTCATTGTCGCGCTTGTGAGAATCACCGTCTCGCGCGCGGCGAATAAATTTTTGTTCAACACATCGCCCACATGCAGCGGCGCGGCGTTCAAGCCAATGTCGTTGGCGTTGCGATTGACGCTAATCCAATAAATATCGTTTTGCGATGGTTTGATGATGATGCGTTCGAGCGCGTTGTGTGTTTCTTGCAAGCGGCGTTGATTGAACAAAATATCTTGGAGCGAATCCGCATAGCCCGCGATGTCCTGATTTTCGAGTTCTTGCCACGCGCGATAAATTTTTTCCAATCCTTCACGCGCGACGAGAAAATGCGTCGCCACATTTTCCCATTCCATTTCGACATTCGTCCAACCGGGTTGACTGCGCCGCGACATGGTGAGACGATATTGTTTATCGCTGCCCGTTTCGCTTTCGCCCGGCAAATCTTGCTGTTGCGCGAGAAAGCGTTCCAGCGCGTCGAACATGGCATAGGCGGCGCGCTGCGCAGCTTGCGTGTCACGGCTCACCTTGTCCAATTCGCGTTGAACCGCGCGCGCCGTATCGCCGTATTTGGAGTGGCGTACCGCTGTGCCGAGATTGTTCAGCAAACCGCGTTCGCCCGCGATTTGACGCAGCAGCGCGTCGAACGAATTGCGCGTTGCCGCAAACGCCAACGCGTCGGTGGCGCGCGCTTCGAGGTGATGCGCCTCGTCAATAATGAGATATTCAAATTCAGGCAGCACGCGATTTTCGAGCGCCATGTCCGCAAGCAATAGCGCGTGATTGACTACGACAAGCTGCGCGCTTTCGGCGCGTTCACGCGCGCGCCAAAAATAACATTTGTCGGGCCGATTCGCGCAGCGTTCCACCGTGCAGTGTTCGGGATCGCTGGCGAGCCGCGCCCACACTTTGAGTTCGTTGGGCGTGAACGTCAATTCCGCCATATCGCCCGTCGTCGTCGAAGGCAGCCACGCGAGAATTTTGGCGAGCACGCGCACTTCGTCGGTGGTGTAGGAATCCTGGCGGCGCAACGCGTCGAAACGGCGCAGACACAAATAATTACTGCGCCCTTTGAGAAGGGTGAATTTGAACTCGTTCGGCAAAACGTTTTTGATAGCGGGAATATCTTTGCCAAACAGTTGGTCTTGGAGGTTAATCGTGTTGGTGGAAATGACGACGCGTTCGTTGTTCTGCGCCGCCCACGAAATCGCGGGAAGCAAATACGCCAGCGATTTGCCGGTGCCCGTTCCAGCTTCAACCAACAATACGCCGCTGTCGTTAAAGGCGTTCGCGACGGCTTGCATCATATCCACTTGTTCGGCGCGATATTCAAAACTGGGAAATTGTTTGGCGAACAGACCATCGGGCGAAAGCATCGCGCCGAGCGCGTCCGTATCGAGGAGCGTTTTGGTGACATTGGCTTTGAGCGGACGCGTATCTTTGGCGCTCGAAAAGAGCGTGCCAAAAGTTTCATCTTGGCCGACATTGCCTTTGGCTTTGAGTTGCGCGCCGATGGACCCGGCGGCGAATGCTTGACGCGCCGCGTCGCGCTGAATATCCTGCCACACATACCGCAGCGTCCAATCGCTTTTCGCCGAGACGCGCGCGATTTCTTGAATCGTTTTGGAATTTAACTGCGCGGCGCGTTCGAGCAGCGCGATAAAGAGTCGGTGCGTCGCCTGCGCGTCTTGCAGCGCGCGGTGTTGGGTGGGATATTCGATTTTCAATTCGCGCGCGAGCTGCGCGAGCGAATAGCGCGCGGCGTACGGAATCAGAATAGCCGCGAGCTCAAAGGTATCGAGCGTCGGGTTTGGCAAGCGCGCGCCGCCGCGCTGCAAGAATTGCATGTCAAAAAAAATGCTGTGTCCAACGATGGGCGTTTCGCCGACAAAGCGCGTGAGCGACGGAATCAGTGAATGGAACGATGGCGCGCGTTCGATGTCGGCGCGCGTGATGCCGGTCAGACGTTCAACTTTGACGCTGAGCGCTCGTCCGGGATTGACAAGACAGGTCCAAGTATCGAGAATTTCATCGCCGCGAAACTTGACCGCGCCGACTTCGAGGATGGCATCGTGTTCGGGATTGAGCCCGGTAAATTCTAAATCGAGCGCAACATATACGCGAGGCATTAGAGAAAACTTTCTAGAGTTGGATTTTTTTCCTTGCGGTCGAGGCAGAGCGATTGACGCTGCGTCACATTGCGAA
Organism: Anaerolineae bacterium; assembly: GCA_021463195.1. Classification (GTDB taxonomy): domain Bacteria; phylum Chloroflexota; class Anaerolineae; order UBA4142; family SHND01; genus SHND01. The sequence continues at coordinate 16,488 of JAJTXZ010000080.1, forward strand.
AGCGCAACGTTAACCCTCGCGAGAGATTGTAACATGAAAAAAAAAAGAGCGGAGCATTTCGCTCCGCCTGTTTTTCGCAAATCAATTCATTCATTTAACTTGATCGGAATTACCGAATACTATGGGATTATCGTCAAAACGGTCCGAGACGGGATTATCCGTATCAAGCGCGTTTTTGTCCGGTGTCACCACTACGGGCGCTTCGGGGACGTGGCTCCCTTGTCCAAAAATGGGTTCCGTATTAAAACGGTCCGCTACCTTATTATCGGTGGCGCTGTGCGTGGCGTCATAGGACACATCGGCTTCGCGTTTCTTGCGATTTTCGTCAATTTGGTTTTTTTTTCCTGCCATCCATTGATTTAAACTGCGCAAGCCGCGCGCCAAGCCACTTTGCACTTCGTCCACCGCGTATTTACCGGTGCCTTGAACGGTCCCGGAAAGATCGGACGACTGCGCTTTCGCGATGGCGCCATTGACCCCATTTTCGACATCGCGCCATGCGGAGGTCAGTTGTTGTTGGATTTCTTGCCCGCGTGGCGAAGTGCGCGCGGTATTGAATAACCCTTCGATTTGTTTGCCAAACTCGCGCAATTCATTCGCGAGATTCGGGTCCGCGACTTTGGGCGTTGCGTCCGCGTCGGCAGCGGGTTGCGCCTCCGCCGCCGGTTGTTCATGTTCCATACGAATTTCTTCCGTGCTCATAACTTCCTCCTGCCTGTGGCTCGAGCGTTCGGGCCATCGAAAAATGTCAGACCGGAACGCGCGAATGTGAATGTAACCAAGTCTACGTTCAAGCGGACGATGTGTTACAGCGTTAACCTTCGATGATGCGCCGCGTCGGGTTGCCTTGCGCGCGATGCAGCGCCGTCTCTGCGTACGCAAAGAGCGCGAGATAATCATTTGCGTTCGTCTGCGAAAGATGCGTCACGCCCGCGCAGACGCGAATATGTTCAGACGTTTCGTCCACAAAAAACTGCGCCGCTTCAAGCACATTGCACAGCCGCTGCGCCGCCGCGCCGCCGCCTTGACTGTCGGTTTCGGGCAAAATGATCAAGAATTGCGCGTTCTCGGTTCGCCCCACCAAATCAACCGTGCGGATGCTGCGCCGAATCAAATTTGCCGTCTCCATGCAAATTAAATCGGCGCCGCGCTGTCCGTGCCGTTTCACAATCTGATTAATATTGTTGAGCGAAAGCAAAATGACGGCGAGCTCGTGTTGATAACGGACCGCGCGCGCCCCTTCGTATGCCAACCGATGCAAAATATAAGTGCGTGAAAATAAACCGGTGGGCGGGTCGGTAATCGCTAACGTTTCGGCGGAATCGCTTTGCGGCAACTTGACGCTGCCACCCGTTTCGCTGTGGGCGACGAGCCGCATTAATTGTTCGCGCACGCGCCCCATTTCCAATGGCGCTTGCAAGCACGCCACCCCTGACAACGCCGCTTGCAGCACGCGCGTGCTTTCGGTCGTATTATCCGTGACAAAGAGAATGGGCAGCTGCTTGGTCGTTTGCAGCGTACGCAAAGTGCGCGCGATTTGCAGTCCGCTCACGCCCGGAATGTTCAAACCCAGTAACAGCGCGTCCGGTTTATCGTCCAGCGTGCGATCCACGACATCCAACCCATCCTGAACAATTTCGACTTGATATCCCAAATCATCAATCGCGGTTTCCAAAGTGCGCCGAGTATAATCGTCGGCGTGCGCAACCAAAAAATATTTCACTTGTTCCCCTTGCGCCCCAACCAAGTCCGCGCAAAAGATTCTTCTTGCGCGCGCGTCGTCAAAACTCCATCGAGACGCTGCGCGCGCAGCGCGGTCAAAATTTCCTTAAAGACCGGTCCCGGTTCCAACCCTAACGCCTTGAGGTCGTTGCCGTTCAACGTCGCGTGAATCTGACGCCATTCCGCGCGATAGCAATCCACATAATTTCGCGCCGACGCCAAGTCGGTGGCGATCGCGAATACAGCGAGCGCGGCATCGTCAAAATGCTCCAACCATTCGACTATGCGACTCGGCGCGAGATTCGGGTTATTCAACTGCCGTTCCAACGAATGCAGTTTGACCACCTGTTCTAAAATTTCATTCTCGTCGTTTGAAAGTTTCAGCCGTTTCGACAACGCGCGCGCGTCAGAGATGCGTAAACGATACGCCAACACGCCGAGATACAAAAGCGGCGTCGGCGCATGCGAGGCGCGCAGCGCGTGAAACTTTTCCGTCAACCACGCGTCCGCTTGCAGCGCGGAATGAATGTGCGACAACATGCCGAGCGCTTGCAAACGCGTCAACGCGCGTTCGGGTTCATGTTCCAAAAAAATCAAATCCAATTCGTGCCGCAGCCGCTGCCCGCTCACCTGATGGAGCAAATTGCGCGTGTCGTCAATTAACTGCGCCGTGCGCGGTTCGAGTTGAAAACCAAAGCGCTGCTCAAAGCGCACCGCGCGCAAAATGCGCGTCGGGTCTTCGATAAACGAAAGATTGTGCAGCACGCGAATCAAGCCGCGCATTAAATCTTGTTCGCCGCCGTACGGGTCGAGCAGCGCGCCATAGCGCTCGGGGTCGAGACATAACGCCATCGCGTTGATGGTGAAATCGCGGCGATGCAAATCGAGTTTGATTGAACTGCGTTCGACATCGGGCAGGGCGGAAGGAAATTCGTAAAACTCGGTGCGCGCGGTGGCAAAATCGAGATGCAATTTTTCGTTTTCGTCCGGCAGCCAAATCGCCGTGCCAAAACGCGCGTGCGTATGCACGCGTCCGCCATGCTCTCGAGCGAGATATTGCGCGAGTTGAATCGCGTCGCCTTCGATGACCAAATCGAGGTCAAGATTCGCCTCGCCGATCAATAAATCGCGCACAAAGCCGCCGACGAGATAGGTGGAATAACCCAATGCGCGCGCCACGTCCGCCGCGCGCCGCACCAACGCGAGCAAATCACGCGGCAGCGCGCGCTCTAATCGCGCCGCGAATTCCGCGTTGCGCGCGGGGCGCGCGCTCTCGGTGTACAACTTTAACAAATCCGTGCGCGTGACAATGCCCACAATCGCGCCTTCTTGCGTGACGGGCAGCTGTCCCAAACCGTGCCGTGTCATGACGCGCTGCAAATGTTCCACCGAATCTTCGGGCGTAACGGAAACAGGTTCAAACATGAAACGCGATACGGGCAACTTTTGCAATTTGTGATGCAGCGCGCGGTCAATTTCGCGGCGCGTCAAAACGCCAACCAATTTCTTTTTCTTGACGACGGGAAATCCTTCATGACCCCAGCGGCGCGCCTGTTCGGCCGCTTGCGCCATCGTCATGTCCGGCTCGAGCACGCGCGCGCCGTACGACATGATGTCTTGCACGGCGCTGGTGGAATGAATTTTATCTTGCAGCAGCGCCAACAATTTTTTACGCAGCGTTTTCAAGCCGCGCGAATGAATCAGCGCCGCGGCGGCGGTCGTATGTCCACCGCCGCCAAAGACGCGCGCGATTGCCGCGACATCCACCGCTTCCGATTTGCTGCGCGCGACAAGTTGAATTTGACTGCCCATCTGCACCAGCACAAAGAGCGCGGCGGGGTCATAGAGCTGCATAAGCTGCTGCGCGAGTGTGGAAATCTCTTCCACATATTCTTGCACGCGCACCGCCGCGATGACAACAGTTTGTCCGCCGATTTCGTGCGTCTCGACGCGTTTCAAAAGTTGATTATAGAGCGCGCGTTGGTCCGCCGCGAGCGGATGATGCAAAAATTTGCCGACGAGCTCGAGCGCCGCGCCCTGTTCCACTAAATACGCGGCGGCTTGCAAATCGCGCGGCGTAGTGTCAATATAGGTGAGCGAACCGGTGTCTTCGTAAATGCCGAGCGCGAGCAGCGTTGCCTCCAAACGCGTCAAGGGCAGATTTTTTTCGCGCAGCGTTTCGACCAACAGCGTCGTCGTCGCGCCCGTTTCTCCGCCGCTATAGGTGGTGCGTTCGTCGAGCGGACGGTTCAACGGGTGATGGTCCACGATATGCACTTGCGGCGCGTCAGTCAAGCCGCGCGCAGAGGGCAGCGTTTGAGTGTCCACCAACAAGACCTTTTTGAATTTGCGGCGCGGCGCCTGATCTTGCGGCACAAACGCGAATGGATCGCCGTACAGCGTCAAGAATGCGCTGACGTTACGATTCAATCGGCGCGGCAGCAGCGCGACCGCGTGCGGATATAATTTTTTCGCGGCGGCGAGACTGGCGAGCGCGTCCAAATCGGCGTTCTCGTGGGTCAAGATGGCGTCCACAAACGCCATTCTACTTGGGATGCCGCGCGCGCGCAAGATAGGCGCGCGCGCGCGGGTGTAGTTCACATTGGGGGTGAAATTTGAGATAATGGGCTATCCTTCCTGACAGGAGATGATGCCCCATGAAAACGTCCACGGTAAAACTCACCCG
>JAJTXZ010000081.1 GCA_021463195.1 Anaerolineae bacterium
GGGGGGGGGGGGGGTGCGGAGCGCGGCGGATTTTCGCGCGCTGCTGCGGGCAGGCGCGGATAAAGTGAGCATCAATTCGGCGGCGGTGAACGATCCACAAATCATCGCGGAATGCGCCGAAAAATTTGGCGCGCAATGCGTGGTGATCGCCATAGACGCGAAACGCAATGCGGATGGCGGCTTTCAGGTGTACACGCATGGCGGGCGCAAGGCGACAAATTGGGACGCGTTGGAATGGGCGCGCGCGGCGGCGCGTTTGGGCGCGGGCGAAATTTTATTGACGAGCATTGACCGCGATGGCACGCAAGCGGGTTATGATTTAGAATTGACGCGCGCGCTGGCGGACGCGGTAAATATTCCGGTGATTGCGTCGGGCGGCGCGGGCGCATTGGAACATTTTTACGATGCGTTCACGGCAGGCAACGCGGACGCAGTTCTCGCGGCGTCTTTGTTTCACGACCGCGTGATGAGCATTAGCCAAGTAAAAGATTATTTGGCGGCGCGCGGGGTGTGTGTTAGAAAATAACAATGGCGGTTTGCGGTTCAGTGCGATAGCGCGATGGTGCGATGGTGCGATGGCGCAATAGCGGGATAGCGCGATGGTGCGATAGTGTGATAGTGTGATAGTGTGATAGTGCGATGGTGCGATGGTGCGATAGCGCGAGAGTGACGATTTACGATTTATGATACGCGATATACGCTTATGAACGAAGAAATCAAATTTGACGCGAGTGGATTGCTGCCGGCGATTGTTCAGGATGCCAATACGAAACAGGTGTTGATGTTGGCGTTTATGAACGCGGACGCGCTGCGCGCGACGATCGAATCGGGGCACGCGACATTTTGGAGCCGCCGCCGCGCGAAATTGTGGCGCAAAGGCGAAACGTCAGGCAATGTTTTGCGCGTGCGCGAAATTCTGTACGATTGCGACGGCGACGCGCTGTTGCTGTTATGCGACCCGGCAGGTCCGACGTGTCACACGGGCGAGGTGTCGTGCTTTTATCGCGCGCTGGCGCTGCCAGAGAGATTAAAGACTGGGGATTAGAGACTGGAGATTGGAGACTGGAGATTGGAGATTGGAGATTGGGGGTTAGAAATTGTGAGCGAAATAGTGGACGAATTGTATCGAACAATTATATCGCGGCAAACAACTCTGCCGCCGAATTCTTACACGGCAAAATTGTTTGCGGCGGGGGATGTTGAAATCGCGAAAAAAGTCGGCGAAGAGGCGATTGAAGTCATTGTCGCGTCATACAAAGAAAATGATGAACGCCTCGTATCCGAAAGCGCGGATTTGATTTATCATTTGTTGGTCTTGCTCGCCGCGCGGAATGTGGAATGGGGCGCGGTGGAGCAGGAATTGGAAAAACGAAAGCGATAAATTATCCCGCCGAGAATTTTTCGGCGGGATGGTTTTATAGACCATTCTTTTTGAGCGCATCGGGATAAACCGCATTGCTCGCTTTCAACACATTCAACATACCTTGCAGTTTCAGCGGATTGCCTTTGAATTTTATCGTGCCATCCATCACCGATTTTTGCGCCGAGATTTCGTGCTTGAGCAATTTGTCCAAAACGTCGCCCGACAATTCCAAATCAATATCGGGGCGTCCGCTGAACGCGCCAAAAGTGAATTTTGGCGGACGCGTTTTGCCGTCGAGCGTCACTTCCGCCGCGGGCTGACTGACTTTGAAGCGCACCGTCAAACGATTTTTGAGCATGTCGTCAAACGCTTTGGGATTTTTTTCCAATACAGTCCCAAACACATCGCGCATTACGGCGTACATTTTTTCGGCGTTTTGAAATACGGGCATCTCTCCTCCTCTATCCCAAAAAGATGGACTTGCGCTGACGCAAGCGGTCATTAATCATATTTTGCACCGTGTCGCGCGTCTGGTCCGTCAGTTGCGAAATGAGCATCAAATTATTTTCCGAACCGTCGGGATATTCATCCGTGCGAATCGGTTCGCCGATGTCAATGTACCATTTCGTCGGCAAAGGGATCAAACCGAGCGGACCGAGCAGCGGAAAGGTTGGCGAAATCGGAAAATATGGAAAGCCGATGAGTTTCGCCATCGTCTGCGATTTATAAAGACTGATATACGTCTCCTCCGCGCCCACCACCGCGACCGGAATCAATGGCGTTTTGGTTTTCAACGCGATGCGCGCAAACCCGCCGCGACCAAAGCGCGCGAGGTGATAACGGTCTTTGTACAATTTGCCGACGCCTTTGTATCCTTCGGGAAAGACCGCGACCAAATGGTCTTGCGCCAAGAGGCGCTCGGCGTTTTCATCGTTCGCCATCACCTGCCCGGTCTTGGTCAACAAATCGGAAACGAACGGCAGCGTCGGAAACCAATTCGCGTACAACGCGCGCATCATACGCGACGCGGGATGATGCTGCAAAATGCCGCTGCCAATCATCGCGCCGTCAAACGGCAGCTGTCCCGAATGATTCGATACCAACAACGCGCGTCCGTCATCGGGAATATTTTCCAACCCCGCCATGCTCACGCGCCAATACTTGTTGTACATGAAATCGAGCAGCGGGCGAATAGCGTCAATGAATTCTTGATCCATGCCCCATTCGTCGGTATCATAATCGCCTTTCAAGCGGCGTTTGAAAACGTCCACCTGATATTCGCCGGTGAACTTTAACATCGTCCACATGCCCTTTAACGTGTCGGTGTCAATCATCTCGCCGGGCAAAAGTTTTTGAAACCGTTTGAGAATATTCACGCCGCCCGCGCTCGCGGCGACCGCTTCGATGTTATCGCCAATGACGGCTTGAACGTCTGCTGGCACCGCAAGACTCGTTTTGTACGCCGGACTGAGGCGCATCAAACGTTTGATTGTCATTTCGATTTCGTGAAGCAGCTCTTGACCCAGTTGCTGATTATGTTTTTGCAATTCGGGATTCGCGTCGAGTTCGGCTTGCGGATCGGGCAACTCGTCCAGCGTCGGCGGCGCGTCAAATTGTTCGCGCAGCGCGGCGCGCGCGCGTTTTTTAGAGCGCGCCGTTTGCCGCGTTGTTTTTTGCGCGGCGGCTTTTTTGCGCGTTCGTTTCGCGGTTTTGGCGACCGTTTCCGCCGCCACGTCGCCTCTTTCATCCCCATTCAAAGAAGCAGGCGCAAGGTCCCCGTCATGATTCATCGCGTCCAATTCATTCAAAATTCCCATTTCCCGCTCCTTTTATTCCGCGTGAGATTTGCGCCGCGCGCGTTTGGATGCGCCGCCGCGTTCGCGCACTCGCTTGCGCCGTTCCAACGTGTCGCGCAAGCGGTCCTGTTCAAAAGTTTCGCGGCTCTTTTTGCCCAAAAGTTTACGCACGCGCTGCTGCGCGGAAAATTCGCGCACCGTTTCTTCGGGCGTATATTGCGGCGTAAATCGCAAAACATCGCGCATGCGCGTCATATCGCCCATGCAAGGAAAGCGCAGATAATCGAGTGGCAGCGGCGCGAGACGCGGTCCGCCGAGCGAGACGCTCCAATAGGCGAACGGATGCAAAATCGGAATCGGCAATTTGGTCGCCAAACCGAGCATTTTCCAAAGCGGCATTCCTTTTTCGGACGCGACATTAAAAACGCCGCGGTACGCCTCGGCGCCATTTACCGCATGCGCCAACGCGCTCACCACATCATCTTCGTGAATCACTTGCATCATCGGGTCAAAGCCGAGCAGCGTAATCGCCTCTTCTTCGCGCAGAAAACGCGTCATGGGCGTATCCGCTTTCGGTCCGACAATATTGCCGAAACGCAAAATAGCGAGCAGCGTATCGGGGTTTTGCTCCTGAAAGCTGTCGGCGTATTTTTCGATTTCAATCCAATCGCGCACATAGCCGTATTTTTTGCTGCCGTTCAACGGATGGTCTTCGCGCATAAACATCGGATTATCGGGACGCGCGCCATACACCATCGTCGAACTTTTGAGAATCACGCGCGGCACGCCCGCTTCGCCGCACGCGCCCAAAAGTTTCGCCGTGCCCATCACATTCTGTTCAAAACCGCTTTCGCTCGCGGCAAGCGTCTCGCGGAATTTCAAATGGACAACAGTGTCCACCTCTTCCTGCCGCAACAATTCAATGAGCAAGGGATTGCGTAAATCGGCTTGAATAAAATCCAAACCATCCACATTCACTTGCGGCGTCTCATCGTCAATGCCAATGACATGGACATCATCTTGTTCTAACAATCGCGTCACCATGCGATTGCCCCAATAACCTGCCACGCCTGTTACCACAATCACTCGTTCATCTGCCATGTTGACCTCACTGTGCCACTGCCAAAAACCTGATGCTCATTTCTTTTCAGCTTATTTGAGCCGCGCGCGCAGCGTCACTGCGCCAATTATACCCGCGCCTGCAGCGATTGCCAACCACTTTTTTCGCTTGCCGTTCGTCGTTTTCACGCCTTTGGACGCGCGCGGGATTTTCGCCAGCGTAAAGCCCGCCTGTTCAATCGTCTGCGCGAATCGCGTCGGGTCCTCGCGCTGCAGCGCGCGCAATTCTTCCGCCAACACGCGTTTTTGCGCCACCTCCGCTTCGCCGATATATTCGCCGTGCGAGCGCAAACCCGCGAGTTTGAACTCGTGTTTTTTGAACAGCCGATAAATTTCTTTGACCCGCTCCATTTCGATATTGCGCCCGAGCGTGTAATCTTCAAAACGCCCTTCCATCGCCAACAAACACGTTTCCGCTAAACACGCGTACGACGTTTTCGGCGGCAAGCCGATATCATAGCCAAAATCAATCTCGCCGGGAATCAACACTTCGCCGCTTTCAATAACCAACACATCGGGGCGCACCGCCGCTTCCGCCGCGCTAATATCGGGCGGACGCGCCACGTCGCAAATCACCGCGCCCGGCTTGCATTTTGAAATGTCAATGATGCGCTGTCCGAACGCGGAGGTCGCGGTCACAATCAAATCGCAATCGCTCACCAAATCGCCCGCCACAGTTGAAATCGTGACTTGGGCGCCGGGCGTCTCGCGCTGAATTTTGCGTTTCAGCTCAATCAATTTCGCCGGCTCGATCGAAACCAGCACAACATTGTAAATCGCCTGCGCGAGCAAACGCGCGCACACCGAGCCAATCGAACCCGTCGCGCCAATAACCATGACTTTGCCCTTGGTCAAATCGGTCGCGCCCATTTGAAGCGCCGCTTGCTTGGCGGCTTCCAAGGTCGCCGCGACGGTCAACGAATTGCCCGACGTAATCGCAATGTCCGCTTCATTCGCCACCGTGATGCCCGCATCGCCGATAACGCTCGTGAACGCGCCGAGGCCCATGATGCGCGCCCCTTGTCGTTCCGCCATACGCGCGCACTGGTTCAACTGCTGATACGTGAATTTTTCGCTCTGCCGCATCATCTGTCGCGGCGTCGCGCCGAGCGAATATAAATATCCTTCCACGCGCTGCCCCGTCGTCGGCGATTGCGCGCCGGTGACTCTTGACAAATACATTGGCGGAATAAGCGCGGCGGTCTTTTCCACAATTTCGTCCGGCAAATATTTCGTCCACCGAAACATTTTATTCTTGTGAATAAATTTCACGTCGAGCGGATGAATCACAAACGCGAATTTATTGACGCGCGCTTCCTCTGCGCGCAAATAGCGAATGTGCGGCGTCCAATCCAGTCCCGCCATCAGATCAAGATACGTGTCTTCGGTCAACGGCATGTCCGCGTGCGCGCGACACGCGACAAAAATCGCTTCCATCACGGACGCGGGCAAATCGCCTAACGCGCCGCGTTCGCCCAAACCCGGCATCAATGTCACGATAATGGACGCGCCACGCGCGCGCAAATCGTCAATGTCCTCTTCCGTCGCGTATTCGACCACAATCGTCTTGCGTTTCAATTCATGCGGCGCATACCGTCGAATTGCGCCAATGTCGCCAACCAAAACGTCCGCATGCGTGAACGGCGATGCCGCGCGATGCGCGTGCGGAATTCCGACGAGCGCGTGCACGCGCTTGAACGGCAGCTGCGCGAGTTGTTCCAAAGTCGGCGCGGCGACCTGTTCAAGCGATTTCTTGCTGCCAACGCCCGGAAAATCGGGCAAGTTAAAAAAAATGAACGGGTCGGCATAACGCACCGCCGGACTATGTTTGACAATTTCATCAGCCAAACCGGAATGATTTAGCCCGGGCGCCATCAGCAGATATTTCTCGGCAAAGATGCCGGGCTGCGCGCGGTCGGCGAGCATCACCGCCCAACGCTCCAAGCCATCGCGCACGCCGCCGCCATCCACCAGCGGCGTTTGCGTAACGAGTTCGCGCAGCGCGCTGCCGTCAACATGCGCGCGCGTCGCCGCGCCAAGTTTGAGCTGCGCGGACATGCCCTCTAACGCAATCGCGTCCACTTGGCCGTCCGCCTGTCGCAGCAGTTCGCGCATCCATTCCAGATTTCCATCCGTGCCAATGCGATGCAAATTGATCTCTTGGCCGGCAAACGAAACAACACGCGTTGTTTCGTCCGCGTCGAGATCGAGCCAGAGAATTTGTTTCATAGATTGCCCCGTTTGAATTTACGCGCCGCGCGCGCGCGGTCGCTTGCGCCAATACAACACGCCTCCATCATGCGCTGGCGCGCGCTAAAAAACAAAAGACGAATGCCCCCAAAGTCCGAGACATTCGTCCCCTGTCCAAAAAGGTCGCGCGTTACGAACGCGGCAAACCGGCCCACGCGGAAATTATTTGCTGATTAGATTGCCATAGCCCTTTTCTTTGAGCAATTCGGGATATTTCTTGTACAACGGTTCGACCGCGGGCAAAAGTCCCAAGACTTTGAGTTGATTGCCCTTGAGCAAAATACGCTTGCGCGCGAGCGCTTCGACCAGATTGACTTTGCCCTGCCAAAATTGATGCGCCACATCCGCCGCCATCGTCATTTCAATATCCGGTTTCAACGCAGTCGGGCCGTTAATCACATCCACAAACGCGCCGGGTTGAGACGGTTTACTCTTGGCGTTAATGGTGGTGACGGCGTCGGGGTCGGTATATTTGAATTGAATAATCACCCCCGATTTTGCGATTTTTGGTCCAATCACCGGGTCGGTCTTGGCGCGGTCCATCAAATCGCCGACGGTATCGTAAAATTGTTGACTGTCTTTGAAAATGCCCATTGTCGGTTCCTTTCGTGTAACGAAATTTCATAACGTCCGCTCTGAGCGGGTCGCGCGTCCATTGTAGCACAACGCGCCCAAAATTGCCTCTTGACATTTATGACGCAGTGCGTTATAATTCCAATAGTTATGACGCAGTGCGTCATAAATCGAAAATTCACACGGGAGGCTTCTCATGGCAACTAAAAAAGCGGAAACGCGGGAAATGAATGGCGTAATCGAATTCGGGCGCAAAGTCGCCTTGGCGTATGTGGGCATGTTCGGCATCGCGAGCGATAAACTCGGCGAATGGTTCGATCTGTTCGTGGAGCGCGGTCAGGTGATCGAAAAGGACGCCCGCAAAATGTACAAGCGCGAGGAAAAGCAAATGCGCAAACTGGCGGTTGATTTGCAAAAGCAAGAAAAAATCGCCGTCAAAAAAGCCGAAAAATCTGTCAAACAAACCATCAAAAAAGTCGGCGTGACAGCCTAAATCAAGCGGGATAACGACGACGCAGCCCGAGACGCAGCGCGCCGTTTCCAGACGCTTGATTGGGATATGACCCCAGCGCGCGCCGCAGTCAGCAGCCGCGTTGGTTCTCTCTCCAGAGGAGGGACGCCCGCCGCGTCCCTCCTCTTTTTTTTTTGCCAACTCGCGTTATACTAGTCGTGACGCACTGCGTCACAAACTCCGCCGGAACGATAGAAGGAACGCGGACCTATGCCCATCATCAAACGTTATAACAATCGCAAATTGTACGACACGCACGCCAAGCGCTATGTCACCTTGTTAGACCTGGCGGATATGATTCGGCGCGGCGACGATATTACGGTCCTTGACCACGCCGACGGCCAAGACATTACTTCGCAAATTCAGGCGCAAATTATCTTTGAACAAGAACGCCAGACGGGCAACAGTCTACCCAACACAGTTCTGACAAATTTGATTCAAGCGAGCAATCAAACGCTCAAACAGCTGCGCACCACCCTGCTGCCCCTGGACCGCGCCGCGCAGCTGGATTCCGAAATCGAGCGCCGCATGCAGCTGCTCATCGAACGCGGCGACATCGGCGCCAAACAAGGCAATCTCATTCTGGAAAAACTATTGGCGGCGCAGCCAACCACGCGTTCGCCCCAAGAATTAAAAATCACGCGCGCGCTGGAAAAACGCGGCACGCCTACGCGCAGCGAAATTCAAACCTTGTCAGAACAAATCAGCGCGTTGTCCAACGAATTAAGAAATCTCGACCGCAAAGAAATCAAACCCAAACGCAAACGCGGCATAAAAAACGCGACGCTTTGAGCGTCGCGTTTTTTTATGCCGCGTTTACTTGGTTTCGAGACGCGCCGCGTCCGTCGGTTCGACCCCTTGCCGCAACGCCATCCGAATCAACGGCAGCGCGGCTTCCGCCGCTTGCTCTCCCAGCGCAATCATTTCTTGCGCGCGACTGAAACGCGAATAAGTTTTATTGTCCAACGCCGGCGAGAACGCGACATCCGCGCCCTCCAGCCCCCCCCCCGATTGGCGAATCATGATTTCTAATGCGGTGCTAGCCAAGCCGAGCGCGCCAAAATTTTTTCGCGCATACGACTTTAGCAAATCCACGCCAATGACTATATCCGCGCCCAACATGCGCGCGGCATGCGATGGCAAATTGCATGAAATTCCGCCGTCTCCCAACCAATACGGTCCATATTCGAGCGGCACGACAAGCCCCGGAATCGAACAACTCGCGCGCACCAGCGTCGCCACTCGGCCGGTCGTAAAAATTATCGGACGACCGGTTAATAAATCCGTTGTGCCGACCGCGAAGGGTTTTTGCAATTCACTAAACCAAACGTCGCCAATCCACTGTGTTAAAAAACTTTCCAGTTTCTGAAAAGACACCAAACCGCGCAGCGGCAGCGTGAGATTGCTAATGCGCAGCCAATTAAAGTCGCCGATGGCATACAACATTTCTTCCAACTTGATACCCGCGCAATAGAGCGCGCCGACAACCGAGCCAGCGCTGACGCCCGCGACGACATCAATTGGAATGCCTTCGCGTTCTAATACGCGCAGCACGCCGAGATGCGCCGGGCCGCGCGCCCCCCCCCCGCTCAAAGCCAAGCCGACCGTTTTACGTTGTGATGCTTGCGCCATTTATCCTGCCCGTCCCACGCGATAATTTTTCAGAATCATACACCATTTTATTGGCTGGCGCCTTGCGAAAAAAAAGGGTGACGCGTTGCCGCATCACCCCGCGCCCTTTAGAAATCTACGCTGCGTCCTTGATACGCATATCGGAAAAGGCGCTCGATGTCTTGAGCGTCCGGCACGCGCATATTCATCACCAACTGCGTATCCATTTCGGCGTTCGCGATGAGCCGCGGCAAAAGTTCATCCAGTTGCTGCGCCGTCGCGCCCGCTTGCTGCAAGGTTTGCGGCAGTCCCAAAAGGGTCTGCAAGGCGCGCACACGCGCCGCGACGACGCCCGCAGCTTCCGCTTCATCGCGCGCCGCCAAACGCATCATGTGAGCGATATCCATATAACGCGACATGCCGCTCCGCGCTTCGTATTCGATGACGTACGGCAAAAACAGACTGACCGCGCGGCCGTGCGGCACATGAAATAACGCGCCAAAGGAATGTCCCAACGCGTGCGCCAAACCCGTTTGCGAATTGCCGAATGCGAGGCCCGCAATCGTCGCCGCGTTGTGCATATGTTCACGCGCCTCGGCGTCGCTGCCATCCGCATACGCGCGCGGCAAATATTCCAAAACCAACCGCAGCGCATAGAGCGCCAAGCCATCGCTGAAATCATTGCGCATCCGATTCGAGTAACCTTCAATCGCGTGCGTGAGCGCGTCCATCCCCGTATCGGCGGTGACAGCCGGCGGCAGCTGCATCACAAATTGCGGGTCCACGATAGCGACATCCGGCACCAGTTCGTACGAGCCGAGCGTCACTTTGCGCTGCTCCGTCATATCGGTCAAAACGGAAGCGAGCGTCGTTTCCGAACCGGTGCCAGACGTGGTGGGAATCGCGATTAATTTCGCTTTGGCGCGTAGTCCGAATTGCTCCATCGGCGAAACGCCTTCCAAATCCACATCGGGACGTTCGTACAATAGCCACGCGCCTTTGGCGGCGTCCATACACGAGCCGCCGCCGAGACCGATAATCCAATCGGGCTGAACGCGCGTCATTTCTTGCGCCGCGCGCTGCGTAGTCTGCAGCGATGGCTCTGGCTCCACGCGGTCAAAAATCGTGTGCGCCATGCCCGCGCGCGTCAAACGCTCCGTGACTAGTTTGGTCAAACCGAGACGCGCGATATTCGCGTCGGTGACAATAAAGGCATGCCGTCCCGCCAAATTATCCAAATAGTCGAGCGCGTCTTGGCCAAATACAATAAACGGACTTTTGAATTGCCACATGATTGAATCGAGTACGACAGACCAAGGCGCAGGCGACTGCCAACGATCCTCTGCGCCTTGCGGTCTGATATCTATTTGCTCATCTCGGCTTTTAATTCTTCGATGCGGTTAGAGAGCGCTGTGACTTGCGCCGTCAAATCTTCAATGTCGGCTTTGGATGGGACATTCAATTTTTCCATCATCCCTTCCATCTCTTTTTCGGCTTTGGTCTGTCCGCCCTTGCGCCGTTTGTTGACCTCTTTTTGCACATCGTTGACCAATTTACGCGCGTCCTTTTCGGTGATTTCCCCGCGGTCCACCATGCGTTTGATGAGCGCGTTCAATTCATCCTGCGCGATGCCGACGGCGCCGACGCTCGCCAACACCACTTTGCGAAATGTGCCGGTCACGCGCCCAAACTCTTTTTTTGCCGTCGCGGCGGCTTGTTCGTGCGTTTCTTTTTTTGCCATCCTTGCCTCCCCGCTCGATTGAGCCAAACAAATTTTTTATGACGCGCTGCGTCACCCTCGCATCCTATTATATCCAAGTTCCAATTTCGTCTAAATTTCGTAACGCAGTGCGTCATAACACGCGCTTACATTTTTCTTGTTTCCGATTTACAATGCCGCTTAAATTCACCATGCGCTACAAGGAGCTATACCGTGAAAATTCTTTTGATTGGCGTAGGCGGCGTCGGCGAAGCGCTCGCGACACTCGCCAAACCGCGCCCCTGGCTTGAACGTCTGGTGTTGGCGGACTATGACCTGGCGCGCGCCCAACAAGTCGCCCACAAACTCGGTTCGCCCAAACGTTTTCCGGTCGAACAGATTGACGCGAGCGACCGCCGCGCGATCATCCGTCTGGCGAAAAAATATCGCGCGGATTTGGTGATGAACGCGGTGGACCCGGTTTTCAATGAAACGCTTTTCGATGCCGCGTTCGACGCGGGCGCGCATTATATGGATATGGCAATGTCATTGTCCAAACCGCATCCGACCAAACCATTTGAAAAGACGGGCGTCAAACTGGGCGATTATCAATTCGCGCGCGCGCGCGCATGGGCAGAAAAGGGCTTGCTCGCGCTCGTCGGCATGGGCGTCGAGCCGGGCATGGCGAATGTATTTGCGCGCTATGCCGCCGATTATTTATTCGACGAGATTGACGAAATTGGCGTGCGGGACGGCGCGAATCTCGTCGTGCGCGGTTACGCGTTCGCGCCCACCTTTTCCATTTGGACGACGATTGAAGAGTGTTTGAATCCGCCGGTGATTTGGGAAAAGGCGCGCGGCTGGTACACGACCCCGCCATTTTCAGAACCGGAAATTTTCGATTTTCCCGAAGGCATCGGACCTGTCGAATGCGTGAACGTGGAACACGAAGAAGTTTTGCTCGTGCCGCGCTATATTAACTGCCGGCGCGTCACCTTTAAATATGGCTTGGGCGATGAATTTATCGGGGTGTTAAAAACGCTGCAGCGGCTCGGCCTCGACAACAAAGAAAAAATTCGCGTCAAAGGCGTCGCGGTCGCGCCGCGCGATGTCGTCGCCGCGTGTCTGCCGAATCCCGCGACGCTCGGCGACAAAATGTCGGGCAAGACGTGCGCCGGCACGTACGTCACCGGCACGAAAAATGGCAGGCGACGCGCCGTATATTTGTATCAGGTCGCGGACAATAAAAAATGTATGCGGACGATTGGCTCGCAAGCGGTCGTCGCGCAAACCGCGTTCAATCCGGTGATTGCGATGGAATTGTTGGCGACGGGCGTATGGCAAGGCAAAGGCGTATTGGGTCCCGAAGCGTTTGACCCGGCGCCGTTCATGAAATTGATGCGCGAGTTCGGTTTCCCGTACAAACTCCAAGAGCGCGTCGCGGCATAACAAAAAATCCCGAAATTTTTTTTCGATTTCGGGATTTTTTTATTGCGCCAGCAAGGTCAACGCCAACGCGATTTGTCCGAGATGATAAGTGACGATGACAGCGAGTTTCGCGGCGGCGAAAGGTTTGACGAAACGGTTCCACGCTAGCAGCGAATCGGAAATAAAAAAGAGCGTCGCGCCGACAATCAGGCACGCGCGCGCCGCGTTACTCCATTCCGGACGGAACAGCGTCGCCCACGCGGAAAATAGCATCGCCGAAATCACAATGCCGTACGCCAACACCGGCGCGCGCAGCGAGGTGTGCCGCGACGCGCGCAGCGCGCGCAGAATATTGGAGATGAGCCACGCGCCGACCAGCGCAATCGGCGCGAGCAGCCACAACGCTGTCAGCGGCGGCAGCGTCGGATTCAGCGCGAGAATATAGCCAAGGTGTCCAATCAAAAACGCGACCAGTCCAAACAAAAAATAACGCGGATTGGGCGGCATCAAAAAAATATCGCCCGCGAGCGAAAACACGAATCCGAAAAGCAAAAAGCGCGCGAACCACGCATTGGACGCGGTAGGCAACGCCAGCCACGCGGCAAGAATCACCGCCGCCATCGTCGCAGGTTTGAAAATATATTCCAGTCGTTTATCGGCGCGCGCGACGGCAATCCAATCTATCACCGCGCAACCCAATGCCAACCCAAGCCACTGCATCGTTATCGAAAAAAACGCGGGCAAGCGCTTTTGCCCGCGCGTTTTATTTAATCCACAACGGATCCCAATCGTCCGCGTTGGAAGCGCTGAGATTGCGCGCCGCCGCGTCCGTAGGATTATCAGCCGCTGCATTCAAAACCCAAATCTGCCAGCGCGGCCCGTCCTGCGTCGCAAACGCCACGCGCGCGCCGTCCGGCGAAAAGGTCAGCTCTTTGGTGTCGCGATGTCCGCCAAAATCGGTCAAGCGTTTGAAATCTTGATTCAATTTGGACGGGTCGCCTTTGAAAATATTTTTCGTGCGTTCGTTATCGCGATTCCAAATGAACGCAATCCAATCGCCGCGCGGCGACCACACGGGATTGTCGGCGCGATACCAACGCGGGCCGCCCGGCGTCCATTGGCCTTGACTGCGATTGGCGATGACATCGGGCGCGCCAACGTACAAATCGCAATGCGCGTTGGACGCGCAAGTTTGTTCGCCCAATACCAGTTGACTGCGGTCGGGCGAAAAGCCTTCTTGGCTTTTGAGTTGTTGATACAACGCTTGAGCTTGCGCGGCGTTCACTTGCTGCGCGTCGCTGCCATCATCATTCATCACAAACCATTTATAGTTGTTGGGAAATTTGCCGCCGCCGCGCGCGCTTTTGAATAAAATTTTTCCCGCTAACGCTTGGCGCGAAATTTGCGACGGCGCATTCGTAACGGCGCGCGACAAGGCAGCCGTCGCCCGACGCGTAGGTAATTGCGGCAGAGGCGTTACGCTGGGCGAAAGTTGATTGGATAGCGTGGGCGGCGCGGGCGTTGACGCGTTCCCAAGTGACGCAGGCAAAGACGGCGGCGTTACGGTAGCGCGCTGCGTCGGAACATTTTGCGCGGGCGGCGCGGCAGCGGTCAAGGTCGCCAAGAGGCGTCGCGCGATAGCGGTCTCGGTCGTCGAAAAATTCGCGCCGTTAGCGGCTTGGGCGGCGGACGTCAGCGCAAGCGGCGTAGGAACTCTAGTCATTGGCGCAAGCGACGGACTGCACGCGACAAAACCCAGCGCCAAGAATCCGAGCGCGTAAAAAATTTTTATTCGCTTTCGAAAACGCACGAATTGTTCCTCTGCGATAACATTAAACAAATGGCGTGGCGCCGGCGTCCTTTTTTTACAATTCCTCGCCAAAGCGCCGACTGGCGTGAATGAAAAAAGCAAAGCCGAGAATCAAAATCACAAACGCCGTCACCAATGTGCGTCCGAGAAACGCGAGATCGGGCGAACCGGGCGGCGCGCCGTCCGTCGCGCCATACAAAATATTGCGATACGCTTCGATGATGCTCGCCATCGGATTCAGATAATACAAAATACGTCCATTCTCGCCTGTGAGTTGCGGCACTGAATAAAACACCGGGGTCAGAAAAAACCATGCGGTCAGCAAGACGCCCATGACAACGCTCGTATCGCGATAAAACACATTTAGCGCGGCAAGCAGAAACGCAAGCCCCATCACCAAGGCGAGCTGCGCCAAAAAGATAATGGGAAAGTACAGCAACAAGCCGGCTTGAATGTCAATGCGATAGTACAAAATCAGGACCACCACCATCGGCAGCGCGAGCAAAAAGTTCGCGGCGTTGGCAAGCACGGCGGACGCGGGCAGCGTAATACGCGGAAACCATACCTTTTTCACCAGCGCGGAATTGTGAACGATGCTGTTGATGCCGTCATTGATGCTGCCCACCGTAAAACTCCACGCCAACCAGCCAATCATGATAAAGAGCGGATAGTTCTGAATGGTGTTGGGCGCAACCACTTGGAAAACAACCGTAAAGACGGCGGTCATTAAAATGGGATTGCCCCATGCCCACAAAAAACCCAACAACGAGTTGCGATACCGCACCTTCAAATCGCGCAGCGTCAAGTTGCGCAGCAATTCGCGGTAGCGCATTACAAAATGCAATTCAGCAAGCATGCTTTTCATTATACCAGTCGCGCCGCGCGCGCCACGCCGTCGCGCAGCGCGGCTTGATCGTGCGGCAAAATCGTGCGCGGGTCAAGCAGCGTCGCGTCATTTTCGATGCGCGCCACAATCGGCGGATGATTGGCGCGCAAAGCGCGTACGAACGCGTCGGGCGACGCGACGCGCAGCGCGACGACCCGCGTCGGCAAAGTTTCGCCGGGCAAACTCCCCCCCCCACTGTCGAGCGCGCGTCCAACACGCGCGCATCAAGCCCCGCGCGCTGCCATTCGTGACACCACGCGCGCGCTTGCGCGTCCAGCGCGTCCAGCGGCGCCGCAATCATTTGCCACACCGGAATTTTTTCCGTCGCCTCGTTTTTTAAATAATGCAGCAGCGTCGCTTGCAGCGCCGCCAAGGTGAGCTTGTCCACGCGCAAGGCGCGCGCCAGCGGATGTTTTTTCAGACGCGCGATGCATTCCTGTTTGCCGACAATGATGCCCGCCTGCGGGCCGCCAAGCAATTTATCGCCGCTGAACGCGACAAGCTCTGCGCCCGCGCGCAAACTCTCCTGCGGCAGCGGTTCGTGCGTCAGGCCGTACTGCGCCGTGTCCAAGAGCGCGCCACTGCCTAAATCGTCCGCCACGCGCAGATGATTTTGTCGCGCGAGCGCCGCCATCTCCGCCAACGCGACCTCTTGCGTGAACCCAATCACGCGAAAATTCGATGGCTGCACATGCAGCAGCAGCGCAGTATCCGGCGTCAAGGCGCTTTCAAAATCGGCGAGACGCGTGCGATTGGTCGTGCCGACTTCGACCATCCGCGCGCCCGACTGCGCCAACACCTCCGGCACGCGGAACCCGCCGCCGATTTCGACCAGCTGACCGCGCGAAACAATCACCTCGCGTCCGTCCGCGAACGCGCGCAAGATGAACATGACCGCTGCCGCATTGTTGTTGACCACGAGCGCGGCTTCCGCGCCGGTCAATTTCTTGATCAACTCTTCGGCGTGCGTATAACGCGAACCGCGTTCGCCCGCGTCCAAATCGTATTCAAGATTGGCGTAACTCGTCGCGGCATCGTGTATCGCTTGCAACGCCTCTTGCGACAAGGGCGCGCGTCCGAGATTGGTGTGCAAGATGACGCCGGTCGCGTTAATGACACGCGTGAGCGTCGGTTGAATGGCGCGCTCGATGCGCTCCATAATCGCGTCCAGCAGCAGCGCGGGCATCGGCGCGGCTTGGCCCGCGCGAATCGCGGCGCGCGCCGCGTCGAGCTGCGCGCGAATCGCCTCTAGCACAATCGCGCGACCCACTTGGCGCTCATAGGCGCGCAGCGTATGATTTTGCGCGAGCTCGTCAACCGAAGGCAGCGCGCGAAAAGCGTCAGTGGTCATGGCAAAGCGGCATTCGTCATTTGAATATTTACATGGCGCATATCTCAGCTACCCAATTCAAGCGCGTCGAACGCGTTATTGTCGGTCGTTTCAATGGATTGAATCTGAAACGCTTCGGCGGCGCGCTCGCGTTCGGTCGAAATATCTTGGACATCGCCGACAAATTCTTCAGCCAGTCGTTCCGCCGTAAACGCGTCGAGCGCTTGAATCCGCACTTTGTAGGTGCGCGCCAAAAAAACATCAAAAGTTGGCATAACGCACTTGTACTATAGCTGCGGCTTACAGTCAAAATGCGAACAAGCATATAATGGGGCTGCGCTTATGGAAAAACGTTCATCGCTCACGCGCTATGCGTGGCTTTCGATTGCGGCGGCAGTGGTCACTATCGCGCTCAAAGTCGGCGCGTTTGGAATTACCGGGTCGGTGAGTTTATTGTCCGATGCCGCCGAATCCATCGTGAATCTGGTCGGCGCGATTGTGGCATTGCTCATGCTTTCGATCGCGGCGCGTCCGCCCGACGATGAACACGCGTACGGTCACGACAAGGCGGAATATTTTTCCAGCGGCGTCGAAGGCACGCTGATTCTTATCGCCGCGCTGTTGATTGCGCGCGAAGCCATCCCCCGTTTGTTCAATCCGCAACCCATCGCATCGGCAAGCAGCGGGCTCGTCGTGGCGGCATTGGCGGCGGCAGTTAATTTTGGCGTTTCACGCGTCTTGATGCGCGCGAGCAAAAAATACGATTCGATTACGCTTGAAGCGGACGCGCAGCATTTAATGACGGATGTATGGACTTCGGTGGGCGTCATTGTGGGCGTCGCCATCGTCGCGGTGACGGGTTGGCGTCTGCTTGACCCGTTGATGGCGCTGGCGGTGACGGCAAATATTATTTGGACGGGATATCACTTGACGCGGCGTTCGGCGTTGGGTTTGATGGATACGGCGCTGCCGCCTCAAGAGCTGAATCAAGTCAACGCGATTCTAGAAAAATATCGCGCGCAAGGCGTCGCCTTTCATGCGATGCGTTCGCGACAAGCGGGCGCGCGGCGCTTTGTTTCTATGCATGTGCTGGTGCCGGGCGACTGGACTGTGCAGCATGGTCATCAGCTGTTGGAGCAAATTGAAACTGAAATCCGCGTCGCGCTGCCGACGGCTACGGTCTTTACGCATCTCGAAGCGTTGAACGACCCGACTTCTTACAACGACACAACTTTGGATCGCCAGCGCAGCGCAGAAATAAAACCGCCACCCTAAACGGTGACGGTTATTGCGCTCGCGCGCGTTTCTGGGAATAATCAGCTGGGCAACGCGACCTAGAGCGAATTCCTGTTTGGGCTAGAGTAAAAGACCCGTTGGGTTTTTAGAAACCCAACGGGTCTACCCCCTAGATCAAATCGCAAACTCATCAAGTTAGAGTACTAGTTTACCAATTCACGTTACGCATATTCGCTAAAAAATAGCGCGCAAACGCGCCGCGCTTTATTCACCTTATCCAGACATCACAGCAAGCGTCAATTTCAAATTTGGTATCACATCCAAATCCCATCCGCTATGCGCGCGCGCGCGATAATGCCACGTCGCGGCAGACGCAATCATCGCGGCATTGTCCACACACAATTTTGGCGGCGGATACAAAACGGGACACGCGACGCGGGCGCGCATCCTCTCGCGCAAACGTTGATTCGCCGCGACGCCGCCCGCGAGCAAGACCATCCGCGCCGCACAAGTCTCCGCCGCGCGCTGCGTTTTTTCCACGAGCATATCCACAATCGCCGCTTGCGCGCTCGCCGCAATATCGTTCACCAGCAGCGCGCGCGCGTCAAGTTTCTTTGTCAAATTCAAGACCGCCGTTTTCAAACCGCTAAAAGAAAAATCGTACGGACGCTGTGTCTGCGCGCGCGGCAATTTGAACGCGGCGGCGTCGCCGGCTTCTGCCGCGCGTTGAATCGCCGGCCCGCCGGGATAACCGAGTCCCAAAAGGCGCGCGATTTTATCGAACGCTTCGCCCGCCGCGTCATCAATCGTGTGTCCCAGCTCGGTGTACTCGCCGTGCCCGCGCATCAACACGAGCGACGAATGTCCGCCACTGGCAATGAGCGCGACGAGCGGAAATACATCTTCTGTCTGCGCGACGTACGGTAGACCCGCGTCGAGCCAATTCGCGTAAATGTGTCCTTCCAAATGATTCATTCCGAGCAACGGCAAGTTTTGTCCGAGCGCGATGCCTTTGGCGGCATTGACGCCGACAAGGAGCGAACCCGCTAGTCCGGGCCCGTGCGTCACCGCGAGCGCGCTCAAATCACGCCAACTGACCTGCGCGTCGCGCAGCGCCGTATCAATGACGGGAATGATTTTCAACATATGTTCGCGCGACGCAAGTTCGGGGTACACGCCGCCATAGCGCGCGTGCAAATCCGCTTGCGACGCGACCACATTCGACAAAATACGGCAGCCATCTTGAATGACTGCCGCAGCCGTTTCATCGCACGATGTTTCGATGCCGAGAATCAATGGACTCATTTTGTCAGGTTCGCCAAATACGCGGCGTTGGAATTCACAAAATATACTTTGCGCTTGAGCTCGTTGATGGTCAAATCTTGCAAATTCGTGAGCGCGTCTGTTTTTTCGGCGGCGGCTTTGAACTGGCGCACAAACTTGCCATTCTTGTCGAATTCAACGATGCGTTGATTGCCCGCGTCGGCGATATATAACGAATCGGAACCGGCGCGCGCGTACAGCGCCACCGGATTCTTTAACGGCGTCTCGAGCGCGCCCAGTTGAAATGGCACATTCACGCCGGAACGAAAGCGCCGCACGATGCCATTGTCATTCAAAATCCATACGTCGCCATCAATCGCCATGTCCACCGCTTTGGACAAATCAATCTGCGCGTTGGCGGAAAAATAGGGCGCGGCTTGGGGCGTATAACCGGCGGCGGTCGCGGTATATTTGTGAATCTGATTATTTTGCGCGTCGAGCAAATACAGATTGCCGTTGAATCCTTCGACCGCGCGCAGCGCGCCCCATTTATCCGTGTCTTGAATATCGTAGGCGCTCCATTCTTTGGATTCCAAATCGTATGCCAAGAATCCTTTATCCGTGACCGCCACAATCAATGTCTTGTCTGTGCCGCGCGTCACCTGGGTCAACAGGAGCGTTTTTGAAATCGTCACCGCGCCGACCGTTTGACCGGGCGCGAGAATCACCGCGCCCGCTTCGGCGGATTTCGTTTCCCCGGATACGTCATTCACGACGTAATGATAAACCCGATTTTGGCGATCGAGCAGAAAAATATCTTGATCGGTCGCGGCAATTTGCGCGAATTGCGTTCCCGCGTTCGCTTGCGCCACCATTGGCAAAAAGCGAAAAATAGCGACGCCATCCAGTTCGTTTTGCTGGTCTTGAATGCGAAATAATAACGCGCGCGCCTTGGGCGAATCTTGAAGGGTCGCCGCTTCGCGCAAAAGATTTTTCGCGTCTTGCAACTGCGTCAACGCCTGCGCGCGGTCGGGATTCACTTCGGCTTGTTTGATTACCCCATCCGCCTGCGCGAGCAGCGTTTCAAATTGCGCCTGTTTCGCGTTAATCGTCTGATAAAAACGCGCGCCCGCGAGCGCGAACATCAACGCCGGCAGCGCCAACGCCAATGCCTTGAGCCACACTGGGTCGCTGGTCGCGCGCCGCGGCATAATTTTTGACGGCGCGGGCGCGCCGGGCAAAACCAACCGCGCGAGCAGCATGACAAAACTGATGAGCGCGCTCACCGCGAGATTGAGCGTGCGATTGGTCTGTTTGCCTTTTTTCTCCCAATCCACCTCGCCAAATATGCGATGCCAAATGCCGGTGACGGCGCCGCCTGCGACAGCCAACAGCGCGACGATGCCGCCCAATGCGCGCCCCATGCCGTCCACGCGCGCGGCGCGTCGAGCATCGCGTTCCGCGCGGCGCCGTTCCAATTCAGCGCTGTAATCCGGCGGTTCAGGCAACGGCGCCGTTGGCGCAAGCGCGCGCGCGACAGGCAGCGGCGG
>JAJTXZ010000082.1 GCA_021463195.1 Anaerolineae bacterium
ACTTTGTGCCAGCCCTACCCTCCGCAACCGAGAGGTTTGACGCCGCGCGCGCCGTATGCTAATATTGCGCGCGCTGTCGCCACTAGTTTGGCGCAGGACGCCCCCATACGATTCGCGCGCTCGAACGCATGCCCACTCTTGCGTCGAGTTCGCTCAAGCGGAACGAGAGGTTATTCAAAAACGTCTCGCGCTTGTGATTGCGTCACGACGATTTTGTGACTGATTGCGCAATCCGTAACGTTTTATCCTCGATCCTTTATGACCGGTTGGCGACTTGGACTTTTGACTCTAATCGCGCTCGGCATCGGCGCGGTTGGGTTGTATTTGATTTTTGAACCTGCGCCCGATGAACCGTTTGACGAGGTGGCAATTCGCGTCAGCGCGGTCACCGCGTCATCGGCTTCCACCGGCATTGGCGTGCTTGCGCCGAAAATGGCGCTCGCCGCGCAGGTGGTATCGCCGCGCAATGGCAACGTGCCAGTCGTCGCGCTCGCGCGCAAGACAAAAACGCCTATGCCGCCTACGCCGGCGCCCACTCTCGCGCCGACGGATGCGCCAACACACGCGCCGACGAACGAACCAACAATTCTACCCACTGAACCGCCGCCCACTGCGATTCCATATACGCTGACGCCCGCGCCGACCGAACCGCCGCGACCGACGCGCACGCCGCGCCCAACCAATCCGCCTGCGCCCACGCAGGACCCGAACGCGCCGCCGCCCACCGCCGCGCCGCCGACCGAAGCGCCGCCTTCTGGCGCGGCGCTCACCGCCGCCGTTGGCAGTTGCGGCGCCATCACAAAACCCGGCGGTTATTATCTGACCGGCGCGCTCCACAGCGATGGCGATTGTCTCAACATTCGCGCGCACAATGTCACGCTCGATTGCAAAGGCAACACGATTCAAGGCGCAAACTTTAACGGCGTCGGCATCGTCGTGCGTAAACTCGGTATTCTCGCTAACGAGCGCGCGAAAAATGTCGAAATCCGTAACTGCACTGTCAGCGGCTATCGCTATGGCATTTATGTCGAAGGGTCGTCGAGCGTTTTCATTCATCACAATGTGCTGACAAAAAATTTCGACGATGTGGATGGCCGCCGTTACGGTATTTTTCTCGGCATGGTCGAGGGGGGGGGGATTCGGTTGAACGAATCCAATAATGGGCGCGTCGAAAACAATAACGCCAATTCGCAAGCCATCGGCATTGACATTCGCTCGAGCAACGGCGTTAGCGTCCAGAGCAATGACTCGTCCAACAATTCCGCGTGGGGCATCAATCTGGTGCAGACGACCAACTCCCAAGTCGCGGGCAATACGACCAACGGCAATGTGCGCT
This sequence comes from Anaerolineae bacterium, assembly GCA_021463195.1. GTDB lineage: Bacteria > Chloroflexota > Anaerolineae > UBA4142 > SHND01 > SHND01. Next base: position 1,337 of record JAJTXZ010000082.1, read on the forward strand.
ATTGCACGTGGGGCGCGGGCGTTGTTGGCCCGGGTTGCGACGCGGGCGGCATTACCTTGCAGGACGGTTCCAATGGCAATCGCATTTTGAACAATGAAGTCGGCAGCGGCAATGGCAACGGCATTTTCATCAAAGCGCATGGCGTCCCCTGCGGCAACAACAACATCATCGCGGGCAACCGTATTCACGACATCATGTACAACGCGATTGAACTCGGTTTTTGTTCCGGCAATCAAATCATCGGCAACAATTTGCATAACAGTATTGACGGCATCTGGATGGGCTTTTCCAAAGGCAACGTCATCAAAGACAATACCATCGCCAATATGAACAATCACGGCATCATTGTTCTGAACAGTTTGGAAAATGAAGTGAGCGGCAATCAAATCATCAATACGCGCGAAGGCATTAAATTTTTTTGGGAACAAAAAAATCCCGGCGAATTTTGGTGGCTCGACGTGAACGCGTTCCCCTCGCGCAACAATCGCATTTTCAACAATACTTTGCGCGACAATGCGAGTTCGGGCATTTTCTTGCAAGATTCGACCGACAATCAAATTCACAACAATATTTTTTCCAACAACGCGAAAAATATCAAAATGGAAGGCAACACCAACGGCAACGATATACGCGACAATCAGGAAGGCGCGCTGTGGAATCCATTCCGCTTGCTTGCGCTGCGCCAAGTAGAAATCGCCGCGCCGCGCGAATAAAAAAACTTTCGCGCGACGTGGCGGCGCGTTTTGAATGGAACTAGCTGTAACGCCCTGGCAAAATAATAAACGCCCGACCGCGCGCGCCGTGCAAGAAAAAATTCGCGCGGAAAATTTGCGCGGCTATACCTGGACGAACGAACCCTTTGACGAATACAGCGCGCATACTCATTCGTTCGACAAAGTGTTGTACGTCTTGGCAGGCAGCATCACTTGGATACTGCCAAATCAAGAAATCGAAACGCGCGCGGGCGACCGCATTGATTTGCCGCGCGGAACAATACACGCCGCGCGCGTCGGCGCGCAAGGCGTAACCTGTTTTGAAGCGCATTTAGCCCAACAATAGCGACCGGGTAGCAACGGAACCCGGCTCCGTTGCTACCCGGTTCCGTTGCTACCCGGCCCGTTCATCTAACTATGCAGAAAAAAATCTTGGCGCAATACAACGTCCGCGTTCCTATGCGCGATGGCGTCACATTGTCCGCGGATATTTTTTTTCCTACAGAGGTAAAACGCGGCGAACGTTTTCCCGTCATTCTCGCGCGGACGCCGTACAATAAAAATCAAAAAACTTATTTTGAACCCGCGCGCTATTTCGCCGCGCGCGGTTACGTATATGTGACGATGGACGTGCGCGGACGCGGCGATTCCGACGGCGAATTTATTCCGTATCGCAACGAAGGCGTTGACGGCTATGACGCGATTGAATGGTGCGCCGCGCAAAAGTGGAGCAGCGGCAGCGTCGGCACGCTCGGCGCGTCGTATCTTGGGCGGATTCAATGGCTCGCCGCGTTGCATCAACCGCCGCATTTGAAAACGATGATTGTGCTGGTCACGCCGTCCGACCCATTTGTGGAAACGCCGACGGGCGTCCCTGGTTTGCAGCATTTATGTTGGTTCTATTTGGTGAACGGTCGTTTGCGCCAACCGATGGACGAAATTTTTTGGGACCCGGTGTACGAACATTTGCCGTTGACGACGATGGACAAGCGCGCCGGCATGGATTTGCCTTTGTGGCGCAAAGAATTGCGTCATGTGACGCTCGACGCTTATTGGCGCGCCATTTGTTATCAAGACCAATTCGAGAAAATCAATTTGCCCGTGATGCATATTTCCGGTTGGTACGATGACGAGCAAATCGGAACGCCGCGCAATTTTATCGGCATGACGACGCGCGGCGCGACCGAATTCGCGCGCCGCAATCAAAAATTATTGATGGGCCCCTGGGGTCACGCGGTCAACGCATCGCAAAAAGTCGGCGCGGTGGATTTCGGCGCCGACGCGTTGATTGATTTGCGCGGCTATGAATTGCGTTGGTTCGACGCGTGGTTAAAAAATCAGGATGACGGCATCACGCGCGAACCCGCCGCGCGCCTTTTTGTCATGGGCGAAAACAAATGGCGCGATGAAGCTGAATTTCCGCCCGCGCGCGCGCAATTCGTCAATTTTTATTTGCATAGCGCAGGTAACGCCAACAGCCGTTATGGCGATGGAACGTTAGCGCTCGAAATACCGCGCGCGGAAAAGCCAGACCGTTATATGTACGACCCCGCGCGTCCGACGCCGTACATCACCGACGCGACCTCGTCCCAAATCGGCGGCCCCGACGACTATACCGCGATTCAACAGCGCGGCGATGTGTTGGTCTATGTGAGCGCGCCGTTGGAACGCGCTTTGACTGTGATGGGCCCCGTGCGCGTGATTTTGTACGCCGCGTCCTCCGCGCGCGATACCGATTTCACCGCGCTGTGGTTTGACGCGCATCCGAACGGTTTTCGGCAGCGTCTGTGCGACGGCATCGTCCGCGCGCGTTATCGCAACGGCATGACCAAACCCGCGCTCCTCACGCCGCGTAAAATTTACAAATACGAAATTGACCTGTGGTACATCGCGCACGTTTTTCAAAAGAATCATCGCATCGGTCTGCAAATCGCGTCCGCCGCGTTTCCCAAATACGCGCGCAATCTCAATACCGGCGGCGCGTTGGCGACGGAAACGAAAATGCGGCAAGCCGAACAAACGATTTATCACGACGCGGCGCATCCGTCCGCGCTAATTCTATCGGTCGTGCCGGCGGCTTGGCGGCTTGACGCCGCGCGCGAATTCTAATTCATCTCCAACCCAAATCATGCTATACTCGAACCCCAACTGCTCCACGCGGAGGTTCGATGTTCGTTTCACCCGTATTACGTTTCGGTCTGATTATTTTGTTCGGCGCGCTGGGCGCTTGCGCCAACACGCCCGCGCCCGCGCCGGTGACAGCAGTTTTCACCGCCGTTCCCGTTGCGCCTTCCGACACTCCCGCGCCCACCGCTATTCCGTCTACCGTTATTCCGCCCACCGCGACCCCGTTTTTGAAAATCACTTTGCTGACGCCGACGCCATTGCCGACCGCGCCACCTGCGCCAACCGTTCCGCCATTTCCGACCGGCGTCATTTCTGTAACAAACTCGCCCGCCGCGAATGGCGGCGCCACCGCTGTGCCGCGCGCATCAGAATTGGGCAATACTGCCGCCGACGCCGCGTTGATTGCGACGCTGCAACGCTGCTGGAATGTTTCCGATACGCGACAGTTGAACGGCAACAATCCCGCGCATCGCGCCGCGTTTAATTGCGCGCGCCAGCCGCTGCTCGACATTGTAAAAAATTATCCCGCTTACGCGCTCGTGCATCGTGTGCTCGCGTGGGGCTATTTTTATCAAGACAATAATCCCGCGCAAGCGATCGAAGCGTACCGCGCCGCCGCCAAGGTGTATCACGCGCAAGGCAATGTCGCGGGCGAAAGCGAAGCGCGCATGCGGCTCGCGCTGCTGCTCGTCTCGGGCAATTTGCAACAGGGCTGCGCGGAACTCGTCGCCGCCGCGAATTTGGACAAGACGAATGAACGCGCGCTTGATTATTATAGCGCGTTCAACTGCAAAAATGCCGCATCCACCGCCGGCGGCTCTTCCGCCGCGCCGCCGCCCGAACCGGTGATTGATTTGGCATCGCTGCGCGGCAAGATTGCGTTCAAATCAAATCGCGAAGGATTTCCGACGTACTATGTGATGGACGCGGACGGGAAAAATGTAAAACGCATTTCCGCCGCGACGTACGACGCCGCGAAACAATGGGAAGCCTGGTCGCCTGACCGCGCCCAAGCCGCGACTGTGCGGTCAGCGGGCTTTACGCGCAAGTTTGGTTATGACAATGACATCTGGATTACCGACCCATCGGGCAATGGTCGTCCGCTGACCAATCCCGCGAATGATTATGATCCGGCATGGTCGCCGCGTCCGTTGTTTGATGGACGCACGTGGATTGCGTTTGTGTCGAATCGCGGCGATTTGGACCATCCCGATAATATCGGTGAAGATTTATGGATCATGCACGATGACGGCACGAGTCCATTTCGCATTACCTGTTACGCGCCCTTTTTCAACAAGCATCCGTCGTGGTCGCCTGATGGAAATAAAATTGTTTGGTCGTCATCGCGCGACGGAAATCATCCGCAGATTTTTGTAATGGACCTTGGCGCTTTTGGGACGCTGCAAGATAACTGTCGGCTGGATGAAAATCCGGCAAACTTGAGTCAAAACGAGTTTGAAGAATCGGATCCAATATGGATTAAATAACGCGCGCGCCGCAAGCGCGCAAGGAGGCAGCGTATGGGGGCAGCGCTTTTGGGTAACGGCGATGGCGCGCTGGGCGCGCCGATGGTGAGCGTGACGACAGGCGGGCGCGTGCATGTCGTGTATCGCGGCACGGACGCGCGAATTCATTATCGGTTGTGGAATGGCAAACATTGGAAACCGGATGTGACGCTGAATTCGCCTGCCGCGAAAAATCATCAGCCGCACATCGCTGCCGCGCCGCAAGGCGGCGTGGACGTTGTTTTTGTCGGCGAGTCGGCGGGCAGCGCGTCCTACGTGGTTTATTATTGCGCGCGTCATGGCAAGAATTGGAGCGCGCCGCTGCGCTTGTCGAACGAATCATACGCGCAGCTGCCGCGTTTGGCGCTCGCGCCGGATGGCGTGATTCATGTGGTGTACAATCGTTTCGGCGAAGCGTTCCAAGAAATTTATTATACGCGTTTTGACGGGAACGTTTGGAGCGCGCCGCAAGTGATTGGTTCGGGTTTTTATCCCGATATCGCGTTAAATGCGGACGGGCAAGCGGTGGTCGCGTGGAATAACAAGTCCAAAGTGTTTTACGCGCAGCGCAGCGCGGATGGCAGTTGGAGCGCGCCGCAGCGCGTGCGCGCGGGCAGCATGCCGCAAACGGCCAGCTTGATTTTTGACGCGGCAGGCACGGGGCATTTGGTGGCGCAAGGGCGCGCCGACGACGCGCAAACGTTGATGTATGCCCAATGTCCGCGCGGCGGCGACTTTGCTCGCGCCGAGCGCGTGCCGGTCGGCGCGTTGACCTTTACGATGTATCCGCGCTTGGCAATGGATTGCAATGGGCGTTTGCGCTTGGTGTATCAGGGCAAGGCGCTGGCGAAAGAATCGTGGCGCGTGTTTCAGAGTATTTGGGATGGCGCGCTGTGGAGCAAGCCGACGCGGCTGGACGCGCCCGCGATGGATACGATTAATCAAGTGCCTGACATTAGCGCCAACGGGAATGTGGTTGCCGTGACGTGGTGGGCGCGCAACGACCCCGCTATGGAGATTTACGCCGAGGCGCAAACGATTGAATGCGACGCGCCGGTGAGCATGAGCCGCGCGTTGGACAAACCCGCCAAACCAAAACGCAAGTCTGCGCCGCCCAAGCCAAAAGCCAAACCCAAAACGACTGCGCGCAAACCCCGCCGCAAAATGGGCGCAAACAAGCAAAAAGGATAAAATAAGCCAACCCGTTGCTTCGCTTGACGCGACAACGGGTTTCGTCTGTATATGAATCTATTGCGTGAACATCCGTATCGTTTTCATTGGTTCGCCCTCTTGGCGTACAGCGCGCTCGCGGTCTTGATGACGCTGCCGCTCGCGCTGTATATGAGCGACCATTTGCTCGGCACGGACAGTAACGCGCTGAATGACACCTATTTCAGCGTGTGGATTTTTGGTTGGCAAGCGCATCAACTCATCGCCGACCCGCTCAATCTTTTTCAAGGCAATATCTTTTTCCCTTTTCAAAACACGCTCGCGTTTTCGGAAATCATTTTGCCCGGCGCGCTAATGTATTTGCCGTTCGCGTACGCGACGCAGAATCCGGTGTTGGCGTACAATCTGGTTGTGCTGTTGTCTTTTCCGCTCAATGGGTTCGCCATGTATTTGTACGCGTTGGATTGGTTTCAGTTCCAAGCGGATAACCCAGCGGCGGCGCATGACGCGGCGCAGGTGGACCATCGCGCTACGCAATTCGCCGCGTTTATCGCGGGTTTGATTTTTGGATTCTGCACGTACAAAATGGGCGAATTGCGGCACGCGCAATTATTGCTGGCGTTATTTATGCCATTGACTTTGCTGTATGTGGCGCGTTTCACGCGCCGACCGAACGCGCGCAATGGCTTTTTGACCGCGCTCTTTTTCGTATTGAACGCGCTAGCTTCGCTCTATTACGCGGTGTTTTTGGCATTCGCGATTGTGTTGTACGTCATTGTGGATTTGGCGCTGCGACGTTATCGCATTACGCGCGCGCATTTGGCGTATGGCGCGCTGACGGCGGTGGGCGCGACGTTGGCGCTGCTGCCGTTCGTGCTGCCACTGTTGCAAATCGAGCGCGAATTCAATTTTTCGGCGGGACGCAATCCGCGTCTATTCAGCGCGCGCCCATACAGCTATATAGCGACACCGACGTCGCAATGGTTGTACGGCAACTTGACGCGCGCGTTTTATGCCGCGTCCAAAGGTCAGCCGTTATTTCCCGGCGTCGTGGCGACAATTTTGAGCGTCGTAGGCGTCGCGTCATTGCTGGCGCGGAAAAATCGCGCGTGGATTTTTCCGACGCTTTTGGCGTTGCTCGGCTTGGGTTTGTCGTTTGGTCCGGATTTAATATTGGGGCGCACGACAGTCGCGGCGCTGCCGTTTCCGCTGCCCTACGAATATTTGGCGCGCGTGGTGACGCCGCTGCAAGGGTTGAACGCGCCCGCGCGCTTTGTCGTCTTGAGCATGTTGGCGTTGAGTTTGCTCGCGGCGTATGGCGCGCGCGCGTGGATGCGCCGCGCGCCGCATTGGCGGACATGGATTGCGGCGGTGTGCGTGTTATTGATTACGCTCGAATATATTCCCGCGCCGCTGCGTCTCGCGCCGGTGGAAGCGGGCGCGCATGTGTCGCCGCTGTACGCGTATCTGGCGCAGCAGCCGCGCGGGCAAGCGGTTGTCCATTTTCCAATGGGCGCGCCGACATTCGCTTCGCAAGACCGCTATGTCGTATACACTTACAGCGCGTTGTATCATCCGTACCAGCCGTTGGTGAATGGCTATAGCACCTTTATTCCGCCCGAGTATTACGCGTTGGTTCAGGCGACGGGCGCTTTTCCGACGCGCGCCAGCATTCGACATTTGCAAGAATGGGGCGCGGATTGGTTGGTGGTGCATTCCGCTTCTTATCCAAATCCGTCGCGCGTGCGCGCCAAATTGGCGCGGTTCCCCGGGCTAGAGCATGTCCAAGATTTTGATGACCTTTGGTTGTATCGCATACGATGACGAAAAAACGGCAAACGCCGAATGAAAATTGGCAAGCGGTGGCGGCGCTGCTCGCGTTGGCGTTCGCGCTGCGCGTGATTTTTTTATGGCTCGCCGGCGCGAACACGCCATTGACGGGCGACGAATTCGCGTACCAACAAATCGCGGAAAATATCGCGGCGGGACGCGGTTTGTTTCAAACGAATAATCCATTTTTCCCCGGACAAATTTTATACGCGTGGCAGGCGCCGTTGTATCCGCTCGCGCTCGGCGGCTTGTATAAAATTTTGGGCGCGCATATTTTGGCGGCGAAATTTTTTGGCGTTGTCGTCGGGACCGCGACAGTGTATGTGGTGTACGATTTGACGCGGCGCGTCTTTCGCGCGCCGCGGCGCGCCCAAGCGGTGGATGAATGTGCGGCGCGGCGCATCGCGCTGGGCGCGGGCTTGCTCGTCGCCATCTATCCGGGCTTTTTGACGCTGGCGCATTTATTGTTGTCGGAAGGATTGTTTATTTTATTCGTTTTGCTCGCGTTTGATTTCATTGCGCGCGCGTTGGCGGAACGCGCAAAGCGGCGTTGGGCGTGGTTCGGCGCGGCGGCGGTGGCATGGGGGCTGGCGACATTGACACGCGGGCTGACGCTATACTTTTTGCCGCTGTTGGCGTTGTGGTTGGGTTGGGTATTGTGGCGCGCCGACGGACGACGTTCGGTGTGGCGCAATGCCATCGCGCCCGCGTTCGTATTTATATTGATTGCGCTCGCGGTGATTGCGCCGTACACCGCGCGCAATTACGCGCGCTTTCACCAATTCGTTTTGTTAGAGACCAAGGGGGGGGTGAATTTGTGGTTGGGCAATAGTCCCTACACGCCGTATGAATTTATTCGCAATGTGTGGAAAGTCGGCGTGCGCGAACCGATGCTCAAAGTTTTGCCGACGGATGAAGTCGCGCGCGACCGCGCGGCGATGGCTTTAGCGCTGCAATATATGCGCGCCGAGCCGTTAGCGGTCCTCGCGCGCGTGCCAGCCAAGTTCGCGGATTTTTGGGGCATGGAGCGGAATTTGGTGGATGTGGCGGAAGCGACGCGCGCAGGGGGGGGGTGGAATTCTATTTTCAAAAGCGCGGCGGATGTATATGGCGCGCTCGCGTACATGTTTGTGGCGTTGTGCGGACTGGCGGGCTTTATATACGCGCGCGCGGACAAATGGAAAATTTTATTTGGCGGATTCAGCGCTTATTTTTTAGCGCTGCATCTGATCATTTTTGGCGACGGGCGTTTTCATTTGCCGTTGATGCCGTTATTCGCCATGTACGCGGCGTGGTGGCTGGTGAATTGGAAATACGCGCGTCACACTGTGGCGCGCGTGAGCTGTGTCGTTATCGGCGCGACGGCGCTGTGGGCGGTGTGGGCGCGCGAGGCGTGGGTGGCGTGGAGCGCGCTGCGCGGGGGGCATTGACACCCGTCCAAGATTGGATATAATGCGAACAGTTGGATATCGGCTGATGCGCTGTCTGAACGGCGCGGCGATGTCCTTCTTTTTTTAAGTTATCTGACGGCGCGTATCGCGCGGCAGTTGGAGCGATAAAGGAAGTTATCATGGCAGACAAGCCCGTGCCTCTTACGCTCGAAGGGCGTGAGAAATTGCAAAAAGAACTTGACTTTTTAATTAGCGTCAAGCGTCCCGAAGTGGCGGAAGCGATTCATTCCGCCAAAGAGGAAGGCGATATTTCGGAAAATTCCGCGTATGATGCCGCCAAAGAGCAGCAAGCTTTTGTCGAAGGGCGCATTATGCAAATTGAGCAGATGCTCAAGAACGCTGAAATCATTGAAACGCCCGCCTGGACCGGTATCGTCGCGCTCGGCTCCAAAGTCAAAGTCGTGGAAAAAGGTTCCAAAGACGAAGAAGAATATCAAATCGTAGGACCCGCCGAAGCCGATCCCGCCAAAGGGCGCATCTCTAACGAATCACCTGTCGGACGCGCCTTGATGGGCAAGAAAAAGGGCGACCCGATAATGGTCGAAACACCTGCCGGAAAGCGTCAACTCAAACTCATTGAAGTAAAATGACAATGGAGCGGACACGCGATGGTGTGTCCGCTTTTTATTTAGAGTTTATGTTTTACGCGCCGCGCGGCGCCGTTGTCCAAAAGCATAAACTCCAAATCGGATATCGCACATGGAATTCATTGATACGCTCGATACGCTTGAACGCGAACGTTTTCTCAAAGCGCTGCGGCTGCGCGAACGCGGCGTAGAACCGTATCCGCCGCGCGTGACGCGCACGCACACCATTGCCGAGACGCGCGAACAGTTTGAACAAGGCAAAGATTTGGGCGCGGTCACGCTCGTCGGACGCATGACGGCGAATCGGTGGACGGGCAAAATCACGTTCGCGGATATTCGCGACGGCACCGGACGCATTCAACTTTTTCTGCGCCAAGATAATCTCGGCGCGGAAACGTACAAGGATTTTCTCAAAGATTTTGATTTGGGCGATTTTGTCCAAGCGTCGGGGACGTTGTTTAAAACAAAGACGGGCGAAATCACAGTGCAGGTCGCGGAAATTATAATGCTCGCCAAAGCCGTCGCGCCGATGCCCGAAAAATTTCACGGCTTGACGGATAAAGAGACGCGCTATCGCCAACGCTATCTCGATTTGATGGTGAATGAAGAAGTGCGCGAGGTATTTCGCGCGCGTCAACGGATCTTGACCGCGATGCGCGCCTACTTGGACCGCAGCGGTTTCATCGAGGTGGAAACGCCCGCGCTGCAACCGTTGTACGGCGGCGCGTTGGCGAAACCGTTCACGACGTATCATAACGAACTCAAACGCGATTTGTATTTACGCATCGCCGATGAATTATATTTGAAGCGCTTGCTCGTCGGCATGTTCGAGCGGGTGTACGAAATCTCGAAAGATTTTCGCAATGAAGGCGTGGACGCGACGCATCTGCCCGAATTCACGATGATGGAATGTTATCAAGCGTTCGGCGATTTATCGGACATGATGAAAGTGGTGGAGGATATTTTCGTTGAATGCGCGCTAGCGGCGCAGGGCGCCTTGCAAATCACGTATGGCGAACATCAAGTAGATTTGACGCCGCCGTTTGCGCGCGTGGCGATGCGCGACGCGATTCTCGAAAAAACGGAAATTGATATTTACGTGGACGATACATTCGACGCGTTGAACGCGCGCATCGAGGAAAAACATTTGCGCGTCGAGCCGCAACTGAGTTGGGGCAAGTTGGTGGAAAAATTGTTTGGCGCGTACGTCGAGCCGACCTTGATTGCGCCGACGTTCGTCATTGATTTTCCGACCGACATTTCGCCGTTCGCCAAAAAGAAACCGGACGACCCGCGCGTGACGGAGCGTTTTGAAATCTATGTCGCGGGCGCGGAATATGGCAACGCGTTCACCGAATTGAATGACCCCGCCGACCAATGGGAGCGTTTCATGGAACAGCAGGGCAATCGCGCGCGCGGCGACGCGGAGGCGCAGCAGATGGACGATGATTACGTGCAGGCGTTGAAACATGGCTTGCCGCCGACCGGCGGTTTGGGGATGGGCGTTGACCGTTTGGCGATGCTGCTCACAAATCAACATTCGATTCGCGATGTCGTTTTGTATCCGCAGCTGCGAAATTAAAGCGCGCGCGGCGCGACGCTAAAATCTCAAAACGCGCCGCGCCGCATTTGACGTACACATTAATCTCTCTATAATTATTGGCGCATGGAGCGGGCAGTAGTAAGTGTAGGGCACTGAGGGCTGTTCAAGGCCTGTCAGTGTCTTTTTTTTTATTTATCCGTCCGCGCATGACATTATAGAAAGGATGCTCCGCATAAATGGCTCGCCAACAAGGTACAGTCAAATGGTTCAATAACAGCAAGGGCTATGGTTTCATCGCTCCCGAGAGCGGCGAAAAAGACTTGTTTGTGCATTTTTCCGCCATTCAGGACGCGAACGGTGGTTATCGTTCGCTGAATGAAGGCGAAAAAGTGGAATTTGACGTTGAAGAAGGACAAAAGGGTTTGCAAGCGACGAACGTCATTCGCATGAATTAACGTATCGCGCGCGCACTTCCTTTTCACGTATTGCTGCAATCATAGAGTTTATCCGCAAGGTCGCTCAAAAGACCAGAGCAAAAAGTGAAGACCCATAAAAAATCTGCGAGCCGAATGGTTCGCAGATTTTTTATTTGCGCGCGGCGTTTTTGCCGCGCTGCGCCAAAAATTCCTGCGCGCGCTGTCGCGTTTGATGGTCGGTGGCGTCCTGCGTCGCGACAAATTCGCCCCGTTCTGCCGCGCGCGCAAAATTGTTTTGCAATTCGTCCACGCGCGCCAAGCCAAACAAGGCGTCCATTGCGCGCGGCGTCGCGTCAATCTCTTGAGCAATTTGTAACGCGGTTTCAAATTCATGCTGCGCGCGCAGTACATTGCGCGTCTTGAGCGCGACCTCGCCTAAACTGCAACGCGTGTTGGCTTGCCAATAGCGCGCGCCGATGCGTTCGTACACGGCGAGCGCGTCTTGATACAAACGGCGCGCCTCCTCATATTTTTCGCGCTGCATTGCCACATCGCCCAAATTTCGAAATTGTTGCGCGATTTTTTCGGGCTGCCCAATCGCTTGATACCCCTTGAGCGCGCGGCGGTACAATGCTTGCGCGCGTTCCAAATCATTTTGTTCGCGCGCGAGTTCCCCTAAATTCGCCAGCGTCATGTTCACGCCGCGTTGGTCGCTCACCGCTTCAAACGCGGGAAGCGCGCGTTCGAGCGCCACGCGTGACGCGTCGAAATCCCCTTGACTGTATTCGACGAGCGCAAGATTGACCGACGCGCCCGCGATGCCGCGCTGTTCGTCAATGTACGTCGCCGCGTCAATGGCGCGCAGACAAAAATCGCGCGCCCGCGCCATTTCACCGCGCCGCGCCGCGACGAACGCGAGATTGTTGCTCGCATCCGTGAGCAAATAAAAATCGTGCGCGGCTTGGGCGCGCGCGAGACATTCTTGATAATTCATTTCCGCGCTTGCAAATTCGCCCGCGTCGAACGCCACATTGCCCAGCTGCAAAAAACAGAACGCCGTTTCGGAAAGATCATTTGCGGTTTGGGCGCGCGCGAACGCGCCATTCAGTTCGCGTCGCGCGTCCTCTGATTTTCCCAAAAAATATAAAGTTGCGCCGAGCCGCGCTTGGGCGATGTATGAAAATGCGGCGGCGGGTTCAAGCAGCGTTTCCGCTTGTTGATACAAACTCTGCGCTTCGTGATAACGATACAACACGGGCGCAGTGCGATCCACCATTTCCGCATCGCGCTGCGCCACGCTCCACTGCCACGCCAACCGCGCATTTTCCAATTCCACGCGCAGTTCTTGAATCGTTTCGAGTTGCGTTCCGCCGATGATGCGCGCCGCGCGCGCCGCGACAAATTCATTAAAAAATTGCGCGTGCCGCGCGCGCGTTGCTTGCATCGCGTTCGACGCGTCAAATTTTGCGCGCGCAAATTCGCGCACGAGCGCGTGCAAATCAAAACGCGCCTCACCCGCGCGATAGAGCAGCGCCTTGTCAGTCAACCCGCCCAGCATCGCCGCGTCCGCGTCGGCAATTTCGCGCGCGGCAGTTTCATCCAAGCCGCCGCGAAACACCGACAATTTTTGCAGCGCCGCGCGCTCGCGCTCGTTCAACGCATCCCACGATTGTTCAAACACCGCGCGCACGCTGCGATGCCGTTCCGACACATCGCGCAAATCGGAATCGAGCGCGGTGAGGTCGCGTTCCAACTGCGCGGCGATGTGTTCCACCGTCGCGCCGCGCGTCAAGCCCGCCGCAAGTTCGAGCGCGAGCGGCATTCCCTCCACCGCGCGGCAGATGCGCGTGACGGCGAGCGCGTTGGTTTCATTCCACGCGAACGCGGACGAGACGCGCTGCGCGCGTTCGGTGAAAAGTTGCGGCGCGTCGTTTAGACGTGACAGGTTTCCAAAACCTGTCACGTCTAAACCGCGCACCTCAAACACGCGTTCGGCTTGGAGCGCGAGTCGTTCGCGCGAAGTGACGAGAATTTTTAGTTCGGGCGCGAAATTCAAGAGGCGCGCCAAATCGTCCGCCGCGTCCAGCGCCTGTTCGAAATTGTCGAGGACGAGCAAAACTTGTTTGTCCTGCAAAAAATTTCCAAGTTGTGTCACCGCATCGCTTGCGCGGTTGAACGAAAAATGCAACGTCGCGCCGATGGTGGAAATCACATTCGACGCGGCGTTGACGGCTTCGAGCGAAATGTACGCGCTGCCGTGTAAAAAACGTTCACGCAGTTGTGCCGTGATGGCGAGGGCGAGACGCGTTTTGCCGATGCCGCCGGGTCCGAACAGCGTGACCAAACGCGTGGCGGGCTGGGCGAGCCATTGCGCGAGTTCGGCGCGTTCGCGTTCGCGTCCGATGAACGGCGTGGGCGGCGCGGGGGGGGGTGATGCGAGCGGGCGCGCGTCGCGGATTTTTTCAAACAGCGCGGTGGTTTCAGGCGACGGCTCAATGTCCAAATCATCGCGCAAGATTTTTTTCAAGTTTTGATATTGCGCGAGCGCGTCTTTACGTTTGCCCAACCGCGCGAGGACGCGCATTTTTTGCTGCTGCGCGTTTTCGTTCCACGTATCGAGCGCGACGAGCCGATTCAGCGCGTCCACTGCGGCGCGTTCGTCTCCCGCGTCGAGATTCGCTTGGGCAACGCGCTGTAACCATTCCGCCGCGCGGGCGCGATATTTTTCGCGTTGTTCCAGAACCCACACTTCAAAGTCGGGCGCGTTTTTGATGGTGAGGGAATCGAGAAAGAGCGAGATTGGAGATTGGAGATTGGGGAATGGAGATTGGAGATTGGAGATTGGAGACTGGAGATCGGAGAATGGAGTCTCTAGTCTCCAGTCTCTAGTCTCTAATTCCTCCACATCCAACTGATATTTCTGCGCGCGGTCAAACGTGACGGTGGCTTTTTCGAGAATGAGAAATCCGTCCGCGATGGGCTTGAGTTTGGAGAGGGCATGGCGGAGGGACGCTTGGGCTTTGGTTTCGTTTTCTTCGCCCCAGAGAAGGTTGGCGAGATGTTCGCGCGAGTGCGGGCGCGCGGTGACGACGAGATAAACGAGGAGCGCGAGGGCTTTGGCGGGCAGGTTGCGAATCGGTTCGCCGCCGATGGTGACGGTGACGTGTCCCAACGTGGTGATTTCGAGTTTGCGAGCCATTTTTGCAAGCTTGAATTTTCACAAAATTTTCACAGCGGTTTGGTAAATTATATGCGAAAGGGAGATTTATTCAATCATGCGCCAAACTCACACCTTTGTACTCAAAATTCTGCTCGACAACCAAACTACATCGCGTTTGCATGGGCAAATCAGCCAACCGTCGTCTGACGATGAATGGCGCGCGAGTTTTGGCGACGTGAATGAGTTGTTGCGGCAGTTGGTCAAACGTCTCGCTGCCGCACCGGGGGAATTGGAAATAGAACTTGCGCTGCGGCGCGTGGAACCGTTGACACAAGGAGGCGCTACGCAAATTTGAAAACAAATCTTGTCTTTGAATCAATACCTTTGCCAAAGTAGCGCAAATTCCAAATTTGCGCTACGAAATCCGCATATCATTTTCGATTAGCAAAGGAATTGCTAACCAAATTGTCAGCTAGAGAAAATGAGATTCTTTACGGGAGGAAAAATGGCAAAGGATTCAAATCCCAATCCACAAAAACACGATTCGAGCGTTCAAGCATGGGCGATTGCGGTTATGTCACTTCTTATTGTCGTATTCGTGCTTCTCGTCTTTTTGACCATGTTTGGAATTGGGCCCATCGGGGCGTGGACAATCAAGTTTGGCGAGTTCGAGGCAAGCAGTTCAGTCATCGGCTTGGCGCTTGTGATACTTGTCGCATTTTTGCTGACTCGTCTATGGCCCGATTTCAAACAAGCTATCTTTGAAATGCAACGCGTCGTTGCAATGTTCCTACGTTCAATGGATCACAGACCGTAACAGTTGAATGGTATTTCACAAAAGGAGAAAAAAACCATGCGCACTCTCAAACATTTTCGTATCGTTATCCTGCTCGCGCTCATCGCGCTGCTCATCACCTCGCTCTCGTCCACTGCGCCTGTCTTGGCGCAATCGCAGAATTTGGAAGTCGGCTCGCTGCTCAATCCCGACGGCACCATCAACACTACCACGGGCGTCAGCGGCGCGCTCGATTTGCGCGGCTGGAAGGTGACGCTCGACTCATTTCGCGGACCCGTGCTTGCGCCGCAGAGTGCGCCCGCTGCGGCGTCCAACGCGGGCTGGAGCGGGTTCGCCAACAACGGCTTGAATGGCAGCGTGACTGCGCTCGCGCTCATGGGCAGTGACCTGTATGTCGGCGGCGGCTCCTTTAACGCCACCGCCGACGGTGACGTGACGAATCTGAACAGCATCGCCAAATACAGCGGCGGCACATGGTCGCCGCTGGCAAACAATGGCTTGGATGGCGGCGTGTATGCGCTGGCAGTCATGGGCAGTGACTTGTATGTAGGCGGTAAGTTTAGCCAAACCGCTGACGGCGCGGTGACGAATCTCAACAATATCGCCAAATACAGCGGCGGCGCATGGTCGCCGCTAGCGAACAATGGCCTGGTAAGCAATGATTCGTACTCCTCGGTGCAAGCGCTGGCAGTCATGGGCAGTGACCTGTATGTCGGCGGCTCCTTTGTCAAAACCGCCGACGGCGCGGTGACGAATTTGAACTTTATCGCCAAATACAGTGGCGGCGCGTGGGTACCGCTGGCGAACAATGGCTTGACAGACATTGTGTTGCAATTGGCGGTGATTGGAAGCGACTTGTATGTGGGCGGCTACTTTAACTTTACTGCCGATCTCGCTGTGGCGAAATTGAACGGCATCGCCAAATATAGCAACAACGCATGGGTGCCACTCGCCAACAACGGCTTGGATGGCGGCGTGTTTGCGCTGGCAGTCATAGGCAGTGACTTGTATGTCGGCGGCCACTTTAACCGAACTGACGACGACGCGGTAACGAATCTGAATAGCATCGCCAAATATAGCGGCGGCGCATGGTCGCCGCTGGCGAACAATGGCTTGGGTGCATCTGAAGGTGACGACCCATTTGTGAATGCGCTCGCGGTGATAGGAAATGATCTGTATGTAAGCGGCTACTTTAACCGAACTGCCGACCTCGCCGTGAAGAAATTGAACGGCATCGCCAAATACAGCGGCGGCGCGTGGGCGCCGCTGGCGAACAATGGCTTGAACGGCCGGGCGAATGTGCTGGCGGTGTCGGGCAGTGACCTGTATGTGGGTGGCTTCTTTACCGCCACCGCCGACGGCACCGTAACGAATCTAAATTTCATTGCCAAGTTTACCGTTGGCTCGCCGCCCACATGCAACGTCAAACCCAGCAAGCCCACGCTCAGTGCGCCCGCCAAGAATGGCAGCGTCACCAAAACCAAAGTAAAGCTCAAGTGGAGCGATGTCTCTTGCGAAACCGAATATCGCGTCACGGTCAAGAATGCCGCGACGAACAAAACCGTTTTCCAGACCACACTGGACGCAGATGTGACGCAGGCCAAAACGACAAAATTAGCCAAGGGCCAAACCTATAAATGGTACGTGCAGGCATGCAACGAGATAGGTTGCACTAAATCGGCGACATGGAAATTCTTTACCAAGCCGTGAACGAAACAGAATGTTCCGCCGCGCGAGCGAGGCGCTGCAAGACCGCGCAGAATTGGAACTCGCGCGGCAGCGCGTAGAAACAGTCTCACAACGGGACGCAACGCAAATTTGAAAACAAATCCGATTCACCGTCCAAAGGAAAAATAAGATTCAATAAGGAGAACAGCCATGCAAACTCTCAAACATTTCCGACTCATCATCCTCATCGCGCTCCTCGCGTTCACCGCAAGCATAATGCCCCTCGCGCACGTCGAGGCGGCGACGGATGTGCCGTGCGACACTACCGCGCTGGTAGACGCAATTCAAGATGCGGTCGACGCGGGCGGCGCTCAAGCGCTTTCGCTTGCGACAGACTGCACGTACACGTTAACAGTGGTGAACAATGGCGCGGGCACGCGCGATGCAAATGGCTTGCCCGTCATTGCGAACAATGTCAACCTCACCATCGTCGGGAACAATGCAATAATTGAACGTGATGCCAACGCGCCGCAGTTTCGCATTCTACAAATTGCGCTAGACAGCACGTTAACCATCTCTGCTGTCACGATACGCGGCGGTAACGCGGTAGACGAGGCGGGCAATATTTTTGCGGGCTGGGGTGGTGGGATTTCCAACGCCGGCACGCTGAACATTTCGTACAGCAACATTCTAAATAATCGGGCGGGCAAAGGCGCCTTTGGCGGCGGCGGCGGCGGCATTTACAGCAAAGGCACACTCATCATGTCACACACGAATGTTTTCAAAAACGTCAGCGGAGATGGCATGAATGGAGAGTCTGGAGGTGACGGTGGTCAGGGTGGTGACGGCGGTGGAATCCTCAATAATGGGAACGCGATCATCACCCACAGCGCGATTTATGCGAACAAGGCGGGCAAAGGCGGCAACAGCTCAACAGGGTTCGGCGGATGGGGCGGCTCTGGGGGAGGCATCATACATTATAATGGCACGCTACTCCTTGCGAACAGTACGCTCAGTGGCAACAAGGCGGGCAAAGGCGGCAAGAGCAACTCCTCTGATGGCGGATCCGGAGGGATGGGCGGAGGTCTCGTCACAAATGGACCAGTCACAATCATCAATAGCACCATTGCCAAGAATAAAGCGGGACTTGGCGGTCAAGGAAAACCTACGGGAACCAGCGGTCTCGGCGCAGGTATTGCCGCTCGTAAAGGGACAAAACTCTCCAACACGATTGTGGCAGATAACGCGCCGGGCGCAAACTGCTTTGGGAATTCGTTCATTAAAAACGTTGGCAACAACCTTGACACAGGAACATCCTGCGGCTTTGGCGCTGCCAAGCGTTCCAAGAGCAATGCCCTCCCCAATTTGGTAAAGCTTGAGGACAATGGCGGCTTTACACGCACGCACGCTTTCAAAAGTCCGAGCGATGCGCTAAACAAAGGCAAAGATTCAGTTTGTAGCAAGGAACCCATCAACAATCAAGACCAACGCGGAATGACGCGTCCGCACGGCACGCATTGCGACATCGGCGCATTTGAATTGCAGTGAGCCAGCCGACGCCAACCGCAACGCATACGCCAACACTCGCGCCAACGAATACGCCAACACCTTCGCCCACACCAACGCAGCCCGTGGGCGATTGTGCAGGTCCTTCGGACGGACGCGTGAGTTGTTGGAAAGGCGAGAACAACGCGAACGATTCGGTTGGCACGAATAACGGAACTGTGCAAGGTGGCGCAACCTACAAATGGTTCGTGCAGGCATGCAACGAAATTGGCTGCACAAAATCGGCGACGCGCAAGTTTTTCATCAAGCCGTGAACGAAACAGAATGTTCCGCCGCGCCGGCAGAGGCGATGGAAGACATCGCAGCAATCGGACACGCGCGCGAGCGCGTGGAATCAAATTAAGGAGATTCGTTAATGAAACCGAAAAATATCCAAAGCGTCATCCGTTTTACGCTCTTGATCTG
>JAJTXZ010000083.1 GCA_021463195.1 Anaerolineae bacterium
ATGGGCTCACCATCTTTCGGACGAGTTTTGCACTCGGGGTCTGACCGGAGTCACCATACCCACAGTTGAACTGCTTATCTGTAATATATCAGGTCTGTCCCCTCGACCAAATCGGAACATGCTTTAAGATGTTAGCGCAGCGCCCAACACATTCTCGATTTCATTCACCGCAATCGCGCCCGCGCGCAAAACACGCGGCGGCTCAATCGTACAATCCAACACCGTGGACGCAACATTTCCCGAGGTCGCGCCGCCGTCGAGAATCATTGCGATTTTTCCATCCAAATCATTCAACACATCTTGCGCCGTGCGCGGATTCGCGCCGCCCGAACGATTCGCGCTCGTCGCCGCGAGCGGTCTGCCCAACCCGCGCACGAGTTCGCGCGCCAAATCGGAAGCGGGCAAACGCGCGCCAATCGTATTCGTATCCGCGCGCAAATTGGCGGGCAATTCCGCGCGCGCGTTCACGACGAGCGTCAAACCGCCGGGCCAAAAAGACTGCGCCAGACGTTGTGCGCTCGGTGAAATAAAGGTTGCGATTTTTTCTAAATCGTCGTAATCGCCAAGCAGCAGCATGATCGCTTTATGGGATGGACGGTCTTTGGCAATAAATAATTTCTCAATCGCGTTGGCGTTGAACCCGTCCGTCGCGATGCCGTACACAGTATCCGTCGGCAGCGCAATCACCTCGCCGCGCCGCAATAATTCGAGCGCGCGCGCGAGGGCGGCTGAATCATCCGCAAGCAAAATTTCAGTTTTCATTTCCGCGTTCATCCTGACGTGACATCACGCATAGTGCGGCTCGATGAGGTTGGTGCGTGATGACACGTCACCGCGTTTATCCGCGTCCAAATTCAATCTCCACCACGCGATCCAATCCTTCCAAGTCGCGATGGATTTCAACACGCGCGCGCGGCAACAAAACATTCACCAAGTCACGCGCGGCAGCGCCCTGCTCTTCGCTGATTTCCATAAAGATAAAACCCGCACGCGCCATGTGCGCTTCGGCTTGTTTCAACAATCGTCGAATCACGCTCAAACCATCGAGTCCCGCCACCAGCGCGAGACGCGGTTCGTAATGTCGAATTTCGCGCGGCAGGCGTTCAACGCGTTCCAATGGAATGTACGGCAAATTCGCCGTCAAAATATCAATCGGCGTTGCGATTCCATCCAACAAATCGGCATTGCAAAATTCCACGCGTTCGGCGAGATGCAAACGCGCGGCATTCAGTTGCGCGACCGCGAGCGCGTCGGGCGAAATATCCGTCGCGATAATTTTCGTACGCGATGTATTGCGCGCCAACGCCAACGCAATCGCGCCCGAACCCGTGCCTACATCCACGATGATCGGTTCGGGATGCGGAATTTTTTTGATGGCAAGCAATGCCGATTCGACGACGTGTTCCGTCTCGTGGCGCGGAATCAATACGCGGCGGTCAACATAAAAATCGAGTCCGTAAAATTCTTGATGCCCGACAATGTACGCCAGCGGTTCGCCCTGCGCGCGCCGCGCCACCATCCCCGCAAACTGCGCCGCGTCCTTGTCCGCAATCGCATCGCCCAAGCGCGCGAGCAGCAGCGCGCGCGAAATATTCAACGTGTGCGCGAGCAAAATTTCCGCTTCCAGCCGCGCGCTCGCGTAACCATTCCGCGCCCCAATCGCGCGCACGGCAGAGACGAGAACTTCTTGGATGGTTTCGGGAGAGGTGATTAACACATGGAGATTATAAAGAGGATTCGCGTTTTTAGAAAAAGACCTTTCGTGGTTTTGCGCGAACGATGTTCGCGAGAAACCCGAAAGGTCTCGCGCGTCAGTCAGGATCCTCACCCACCCATTTTGCGACCAAACGTTCATTTACAGAGTGGCGGTGCACCGCTTCAAATTCATCCCGTCCATGAAACCATTCCAACACCTGTCCGCGTTGCAATCGGCTGGGTTTGGCGGAATAGAAAGCGTGATACGAGGACTGATGCCACTCGCGAAAATTTTGCGCGAAACCGTGTTTTTGCGGATTGAAATGAATATAGTGAACCAAGTTCGCAAAATAATTCTCGTCGTCAACCCACATTCTTCCGAACGGCTTTTGAAACAAACTGCCCGTGCGTTGATATGTCTTGTTGAATGCTTTGGCGTACGCGTTGAAAAAATTTGAAAACGCTTGGGTTGGAGGATTTAGACCTTTCGGAGAGGCCAAACCTTTCGGGTTTCCGGAAACCCGAAAGGTTTTGTCATCGCGCACCCGCACCAAAAGATGAAAATGATTTTTCAACAAACAATACGCGTAGGTTTCTGCCGCAGGTTCAACATACTTTGCATACTGGGTCATAAAAAAAGCATAGTTGCGTTCCTCGCGAAAAACATTCTCGCCGCCATTGCCGCGATTATAGATATGATAAAAGCGTCCGTATTCGAGGACTGGAATAGCTTGTGACATGCTTCCCTCGTTAGACCTTTCGAGTTTTCCTCCTACATCAATTCGCGCCGCGCCAGACCTTTCGGGTTTCCGGAAACCCGAAAGGTCTTTCCTCACCCCCCAGAGTTCAGAGTTCAGAGGGATCAGAGTTCAGAGTCAAAACAGGAAAAGACACCACACGAAAACCGAGATGGTTGAGACGGGGGTCGGGACGGTACCAGTTGCGGAAGGCACAGCGGGCATAGTCCGCTCCATTAGGGAACGCAGCGCCCCGCAGCACGCGATAAATTCCAGAAGATGGACCTTGCGGATTTTCTTGAGGTGGATTTTCGTAATACTTGCCATCGTACCAATCCGCGCACCATTCCCAAACATTCCCCGTCATGTCCATCGCGCCGCAGGGACTCGGATAATTGCCAAACAGACCCACCACGCTCGTGCGCCCAATTTCACTCGCACTCACATTTCCTTTTTGTCCATCGAACTCGTCGCCCCACGCATACACGCGTTTCGATTTTTTGGCGCTGTCCCAACTCGCCGCCTTTTCCCATTCCGCTTCCGTCGGCAAACGAAATCTCCAGTCTCCATTCTCCAGTCTCTGATTGAGCCACTCGCAATACGCGTCCGCCTCATACCACGAAACACCCACGACAGGATGATTCTCCAAATTCCACTGTGGGTCATCCCAGAATCTGGGTTTGGTAATCTCATTCCGATTCTTCCAATCCCAACCTTCATCATACTTCCAATACGCGCGATTGGTGTATCCATCGCCTTGTACAAAAAGCCGAAACTGCGCGTTCGTCACCGGATATTTTCCGATGCGAAAATCGGAGAGCGTGACGGGATGAATCGGTTTACTATCGGCGTCTCCGTCGTCCCCCATCTCAAACTCGCCCGCCGCGACGGGGACGGTGAAAGGAATCTCCCAATTCACCTCTGCGCGCGCATCGCCAAGTTTCGAGAGCAAGCGTCCCGCTTCCGCGCGTTCGGGGAGCGTGAGCAATTCTTGTGCGAGGATGGCGACCAGCCACTGTTGAAATTTTTTCGGCGCGTTGCGATAGCGTTCGTCGATCTGCGCTTTGTCACGTAAACGAATTTCTGTCGCGCCCGTCGCGCATAAAAGCGCGCGCCGCGCGTTTTTGGGCGTGGCGCGTTTACCTTGACGGGGCGGCGTGGGAAGCATTTTGTTCAAGAGTTCGAGCGAAGTGCCATAGTCACTGGGTCGTTTCCTGCCGACGGCTAATAGATAAACTTGGCGCCACCATAACGCGTCCTTTTCAACTAACTCTAGTACGTCCAAAACAAAATCGGGCGATTGGCACAAATACGCGGCGGCAAGAAATTCTTGGAACTGCCGATGCGGAAAGGCAAATAAATCGCGTTCTTGGTCTTTTTCCAAGAGCAAGCCCGCGCGCGTGCGAATGTAACGCAGCGCTTCCGCGATTTTGATTTCATCTTTGCCAACCAATTCGCCCAAGGCGTGGCGCAACTGCGCACCTTGAATATCCGTCGCGCGTGTTGTCTGGTCGCCCGGTTTGGCGTGTTTTTTCGGTCTTGCTTCACCTTGTGTTTTGTGTGCCTCAAACGCAACGCGCGCCAAAGTTTCTTGCAGTTCGGTTCGGGTGACGCCCAAATAATCCTGCAGTCCACGCTCCGCTTTACCGCCCACCGTTTTGGTCTGCTGCCACCGGTCAAGGAGCAAATCTACAACTTCTTGATACAGCAACGCGCGGTCTTCGGGCAACTCTCCTTTTGACGTATGCACGGTTGCCATCAAGGTCAAGAGCAATGGACTAGTTGCCAGTTCGGCGAGGTACGCCTCATTCTGAATTGCCGTACTCAATTTGTTTGCTTTTACACGCGCATCATCCATGGACATTCCAAAGACCACGCGCTGCGCGTGATACCACGCTGAAACAAACTCTTGAATCTGCTCCGGCGAAAATGGCGCAACGCTGCGTTCAACAAAACCGCGCAGTTTCCATTCCGCGCGCTCGTACGCATAGGGGCGACATGTCACAATCACGCGGCACAATCCGCCGCGCTCAAAATCCTCAATGACCGCCTTGATAAATTCACGCTGTTTGTCCGCATCCGTCACTTCATCCAAACCATCCAACAGCAAAATTCCGCCGCGCTGCTGGAGGTGCCGCTGCAAGCCGTCGAAATACTGGAGATGCCCGCGCGCATCCAAATCCGCGCGGATAAAATCCCACAGCACATCGGCAGTCGGTTCGCGCGTCAAATCCGTTTGCGCCATCAATTCGCGCAAGACCACGCGCACGGGGATCAGCGCGCCAAATGTCCAGCCCTGTAATTTTTCCAACCAATCCAATTTATCGCCCAAGCGCGCTTGCGCCAAACAAAACGCGAGGTGATTCACAAACGTTGACTTGCCGCTGCCCGCATCGCCCAACAAAACGACGCGCTGCGCCTCATCTGCCGAAACCGCTTCCAACACCGTTTCGCGCCGTGTCCGTTCGCGCTCCAGAAATGAAAATTCGGAACGCTCGGGTTCGGGCTGTTCGCGTTCTACCGTTCTCGTCGTTTCAAGCCGCGTGTACACATCCGCCAAAGTCAGAGTGCGCTCTTCCGTCGGATTGGCATAAAATTTCGAAATGTCACCAAGATATTGCAGTTGATTGCACTCGACAGCCACGCGGCGCAGATACGGCTCGAAGAGATGTGTGTCGTCCACAATCTGCACGCGCAGCGCCTTGACGCCTTCGGGCGTCGTCGTCACCGTTTGCGCGATTTCGGAGACGATGTAACCGACGCGCGCGATTTCCATAATCATGATGCGCGCGGCGTTCTCCATGTTCGTTTCATGCGCGAGACGCATCATCGGTTGATATTCTGAAATTTCATTCAAACGCACGCGCAAATGATAAAGAAAACGCGCGAACGGCGCGCGTTGATTTGTTTCCAAATTCAATTCATGCAACAACGCGTCCGAGACAAGCGACGCGTCCTCGCGCGACGACGAAATCAAACTCAACGCAATCACGCGGTCGAGTAACGCGCGATTCTCTTTTAGCGTCAAGCGTTCCAAACCGATTTCGCGCGCGTACTTTGCAAATTCCGATTCAGACCTTTCAGGTTTTCGGAAACCTGAAAGGTCTTTGGTGGAATCCTCAATCGCCGCGCGAATCGCGTTCGCAAGATTCGTCTCGCGTTCGGCTTGTTCAAGCCCGCCCTTGACAAGCCCTGCGAGTTTGTCAATTACCGGTTTTGCTGCGGCATCAAAGCCCTTGTCCGCCAACTTGCCCGCGACACTCGAAACGCCGACTCCAATCGCCCAAATGAGTGAAATCAAAAATGGGTCCATTCACGTCCTCCTCGACATGGCAGCTGCCAACGGATGGAGAAAACGGATGAACGGATGAAAACGCGCGCATCCGTTTATTCGCTTGCTTATCCATTAGCCACGCACAAGGGGGCAAACACAAATCGCCGCCCCGACAAATCACCCAATCACCCAATCACCCAATCACCCAATCACCGCTTTACACCTCCACCCCCGCCGCTTTTAATTTTTCCTCTTGGTCCGCCAGCACGAGCGCGTCAATAATTTCGTCAATATCCCCGTCGAGGATGCCCGGCAGATTGTGTTCGGTCAGATTGATGCGATGGTCGGTGAGACGGTCTTGGGGGAAATTGTAGGTGCGAATTTTTTCCGCGCGTTCGCCGCTGCCGACTTGCGAACGCCGATTCTCGGTAATTTCGCGCTGCTGCTTTTCCACTTCCATTTCGTACAACCGCGCTTTTAGGAACGACATTGCGCGCAATTTATTTTGCAACTGCGAACGTTCGTCTTGCACCGCGACGACAATGCCCGTCGGCAAATGCGTGATGCGAACGGCGGTTGCGACCTTTTGCACATTTTGTCCGCCGTGTCCCGACGCGTGATAAATATCAATTTTCAAATCTTCTTGGCGCACCTCGACTTCGACATCATCCACCTCTGCCATCACCGCCACCGTCGCCGTCGAGGTGTGAATGCGTCCCGACGATTCGGTGAGCGGGACGCGCTGAACGCGATGCACGCCGCTTTCATATTTCAAACGCGAGAACGCGCCTTTGCCTTTGATTTCAAAGACGACTTCGCGGAAACCTTTCAGTCCCGTGCGATTTTCGTCCACGAGCGCGACTTTCCAACCCTGCCGTTCGCCATAGCGCGTGTACATGCGATACAAGTCCGCCGCGAACAACGCCGCCTCTTCGCCGCCGGTGCCGGCGCGAATTTCGACATAAATGTCCTTGTCATCGCGCGGGTCTTGCGGCAAAAGCATCACGCGCATTTCGCTCAACAACTTTTCTTGCCGCGTTTTCAGTTGTTCCGCTTCTTCTTGCGCCAGCGCGCGCATTTCCAAATCGCTCTCATCGCGCGCCAATTCGAGCGTGCGCTCCAACGCCTCGCTCGTCGTGAGATATTCGCGATATTTTTCGACCTTGGGCTCGATGTCGCTCACCTCGCGCGTGATTTCGCGCAAGCGCGTCGGATTCATCGAGACCTCCGGGTCTTCCATCAATTTGTGCAAATCGTCATAGCGTTTCTGATACGCCGCAAATTTTTCTGCAAACACGGGAATTCCTCAAGTTAAAAGCTAAAAGTTAAAAGCTAAAAGGAGCCCAACTCCCCAAATACTTTTAGCTTCTAGCTTTGCGCTTTTAGCTTTTAGCTTTGAACTTTATACTTTTGAGCGCTAACGTAATTTCATCGCTCCGCAAAACAAACATCGTCAAAAAATACGCGCTGCCGCCGATGATGCTTCCGCCGATGAGAAAGAACAGCGCGCTTGTGGCGATGGGCGTCTGCGCGAATAAACTGATCGCGATTGCCATCACGATTGCGCCAACCAACATTTTCGCCGCGCTCACCGCGATGGTTTTGCCTTCGATGCCGCGCAACCGCGGACGCAGCAAATATAACAGCGCCAACATTTCCAACATCGTCGCAATCGAATTGGCGAGCGCGAGTCCGCCCAATCGCAAAGGACCAATCAGAATGAGCGAAAGAATAATATTCAAAACGACGGATGCGACGCCAATCCGCACCGGCGTCGCCGTATCGTGCATCGCGTAAAACGCGCGCGTAAGCGTTTCCAAACCGGCGTGCGCGAACAAGCCCACCGCGAAAAGTTCAAGCGCGGTCAACGTCATCTCGGTTGATTCGGCAGTGAACGCGCCGCGCTGAAATAAAATTTGAATAATCGGACGCGCGAGCAGCATCAAGCCGATGGTTGCAGGCGCCGTCAAAAATAACGTGACGCGAAATCCTGCCGAGAACCCGCGCCGCAAACCGTTCAAATCATCCGCCGCATACAAACGCGAAAAGGTCGGAAACAGAACCGTCGCGATGGATTGCGCGATCACCCCAATCGGCAAGAGAATCAACAAGAACGCGTAATTCAGCGCGGCGAGCGAACCGACGACGAGCGTGGACGCGAGCATCGTGTTGACGAGAAAATTGATTTGCGTCGCCGCGATGCCGAGCGTGCGCGGAATGACGAGTTGAATCACATGCCGCACGCCCGCGTCGTGAATGCCCAAACTCGCGGTGTATTCGATTTTATGGCGAAACAGCCACGGGACTTGAATCGCCAAATGCAACAACGCGCCGACGACCACGCCAATCGCCAAGCCGTACACGCCGAGCGTTGGCGCCAATAATAGCGCGCCCGCGATAATCGCCAAATTGTACAGCGCGGGCGCGGCGGCGGGCAGCAAAAATTCTTGATGCGCGTTCAGAATGCCCATCACAATTCCGCTCACCGCGAACACGGCGGGCGTAAGCAGCATCACGCGCATCAATGACGCGGTGAGCAGTTGTTGCTCCGGCGCAAAGCCAACGCCAACGGAATATTTTACTAACGGCTCGGCAAACAGCGCGGCGGCGACGCACAACGCGACGACGACGACAAAAACGAGATTGATGACTTGGGTCGCCAAACGCCAACTGCCGCGCACAGCACCATCGCTCAACAGTTTTGAAAACGGGGGAATGAACGCCGACGCCAACGCTCCGCCCGCGACCAAGTTGAACAACAAATCGGGAATGCGAAACGCGGCAACGTACGCGTCCAACTGCGCGGAGGTGCCGAATTGGTAACTGATGGCGATTTCGCGCGCGAGTCCCAACGCGCGGCTGATGATGAAAAAAAACATCACGATTCCCGTCGAAGCGACGAGGTGGCGCGCGGTGGCAGAGGCGGCGGTTGTTTTCATACGCGAACGCGAATTATACACTATTCGCCCCGCGCGCCGCGCGTTTTGCCGCGCGTAAATTTTGCGCTTTCGCTTATTTCAAGTAGAATTGCCGCTTGCAATCGAGAATTTTGTTCTCGCTTGCCGTTATCGGATTTGTCATCCATTGGAGGAATATACATTGGCTAATACATCTGCCGCTCAAAAAGAAATTCGCAAAAGCGCGCGCCGCCGTCAACGCAATCGTTTGGTCAAAGCCAAGACGCGCACCGTCACCAAAAAAGCGACGCAAGCCATCGCCGCCGGCGACCCGAACGCCGCGGACGTGGTGCGCCAAGCGCAAATCGAACTCGATTCAGCGGCGCAAAAAGGCATCATCCACAAGAATGCCGCCGCCCGCAAAAAATCGCGGCTTGCCAAACGCCAACGCGCTGCCCAAGCCAAGCCCTAATTTGCCGATGAGACCTGTTCACGCGAACAGGTCTTGTTTTTTCTCAGCCTCCCCCGCACGCTCTCCGCCCCACCTTAAAAAATCCGCGCGCCCATTGACACAGAACACAGGTTCTATTATAATCTAATCATTAGAACACACGTTCTGTGTCGTTTGTCCAAATCACATGCTCGGAATCGTCAGGTTCCGCCAAAGGAGTCGTTATGACACAGTTAGATGAACACGGCGCGCGCATCCTCGCGTTCGTCGAACGCTATCAACGCCAATATCAGCGCGCGCCCACGTATCGCGAAATTGGCGCCGCCGTCGGTTTGGTCTCGAATGATCATGTGGCGCGCGACTTGAAACGATTGGTCCATCAGGGCTATCTCGCATTCACGCCGGGCGTCAGTCGCAGTCTCGTGTTATTAAAATCGCTTCCCACGCGCCGCCGCGTTTCCGCTCTGCCGCTGCCAAATTTTGACAGCGTTATGCCGAAACCAGCGCGCGATGAATTGCGCGCTCTCGCCGCCAATTTGTTTCAAACCGAAGCGGACACTTTTTTGCTGCGCGCGCGCGGCGCCGCCATGCAAGACGCGGGATTGAATGACGGCGATATGGTCGTCGTCAAACACGGCGCGCAATTCACGGATGGCGAAATGGTCGCCGCCTATTTGCATCGGCACAAACGCACCACCTTGTGTTATCTCTATCGCGAAAATGGGCGTCTGCGCATGCAGTCTGCCAATCCCGGCGCGCAGCCCCAATATTACAAACATTCAGAAATCGAGATTCGCGGAACCGTTTTGGCGATTCTTCGCGAACGCGATTTGTAGCGCGAATTGAATGTCGCGCGCTGAAGCTTTATCTTGCGACTTGCAACGATGAATACCGAACTCAAGTCCTGTCAATTTCGCCAAGTGGACACACAGGGACGCATCCTTTGCCAACTCGTCAAAGGCGGCGACCGTCAAGTCTCTGCGGAATTATGCCGCGTCTGTCCCGTGCAAACTATCAACTGTCAACATTTGCGCGCAGGCTTGGAGAAACAGGTCTCGACGCCAATCACCGTGCGCTTTGCGACCGGACGCGTCGAGGTCTGGAATGATGCTCCCGCCGCGATGACATTCAAACAAGCCGCGTGCGCCGCCAAAACGATGCCGATTCATTCCGCGCGCGATTGCGCCGGTTGTCCAATCCGCTTGCCGAATGTGATTCCGCAAAACGCAATTCAAGTCGCGCATCGCAGTAAAGCCAACCCCGCGCCATCGGCAAATTCCGCGCAAGCGGCAGCGCAAAACGTTGTCGTCGCCCAAGCGAATCCGCCAACGCGCGTCCCGCGCAGCGCCGCGCCCCTCGCGCAGCCCGTCGCGCAAGCGCAGGCAGCCACCGTTGACGTTGGCGCCGCGAATGATTTGATTGCTCGCGCGCAAGCGACTGCCGCGCGCAAAGCGCAAGAAAAACAGCAGCGCGAGTTAGAACGCGTGGCGCGTGAACAAGCCGAATCCTACAACGCGTCGCCGCCAGTAAAACCGAAAATCATTCAAATGAAAGAGTGGCTCGCCGGACAAATGCGCAAAAACCAAGACAGCGCACAACGAAACGCGCTTTACAAACCGCAAGCCATTCCCGCCGACGCCGATGGCGTATCCGATATCGTCTATGCCCCGCTCGGCGCGCAAACTTTTGCCGCGTATCAAGAAACTGTGGATTACGAACGCTGCGTAGGATGGACTGACTGATGACTTTATCCTCTCCGCGCCTCGCGCGCGCTTTGGAAAAAAATCCAAATCCGCCGCCGCGCGCGACACCTCCCGCCGTTGACTTTATGAGTTTGGCGCGACAGCTCGGCGCGGATGAACCGCGGCGCCGCGCGCTGGAATCGCCCGGCGCCGCGCTATTGGGTCTCGCGCTGGACGGCGTGCCATTGTTGATTCGTCTGGCATCGCCGGATGTGACACACGCGCTGATTTCGGGTCCGCGCCACAGCGGCAAAACACAGCTTGCGACGACGATTGCGGCATCTCTAGTCTTGCATCAAAAACCGCGCGAGATTCAAATTTTCGTCTTGACACAGCAGCCGCAGCCGTTCCAATTTCTCGCCGCCGCGCCGCACACTCAACGCGTCATTGCGGCGACCAACGAACAAATTCTGCAACAACTGCGCCGCCTCGAAGCCGAAATGGAACGCCGCGCGCAATCGCGATTAACGCGTCCGCGTCTGGTGGTGTTCGCCGACGCGTTGACCGAGTGGCAACCAGAGAACGAACGCGAGTATCAAGTGCGACTCGCGCGTTTGGCGCAGCGCGGACGCGCCGCGGGCATCTCACTGGTTATTTGCCAAAGTCATATCGCCGCGGCGCATCCGCGTCTCAATCCCTATTTCCCGGTGCAGCTCACCGCCGTTCCGCACGCGCGCAATATTTTTGATTTAACCGCGGGCGGCGAACGCGTCCGTTTCCAAACCGCGCTTTTGACAGCGCAAGATTTGCCCGCGTTCTACGCGGAATTGGAACGCCAACGGCAGTCGCGGCCGCGCAAGCCCGGTCAGCGCTCCGGCGAAATGTGGTCGCGATTGAAACGCGCGCTCGGGCGAGGAACACGCTTATGAAAACAGGAACGCTGCTGTTGGTGGGGATTGCGCTTGCCGCCACCGCATATCAAATTATCGAGCGCGTCCCATCCGACGCGTTGAATGTCGCGCTCGGCGTCGCGTGCGGCGTCGGCGCAAGTATCCCGGTCATGCTCGGTTTGTTGCTTGCGCTCTGGCGCGAGCGTCAGTCCGTTGACACCGACACCGCAATAGTCGAGCCAGAACCCGCGCGGCTGCGCGCGCAAACGCTGCCCGCGCCAATGCCTTTGCCCGCGGCGCAGCCGCCGCCGCAAATCATCGTCTTGGCGCCGCAAGGACAATTCGCGCAAGGACAGTTGCCGCAAGGATTTCAAATGCCCGCGCAGTGGTTAAATCAAGCGCAATACCCATTCATGCACGAACACGCGAACGCGGTAGACGCGCGCGAATGGCGCATCATCGGCGACGATTCGTAGGACAAGACAAAAATAATCCAGCGCGTTAAATTCTCAAGGAGACAATATGTTACGCACCGAAAATTTTACCTCTCGTCCGCGCGTCGGCGCGGGAACGCCTTCTGTTCGCAGCGGCGCGCCCACCGCGCGGCGCACACGCGCGGTTCGTAACGATGCCGTTGAAATTTTGGAAAAACGTTTTGGCTATTTTCCGCAGCGCTTTCAATGGCGCGGACACACGCATCACGTCCAAGCCGTTGAACGCGCCTGGACGAAAATGGGACGCGCCGCGCAGTTATGTTTTCGCGTGCGCTGTCAAGAAGGACTCTTTGATTTGAGTCAGAATGTAAAAACAAACATTTGGTCATTGGCGGTGGTGCAATTGAATTCATAAAAAACATGGAACAACAACTCTAACCTGTTCCGCAACAACAATTCAATTCAGGAGGACAAAATGAAATCAGGTTTGTTGTGGTTTGATAACAGCGCAAAACCCATTGCGGCGAAAATTGAAGATGCGGCGAAACGGTATCGAGAAAAATTCGGAACCACCCCCGACACCTGTTTCATCAACCCGCGCGATTTGGAAAGCGCCGTCAAAGCGAAACCGAATATCAAAATTCATATCGCGACCAAAGCGACGATTATGCCGAATCATATCTGGCTCGGCGTGAGCGAATAAAAAAACGCCCCGTTCTCAAAGGAATGGGGCGTTTTTCATCTAGAGTGAACTCTTGTTTGGTTTCGAGTACAAGACTCTTTGGGTTTTCGGAAACCCAAAGAGTCTGTCCCCTAGATCAAATCGGAAACTGGTCTAGTCATCATCATCGTCTTTATCATTCCCTATATCTAGTTCGTGAGCGTTCATCGTTGATGGATCGTATTCGGCTTCAATCCTTGCGCCAACCGTAATCTCCGCAATGGTCGCGTCCTCGTCATTTATTTCAATTTCTGTGCCGGCAGTCACGTTCAAAGTCACATTGCCGCCACCGCCGTCCGGCGTGATTGTCACAGCTTGGGTGGCGCTATTCACCGCAGCTACGACGCCTTTGAGCTCTTGGGCATTGTCATCAGCGCCGTCAGCGTCGTCAGAACCCGCATCAATTTCCATCGCAATTAACGTCGTCGAATCATAATCCGCTTCCACCAGCATCCCAACTTGAATGTCCACCAGCGCGGCGTCCACATCGTTCACCTCGATTTCGGTCGAGCTCTTTACTGTCAAAGTGGCGGAACCTCCGTTAGTTGGCGCAATCGTGATGGTTCCAGCGACAGCATCCACAGCGGCTACAGTCCCATGAATCTCGGCGTCATCGTCGTCACCGTCGCTGTCTGTTTCGATGTCAAAGGCATTCAGGGTCGCGGGGTCATAATCCGCTTCAACTTGCATCCCAACGGCGAGGTCATTCAATGTCGCGTTGCGGTCATCCACTTCAAGCATAGTCGCGCTTGTCACATTCACTGTCACAACTGCAGTACCGTTCGACGGCGTAATCGAGACCTGATTTCCGGAAATCGCGCTGAGCGTTCCATGAATCTCGGCTTCTTCAGGCCCGTGGGCAATCAAGTCGAACGCCTCAGCCCCGCCGTTCTCTAGCGCGGCGTTCGGCTTTACATGCGCGACAATCTTGTCGTGGCGCGTGAGACGGCTCAACGAAACGATTGCGCCGTTGCGAACGATGTGCGTTTGAGCGGTGGAGTGAACGAGTTTGCCGTTGATCGTAACTTGACCGCTGCCTTTGTTCGCGCCGTTCAACTGCCCCGCGACCCGTTTGCTTGCAGGACCGGTCGCCGCCACTTGGACCGCGTTCGAGTTCGCTTTGTATTTTACTTGAAGCGTATCGCGCAGAACCAACGATTTGACTTTGCTCTTTTTACCATTGCGGACAAACTCTGTCTTTTTGGAAAATGCAAGCGTTTTGGTCGTTCCATTATCTTGGCGCACTTGGAGCGTTTTCGCGCGCAGGTCAATGGTCAAGAGTTTGCCGCGCAAATTCCGCGCGTCCGTCTCGGCGCGCGTCGCGGGCGCAGTCATAACCGCGACTACCGCCAAGCAAAGAATGCCCAACGCCGCAATAAATTTATGAGATAACATGTGTGGCTCCTTGGTGATTGGAATACGCGAACAATCGTTTACTTTGGAATTGTTCGCTTGAAAAAACCGCATCGTCATTCACTCACTCAAACGCACGACGCGCTCAAAAAGATACCAGTAAAACAAGAGCCAGCGAATATTCGCTGGCTCTTGTTCAATCGTTATCTTTATCGTGATCGCTGCCGCCACCCGGTCCATCATCTTTATCATTTGCGCCGCCATCACCATCATCATCATCGTCATGGTCGCCGCTGCCGCCGCTATTATCGTCGCCGTTATCATTAGCGTCACCGTCGCCATCCTTGTTATCATCGTTTTTGCCATCATCGTTCTGGTCGTTATCATCATCAGGCGCATCGGTCGCTTCAGGCGTTTCAGTTTCATCATCGTCGGGCGCATCGGTCGCTTCAGGCGTTTCGGTTTCATCATCGTCGGGCGCATCGGTCGCTTCGGGCGTTTCAGTTTCATCATCGTCGGGCGCATCGGTCGCTTCGGGCGTTTCGGTTTCATCATCATCGTCAACATCCGTCGGATTCGGGCTTGCCGTCGCGTCCGTTTCGGTTGGAACGATGACCGGTATAGTCGTGCCAGTTGGCGGAAGCGCAGTCGCGGTTGGAAGCGATGTAGGCGTGAGCGTAGGCGTCGCGGTTGGCGTTGGACTTGGAGTTAAGAATTGCATAGGATTGAATGTCGGGTCGTCCACCGCTTGAGGCGATTGCGCATAGCCCGCAACGCCTTGCAAGAATTTTGCTGTTTGCTCCAAACGCGCGCGTTCTACCGGCGACGCGTTTTGCGCGAGTTGAACGAGAATTTGCTGCTGCCGAATCGCCAACGCGGTCAATTTTTTCAACAGTTCGACGCGCTCATCGCCGCGCGTCCCGGCGAGCTCTGACAACGCGCGCAAAATACTTTCATCCACCGCATCGAGATAGGAAGGGTCAACACGCGTCCCGCTCGCCAACAACCGCTGGACTTCATCCAAACGCGTGTTGGCGAAATTCATCCACAGCTGCGCGCGTTGTCCATTTGAATTTTGGAATAACAGTTGTCCGTCTTCGCCGAAACGTTTGAACGGATACAACCATGAGCCGGGCAAACTATCCGCCGCCGCGACACTGACACCGTTTGCAATCAACGCGACAATGAGCGCCACCGCAGCCAACATTGCCCAACGCGGCGCGGCGCTCAAAAAACCAAACGGATTCATCTGACGCTGAGCGCGCTTGTTTGCCGCGCCTACGCGCAGCGCATTCAACCCCTGTGACCGCGCGGCATTGGAGAGACGCGGCGCTTCTTCCGCCGCCAAGCGCGCGAATTCGCGCGCGACCTGTTCGAGTTTGGCGCCGCCATCCGCCGCGCCGCGATCGCCTATTAGCAAGCGGTCAATTTTCATATCGAGCCGCGCGTCCCGCGCTCGATTTTCTTTTCGATTCTCCATCGGTCACGCTATCCTGTTATCGCTATATCATCGCGCGCTGGGTCAAGCAAACGCGCCATTGTCGCAAGCGCGCGCCGCTGCAACGCTTTGATTGCCATATCGGTTTTGCCCATTATTTTCGCCACTTGGGCGCTGGTGAAACCTTCTTCAAAACGCAGCAACAAAACAGTCTGCTGCTCTTCGGTCAACTGCGCCAACGCCGTTTGCAATTCCGCGCGCGTCAAATGCAAATCCACATCAAAACTTTCGTCCGCCAGCTCGGTGTCATCCTCTGGCAAAGGTTCCGCGGCGCGAATTTTCTGACGGCGAAAATCGTCAATCAATAAATTCCGCGCGATTGTAAAAATCCAACCCGTCAATGCCAATGACGCGTCCTCTCCACTCGGGCGAAAATTTTCTACATTCTCCAACATTCGCACAAAAACTTCGTTCGTTAAATCTTCCGCGCGCGGGCGGTCTTGAACGCGATAATAGACGAATCGAAATACGCGGTCGCTAAAAATATTATAGAGACGCGTCAAGGCGCGCTCTTCATATTTTTGGGCGCGGCGCAACAACTCGCGCGCTTCAGCCGGCGGCAAGAGCTGGTGCAGGGAATCCGCCGCAGGGGACGGCGCCGTTGACAACATGGTTGTGTCTTTACTGATCAGTACAAACGCAAACGCGAACCAAAAAGATACTGTCACAGCTAAAACAATTTCAGGCTAATGCGCACGCGACGGATTCCTCGCCGCGCAACATCAAAATCCAATGGCAAATCGAGTTGTGCTACAATATCGCGTATGCAACGAAACGCCAAGAATGATGTTATTTTGTATCAATCGGCTCAACTGCTTGATTTGGGAGTGATTCATGCTGTCACCACGCGACATGGCGGCGTCAGTCCCGCCCCTTTTGATACGATGAATTTGAGCGCGCATGTGGGCGACACATCGGAACGCGTCCAAGAAAATCTGGAACGTCTACAC
The DNA here is from genome assembly GCA_021463195.1 of Anaerolineae bacterium. Classification (GTDB taxonomy): domain Bacteria; phylum Chloroflexota; class Anaerolineae; order UBA4142; family SHND01; genus SHND01. Next base: position 16,583 of record JAJTXZ010000083.1, read on the forward strand.
AACGCGCTGGGACTTGACCGCGCCGCGACAGTGGATGCGAGTCAAGCGCAAGCGAATCAAGTGGCGCGCGTGACAGCAAACGAACGCGGCACGCGCATTCGGAATGTGGATGGACTGATTACCAACGCGCGCGGCGTCAATCTAATGCTGCGTTTTGCCGACTGCGTGCCGATTCTGTTGTACGATCCGACGCATCACGCCATTGGCCTCGCGCACGCGGGCTGGCGCGGCACCGTCAGCAAAGTATTGACCAATACCGTGAATGAAATGCGCGCCGCATTTGAGACCGCGCCGAACGATTTGATTGCTTGCATTGGGCCTTCGATTGGCCCTTGCTGCTATGAAATCGGCGCGGAGGTGCGAGAAAATGTGGAACGCGCGTTTCCCGAAACATTTGAATTGCTCTTGCGCCAAAACGGTTCGGTCCATTTGGATTTGTGGCAAGCCAACGCGACGCAGCTGCGCGCGCTCGGCGTGAGACAGATTGAAATCGCCGGCGTCTGCACGGCTGACCACACCGACGACTTTTATTCGTGGCGACGCGAACACGCGCAGACGGGACGCTTTGCCGCGCTGATTGCATTATCCTAACACGTCAAATTTAATGTCATGTCTATTGCCGAAAATTTAGCGCGCGTGCGCGAACAAATTGAAACTGCCGCGCAGCGCGCGGGTCGCCCCTTGAGCGACATCACTCTCGTCGCCGTCAGCAAAACGTTTCCAACCGCAGCTATCCTCGAGGCGTACGCGGCGGGCGCGCGCGACATTGGCGAAAATCGCGTCGAAGAAGCGAGCGAAAAAATTCCGTCGGCGAACGCGCAGCTCGCTCAAGACAAAATTCGCTGGCATTTAATCGGACATTTACAGCGGCGCAAAGCGCGCGCGGCGGTTACGTTCTTTGACATTGCGCAATCTGTAGATACGCTGCGTCTCGCGGAAGCGTTGAATCGGGCAGCCGCTGAGCAAAAGAAACAACTTCCGATTTTGCTCCAAGTCAATGTTGGCAACGACCCAAATAAATTCGGTTTTGATTTAAACGCGCGCGCGGAATTTCTGCGCGATATCGCCAAGATTATTCCATTGACCAATTTGCAAGTGCAAGGACTTATGACGATTGGCCCGCTCGTCGCGACGCCTGAGCAGGCGCGACCCTTTTTTCGCGAATTACGTAAATTACGCGACGAGTTGGCGCAAAAATTTCCGGAAGTGAACTGGCGCGAACTTTCGATGGGCATGACGGATGATTACGCCGTCGCCATCGAAGAAGGCGCCACAATCGTGCGGATTGGCCGCGCGATTTTTGGACAGCGAGGTTAACGCGCATGGACATTGGACAAATTCTCTACACCACCATAGATTTATTTTTCAATATCGTTTTCGTGTTGATTCTCGCGCGCATCATTCTTTCGTGGCTGCCGCAGTATCGTTATCATCCGATCGCGGAATTTATTTACGGCATCACAGAACCGATTCTTGGGCCGTTTCAACGCCTCATCCCGCCTATGGGGGCGATTGATTTTAGTCCGATGGTTGCGATTATTGTGTTGGCGATTTTGCAAGCCATTCTAACTACTATCGTCGCCGCGCTTTTCAATCTACCGCCCTAACATCATTTTTTCTCGAATGAAAAAAACTCTTGCTACACTCCGCGCGCTGTTGATTGACTTGGACGGCGTGCTGTGGGTCGGCCAGCAAACGCTGCCCGGCGTCCACGCTTTCTTTCAATTTCTGCGCGCGCGCGACCTTTGTTTTATTCTCGTCTCGAATAATTCTACGCGGCGCGCGGCGTACACGGTCGAACGAATGCAGCGCATGGGCGTTCACATTGACCTCGCCGATGTTTTGACGACGGCGGAAGCGACGCCACGCTGGCTGCGCGTCCACGCGCCGCAACTCCAACGCGTGCTCGTGGTCGGCGAAACCGCGCTGCGCGACGCGCTGGCACAAGCCCGCTTTGAAATCGTCGAACGCGATGCGGACGCGGTGATTGTCGGCTTGGACCGTCAAGTCAATTACGAAAAATTGAAACGCGCGACCTTGGAACTGCGTCGCGGCGCGCGCTTTATTGCCACCAACACCGACCGTACTTTGCCGACAGAAGAGGGATTGACGCCGGGCGCGGGCGCGCTCGTCGCCGCGCTCGTCGCCGCAACTGACATCGAGCCCTTGGTGATTGGCAAACCGGGGCGCCCGTTATTTGAACTCGCGCTCGATATCGCAGGGACGACGATTCAAGAAACCGCGATGCTGGGCGACCGCCTCGATACCGATATTGACGGCGCCGCGGCGCTCGGCTTGACGACCATTATGGTTTTAACCGGCGTCTCGACGCGCGCCCAAGCCGCGCAAAATAAATACCAACCCGATTTTATTTTTGAAAATCTGGACGCGCTGCGTCAGGCCTGGGAAACCGCGTAAACGCGGCGTCCGACGCCTTTTGAACGCGCCCCCCAAAAGACGCAACTTGCGACGCGCAATAGTCATATAATTATCAGAAAAACCTGGTGATTACCCACATCTCGAAAACGCAGCGAATTTCCAGACCCTAAGAGCGCATTTGAATATTAGTGAGCAGTGGTAAGACGACGGAGCAAACGGCGAATGGACGCGAGATAGACGACCCCTTCACTACT
>JAJTXZ010000084.1 GCA_021463195.1 Anaerolineae bacterium
CGAGCGGAGGCGAGAAATCTCGACCTTGCGCGTCAAACGAGATTTCTCATTGCATTCGAAATGACAATGGCTGCTCCCTGACTTTGTGCCAGCCCTACGGTTAGATAAAGCCGCAGGCGCACCCCCGTTGTCGTTACGCGGCGCGCGGCGATATCGTTCAACGCCGCAAAATCGCCGGCGCCAACTCTGTGTTTTCGCGCCATAGCAGGCGCGACCCATCAATCTCGATTTGCGGATGCGTCTCAAAACGCGCGAGCAAAATATTTTCGTCCCACACTTCAACCGCCGCGCGCGCTTTGCCCGAGGGCAGGTTCGCATTGTCAAAAGTTTTGGCGATTGTTCCGTCAAATTGAATCGCCTGCAAATTGCCGCGCTCGCCTACGCTAAAGCGCACATCTTTCAGCGGCGCGCCCGCCACTTCGCCCGACGCTATGACGCGTTCCTCGCGCGTGCCTGCCAAGGTGCCGCGCACAATCCATTTCCACGTCAACGCGCGCTTTTCCGGATTCACGACGTTGCAGCGCGCGCTCAAATTGTTCTTGCTGCCCCAACACGAAATGCCCAACGCCTTCGAGGTCACAAGTCCTTCTGCGATTGAATCGGGCGCGCGCAGCTGCAGCGCCAATACCCACAACGCGCCTGCTTTTTCTGGTTTCACCACGACGCTTGCCGGTAAACGCACGCGCGGAAAAGAATAGATATTCAAGCCTGGTTCCAAATTCACTAGCGCTTGTTGTTCACCCGCTTGAATAGTTATTGTGCGCGGCGTCCAGGTCAAGAATGAAAGTGTCAGCGCGCGCTCTGCGGGGGTATGCGATAGCGCGCGTTCTTTTTGCGGGACGCCGTTTTCATCTACCGTGATTTCGTACGGCAAGGTCGTGTCCTGCCAATGATTCAGTGTTTGTTGCGCCAACGTTTCGGGCATGCGCGGATAGAACGCGAACGTTTCATTTGCCCACAATGCCTTGTTTTGATACCCGCGCGTGGTCGGCTCTTCACCGCGCGCCAACAGCGCATAATCGTACACGCGTCCCGGTTCGTAATTTTTCAATGCGCCATAGCCCGTCGTCACATTTCCGCGCAATGGATTTTGCAACAGCGCATACGCGGCGAGCCCCATCGGAATTTTTTGCGCTTGTGCGCGGTCGGTTAAAAAAATTTCCGCGTCCTTTGGCACGCGCGTTTCCAATTCGCGCAGCTTTAACGCGTCGCCGTCAAAAAACGCCGGACGCGGTTTGAAATACTGCTCGACGGTCAAGCCAAAAGTCAAAAGCGTGAATAACGCAAACGCGGCGAGAAACATTATCGAGAGTAAAGCTTGGCGAGTAGAGCTTGGAGATTCGAGAGGCAAATTGTAAATTCCGCCTTCCGCTTTCCGCCTTCCAAATTCGATTCCCTGCGCCACCAAGGCGATGAGCGCATACGACACCAGCGATAAACTTTTCAAAAAGCCATACGGATACGGGCGCAAGAACGGCAAGCGAAACACGACGATATAAAACACGCTCGCGCCGACGACGAGATACCACACGGCGCGTCGTTCCTTATCCGCGCGCAATTTCCACAAAGCATACAGCGACACCCCTACCGCGCCAAGCGTCAACCACAGCGCGCCCCCATCCCATATGCGCGCCACAAGTTCATACAACCATGGCGTAGGAATGGTGTGCCCCACCGCCAAATCAAGCAGATATAACGACAAGCCATATCCGTCAGACAATGGCACAAACTCGCGCAGTCCAATCGCTAACGGCGCGCGTCCATAATACTCGCGCATAAAATCTTGGATATGGAATAACGTAGGAAAAGAAAATAACAGCGTCAACGCGATAATGCTCGCGCCGCGCAAAAATATCTCGACGCGATTTTTTTGCGCGACCAGTTGATACACGCCAAGCGCGCCTAACGGCAGTCCGACGGCGACGAGCGCAGGATGATAGGTCACATTCAACGCGCCCAAAAAGAAACTCGCTGCCAGCGCGCTCTGCCCGCGTTCCGTTTGCGTCGTCAAGGCCTGCGCGCCAAACAGCAGCGCTATCGGCGACAATGCCAGCGCCGTGAGATGCAATCCAAAACTCCAATAAGTGAACCACAACAAAAGCCCGTTGAACGCGACCAGCGCCGTCGCAATTATCGCCGCGCGTTCCGACATCCGAAAGGTCGCGCGAAAAAATAAGTACGCCGCCAGTATCCCCAACCCGCGCAGCGCGCCGAGCAAAATCGCGAACGAATCCAACGCTTGCTGCCCTGTCAATACGTCCAATGTCGCGTGCAAATACGAAAATCCCATTGGCAGCGGCAAAATATGACGCGAAAGAATTGTGGTGAGCAGCGGATTCGGCGGCGCGTTCGCCAGCGCGGCGGTTGGCATGACACGCAAATAATCGGCGAGCGGCAAATAAAATTCATAATCCCAATTCTCGCCAATCACGCTCACATAGCCATACCGCGATAGCGGCGCGATAGCGGCGAGAAACGCGATGAACGCGAGCGCGAGGACAAACCACTGCGCGCGCCCTTGTGGCAAGCGCGGCGCGTCGATTTTTTTCGCGCGCCGCTGTCGCGCCAGCGTCAAACCGTTCAAGAGCGTCGCCACCGCAACCAATGCCCACGTCGCGCGCGTAAGGTCGAATCCAAAAAACAGCGCGAGATAATTCCATACGATGACGAACGCCATCCCAACGAACGGCGTGAGCAAAATACGATACGGCGCGGACGACGCGGGCAACAACGCGCGCCCCAAGCCATATCCAAAATAAAACAACGCGACCACGAACGCCGCGCCGAGTCCAAAAATTTGCGGCGCAATCATTTTTCGCTCAAACCCAATTCACACACCGCGCGCGCGACGTTCTCCAACAGCGCGTCGTCCGCATCCAATCCTAATTCCACATACGCGCGTATGACCTCGTCGCGCCAATCAACCATAGCGGCAGCGGGCAGCCGCGCGAGGACAGCTTGTGCCATTTCAACGGCGCGCGTCTCCGCCCTCGCTTGTCGGATAGACGCTCGTCCGATATTGTCGGTCATTCCATAAACTTTGGATTCAGCGCGTCCCGCGCGCGTCGCCTGCAAAAACTCGGCATAATACCGCGCCGCTTTTTGCGTCGCGCAATGTTCCAACACATAGCTCCGCGCGTTCTCGCCCATCGCCGCGCGCAGCGCAGAGTCGTTCAATAGACGCGTGAGCGTCGCGGTTAATTGCGCGACTTCGCGGTCGCCCACCTCGATTTGCGCGACGGTATCTTCAGGCAGCTCCGCAAACCAGCCGACGCGCGAAACGATGACCGGTTTCGCCAACGCCATCGCGCGCAGCGTCGCGCCCGAAGTTTCGCCCGCCGTCGGATAACGCAAATTTACGCACACATCCATCGCCGCCATGTACAAATGAAACGCGTCGAACGGCACATGATCAATCCATTGCGCCGCGTCACGCAATCCGAACAAATCGAACAACCCCGGCGCGTCAAAGTTCGGCGATGCCGCGCCGACGAGCAGCAAACGCGCGTTGGGAAAATTCTGACGCGTCGCGCGAAACGCATCGCATAAAATCGTCGTGCGTTTGGCTGGACCGAGATTGCCGAACGCGCCGATCAATAACGCGTCCGGCGCCAAGTTCAAACGCGCGCGCGCGTCTTGTTGCGCCAACAGCGGAATGTTCGGCAGCTCGTGTGGAATCTGCGCGACAGGCATCGCGGGCGCAATGCGCTTTACCGCGTCCGCTACATAACGACTGTGCGCGATGATGCCGCGCGCGCCGCGAATAACACGCTCGCTCAACGGATAATCAAAACGATTTAGCGCTTCAAGCCCGCGCGCTTCGCGTTCCGCCAACCGCGCGCCTTTGTCGCCATACGCATCGCGCATTGCGGCAATGTACCCCGCTGTGTCGCCGTGATTGAGCGTGAGCCACGCGACGAGATGATGCAGCGTCAACTCGTGCAGCGCAATCACGCCGGACTCGCGCAGCGCGCGGCGATAGATGTACGCATGCGCGGGCGAATTGCCCAGCTGATACAGCGCCAAATCAAATTCATCCGCGCGAAAAGTTTTATCGTCCACCACCCGAAACATTCGCAATTCAGGGTCGGTTGGCGTATAGCCGTCCACGACGAGCGTAATGTCCGCGTGCGCGGCGAGCTGCGGCAGCAACTCTAACGAATAATCGCTAATGCCGGACCGAATCGGATTGAGCGGTGAAAAATAGGCGAGGCGCATGAAAGTTCGAATGGAAAAATTGAAAATCAGAAATCAAAAATTTGAAATTAAAAATTTGAAATTAAAAATTCCGCGTATTTTTTCGCGGCTTGCTCCAATGTGTGATTTCGCAGCGCATAGGCGCGCGCGTTTTCGCCGAGACGTTGACGCGCGTCGGGACGTTGAAAAAAATATTCGAGCGTTTCGACCAACATCTGTTTTTCGTGCGCGTCGGCTTTGATTTTTACGCACACCTCATCGGGCAGTTCCGCATACGCGCCGGTGCGCGTGATAAAGGTCGTTTTGCCCGCGCCGAGCAGACGCAGCAAACTCGCCGACGTTTCTCCCGCGCTCGGATAGCGCAAATTCAAACACACATCGCTCGCGGCGATATAAGCTTGATACATTTCCATCGGCGCGAAACCGACGCGCTGCGTAAATTGTTCAATCCCCAACGCGCGCAGCATCGGCGCCACATCATAATTGGGCGATGCCGCGCCGATGAGCGCCAAACGCGCGTTGGCATGCCGCGCCAAAAATTCCGCGAACGCGGCGAGCGCGACGGCGATACGTTTGTGCGGATGAATTTCGCCAAAGGCGGAAATGAGAAAAGCGTCACGCGGCAAATTCAATTTCACGCGCGCTTGCGACGGCGCGATTTCTGGATTGAATGAAATACCCATTGGCGCATGCGCGACTGGAAGGTCGGGCGCGACGCGCCGCGCATAACGCGCGGCATACTCGCTGTGAACGATGATGCCGCGCGCGCGTTGAATGAGCTCTTCGCTCAAAGGCAATTCAAAACGATTGATGGATGCGGGATTTTGCCGCGCCTGCGCCGCAATCGTTTCGCCGTACGCCGCGCGCAGCGCGGCAAAATACGCCGCCGCATTGCCGCGCTCGATGGTCTGCCAAGCGCGCAAGTGATGCAATACGACATCGTGTAAAACAATGACGCCGGGAATCCGCATTGCGGCGGCGTAGAAATTCGCGTACAGCGGCGCATTGCCGATATGATACAAAATCGCGTCGAATGATTTGGCGCGCGCGTCCAAATCGCGCAAATCCATTCGCGGAAACGACGCCAGCGCGGGATTCGACGGCGTGATCTTATCGGTGACGAGGGTGAGCTCGAACACGCGCGCGAGCTGCGGCAGCAATTCTTCCGAATAATCTGAAACGCCGGACGCTTGCGGGCGCAGCGGCGAAGCATAAGCGAGTCTCATTTAAGGGCGCGTCATTCTAGCCGCGCGCAGCACGGCAAACATTTGACGCAGCCCCGGCCAAAGCGCGCGCGCGCCGCGCGGCTGCGCCAACGGCAAACAAGCATACACGACGGCGGCGGGCGCGCCGAAAAAAATCGAGGTCAAAGCGAATTGCGCGACGCGTTGGTCTGACGTCAAAGCGGGATTCAATTTTTCAAAAGCGTCGTGCAGCGTTCCCAAGTCAATGTCCAATTCGCGCGCGACGCGGCATTGCGTTTGATAGGCGATGATTTCTTGTTGAATGGAATCCACCCAATGACGCTGCTCGATATGACACGCTTCGTGCGCGAGCAGCGTAACCCATTGTCGAAATTCGGATTCGCTCGCGTTTTCGCGCGGCGGCTGCAAAAAAATCGTGTTGATAAAATTCAAAGTGAATCCGCCCGAAACGCGCGCCGAGATGCGCGCGCGCGTCCCGCGTTTATGCAGCAACGCGGCGAGCTCGCGCCCGCGTTGTCCCGCGTTCCGCATTGTTTCAAACGCGGCGCGCAGCTGCGGTTCGTTAATTTGCGCCGTCATGTTATGCCGTCAGCGCCGTCACCACCGCGTCCCATGAAATCGCGCGCGCGCGTTCGCGGCCGCGTTCGCCCAACGCGCGGCAAGTTTCCCCATCCTCAAACGCGCGCGTTAGCGCCAACGCGATTTCGCTTGCCTCCGCGCGGGTGACCCAGCCATCATTTGCGTTTTCAATAAATTCCAATACGCCGCCCGCGTCGTCGGTCGTAATGACCGGACGCGCCGCCATGAGCGCTTCGACAGTGGCGAAACCATAATCCTCGTCCACGGGCGCGTAATACACCGCGCGCGCATTGGCGTATAACTCGATCACGCGCGCGTCATCCACAAAGCCCGAAAATTCGACACGCGACGCGATGTCCAACCGCGACGCGAGGCGTTTCAGATTTTGTTCTTCCGCGCCCGCGCCCGCGATGATGACGCGCCCGCGTTTTGTTTTGGCAAGCGCGCGCAGTAACAAATCAATTCGTTTCGCGCGGTCGAGGCGTCCGACATACAAAATATAAGCGCCGTACTCGCCCGCGAAAAATTTTCCCGTCAGCTTGGGCGGCGGATACAACGGCGTCGCGTCCAGCGCGTTAAAGCGTTTCAAACGCGCGGCGACGTTTTTGGAAATGGCGAAACGCGCGCGCGCTTCGCTCAATACGCGGCGGTCGAGCTTGAATAATTTTTCGCGCGTCTGTTGGTCTTGGGTCGCCGCGGTAAATTCCGAAAGCGGCGTGCCGTGCCAGTCGTACGCCTGACGATATTGATGCACGAGCCAAACAATTTTATTGGGATGCCGCGCGGCGTACGAAGGAAATTTAGTCGCGATGATGCGATCAATCTTGGCGCCATTCGCGACGGTTAAATCGAGCAAACGCCACGCCAGCGCCGATTTGAACAATTCCGCGTGCGGCAGCCATTGAAACGGCAAACTGACGAGTTCCGCCCGGTGCCCCGCCTGATTCAACGCGTCGCGCAATCCTTCCGCCAACATTTCCGCTCCGCCGCGCGCGAACGGAACTTGGGCGGAACAAACGAGAAGATTCATAGTTCGGGGTTAGCGCGCGGAAATTGGCGCTTGGCGATTTTTTCGTTTGCGATCATTCGAGTTCTTGCGCGCTTGCGTTTTTGCGCTCCATCTCGGCGACGCGTTTTTCCAACGCGTCCACGCGCGTTTCTTGCGCCGCCAATTCCGTCAACGCGCGCGCGACGTGGAGATTGAATGCGTTTTGTTGCTGCACGACCGTATTGAGCAACTCGACCATCACGCGCCGCGCAACGCGCTTTGCAAAATAGACTGCGCGCCACGTCAATGGCGCGTTCGGCGCGGGAGGGGGCAGCGTCGCGGAAATATACCAACTCGCGTTGAGATTCGCAATCGCTTTTTGCAGCGCGGTGAGGTCGGCGTCCGACGCGGGCGCGGGCGCGCGGCGCACGCGTTCGCGCAGCTCCGCCAATTCTTGCGCTATATCAATCTCTTGAGCCATGTTAAATGCGTTTGACTTGCGACGATAGAAAGCGTCGCAAGCCGCCGCGTTTTTTCGCTAGCGCTTCCAATTCGCGCGCCCAGACTAGAGTTTGTTCCAATTCGCGTTCCAACATTTCCGTATAACGCGCCAACGCGCGCGCGTCGGGTTGCGCCAACGTAGGCAAAATATTCGCGTCGCCGCGCGCTTGCGGTGAGGCGCCGCGGATGATTTCGCGCAGCGTGTCCGCGCGCGCGTCCCACGATTGTTTTTCAAGAAACGCGGCGAGCGCGCGTTCGTCCACGCGCGCGCGCGCGGCTTGTTCAATCGCGCCGATAAATTCATTCGGCGCTGACGCGACAAAAACATACGGCGTGTCCGCAAGCTGCGGCGCATAGCTCGCCGCGACCGGTTTGCGCGCGGCAAGATATTCATAGATTTTTAGCGGGTCGCGTCCGCGCGTAAACGCGTTGTCGGGAAAGGGCGCGAGCATCACATCGCATGCGGCGGCATAACGCGCCAAATCGTTATGCGGGATTGCGCCGTGAAAAAAAATATTCGGAAAATTTTTCAAATGCGCGGTGATGGATGGACGATGCGGTTCTGGGTCAGGCGCGCCGAGCAAATGGATTTTCCATTGCGGACGCGCGCGCGCGACTTGGGCGACCAGTTCCGCGTCAAACATCGCATCAATCAGCGTGCCCCAAAAGCCGAGCGTGAGTTCGCCGCGTTCGAGCGGCGCAGGCGGCAGATTTTCGCGCGTCTGAAACGTTTCGAGCTTGACGCCGTTGGGAATCACGCGCGCGGTATTGCCGAAACGTTCCAGCGTTTGCGCCGCGGCGGGCGTCACCGCGCACAATACCTCTGCGTGGCGCGCGAGATATTCTTCCGCCGCCGGCGCGAACTGTGTATAGCCCAGCGCGGGCGCGGCGGCGAAATCGTCCATCGCGTAATACGCAATCAAAAAATCGCGCGCGCGTAAAAATGGCAGCAGGCGCGCAAAGGGCTCGAACGGCGCGGCATAAATCGCGGCGCGCGGTTCCGCCGCGCGCCAGCTTGCAAAACGCGCCAGCAAGTTGTTTGCGACAGTTTCCAGTTCTCCCGTTTCCAAGCCGAACCACGCGCGGCGTAATTGCGTTTGCGTAAAACCGAGTTCGGTGAGCGCGACGATTTCAAGTGAAGGTTCCGCGTCACGCGCCGCCGCCGGCTGCGGTTCGACGAATAAAACGGAATGTCCGCGCCGCGCTAATGCGCGCGCGATTTGCGTCGGATTGTGCGCGCCGTCGGCTTCGTCAAATTTGAGTGTGCTGAAATAGAGAAAATTCAAAATCAGAATTTGTTGGAAATTTAAATCGCCAAACTCAAGCGCGTGTCGGACGACGCGTTAACGCTTGGTACAATTCTCTCACTTTGCCGTATTGTCGCGCCCAGGTCATTTCGCGCAAAACTTTTTGATGCCCATGTCTACCTAGACGTTCCGCCAGCGCGCGATGTTCGAGCAGCTCCAAAATGCGCGCGGCGATGGCGTCGGTGTCGCCGAATTTTACCAAAAATCCGTTTTGACCGTCATCAATCACCTCCGGCACGCCGCCCGCGCGCGCTCCAATCACCGGTTTGTCGTAGAGCCACGCTTCGAGATACACAATGCCGAATGAATCGGTGCGCGACGGCATGACGAAAATATCGGTGGCGGCGAGTAAATCGCGTTTTTCGTGCGCGTTGATAAAACCGAGGCGCCGCACGCGCGTTTGAACCTCTGGCGGTTGCGTCGCGAAAAATTTTTCAAAATCGCTCAGCTGCGCGCCCGCCAAGATCAACGTCGCGTCGCGCGTTTGCCAAACTTTTTGCATTGCCTCGACGAGATGCGCGGTTCCCTTGTCATATGCTGCCGTGCCGATAAAGGTGATGATGGGCGCGCTCAAATTGCGCGCTTGCCGAAAACGCGCGCCGTCGCCGCCGAGAATTTCTGTTGGCTCCACGCCCGCGCCGATGCGATGAATTTTTTCTGGCGCGACGCCGCGTTCGCGCAAAGCATTGCCCTCGCGTTCTGTCATCACAATCACCGCGTCCGCGCGTCGAAGCATTTCGATTTGATGTGGCAGCGTGTAAAAGCGCACGACTGTTTCATCGTCGCTTTCGCCGAGATGCAAAAAAGGCGTAATGACGAACGGAATTTTTGTGCGCTGCGCAAAGCGGTACGTGGCGACGACGGATGAATCAAGTGAAATGTTCGCCGTATGCGCGAGGTCAAACCGTTCGGCGGTCGTCGCCAACGCGTCATTCAACGCGGGAACGTACGGCACATAGCGCGCCATGCGAAAAAGCAACGGCAAGGAATTATTGGATAGAGCGGCGACGAGAGCCATGCCGCGTTTGATGGCGGGAAAGGCGAGCGCTGAAAAAGGCAAGTACTCGATCGGAAAACGTTGGATGTACACGCGGTCGAGCGTTTCGTTTTCTAATTGGATGGCGCGTTTGTCGGCGCGCCAAAAACGTTCGAGGTCCCACGCATTCGTCGTGTACACGGTGACGCTCGCGCCATCGCGCGCGAGCCGCGCGCCAATTTCAAAAAATACCTGTTCGGCGCCGCCAATGTACGGATAGTAGCGTTGAATAACGTGAAGAACCTTCATGGAAATTCACAATTAGAAATGAATATCGCGTCCCTTGTCGCAGTATCGGAAATTTTGGCGAATTCCAAAATTCTTTGCGGGATTGTCATTGCGCGCTGCGCTTGCAAAGCAATCACACACCAAATTGGAATTCGCTCTAGATGCGCAGCGCGCGTTTCACTTTGTTTGACACGCTCGATTGTCGCAGCGCGTTTTCTAAAGCGTGAATGTGCGCGTCGCGGTCGCGGATGACGCGTTCGAGATGGCGCGCGTGCGCTTGGGCGCGGTCAAGTTCATTTTGCGCGTTAGGCATTGCGCCGCGCGGCGGAGCTGGCGCGGGACGCGCGCGCGGCGGCAATTTGTTCACTGCGCTCCATAACGCGTCGGTCCGCCGCGCCCAAGTCTGTCCGTTCAAATACGCGTCCAGTTCCGCGCGCGCAATGTTCGCTTGCGCCGCGCGTTCGATCTTTTGCGAAAATTCCGACGCGTCGCGCGCCAAGTACACCTGCGGCATGTCCGCGAGTTGTTCAAGTTGTGTCGCGACGACGGGTTTGCCGCACGCGAGATATTCGTACACCTTTAGCGGGTCGCGCGCGAGATTGAATGGCGTGACTGGCGTCGGCAGAATGCACACGTCAAAATTTTTCGCGTGCTGCGCCAATATTTCGCGCGCGACGCTTGGATGAAAATGGACATTCGGCGCGTTCAAGCGTTTGACGATGGACGGCCGCGCGGGGTCGAGATCGTACGCGCCGATGAAATGAAACTGCCACTGCGGATGCGCGCGCGTAATGCTTTGCAAAAGAGGAATGTCGAGATTGTAATCCCACATCGTGCCCCAAAAACCGACAGTGATCTTACCGCGCTCGAGCTCGGGAACGTTTTCAAGGGCGTCGGGTGGTTGGGCGCGAAACGGCGTCAGGTCCACGCCATCGCGTAGCATGATCACATTTTTTTGCGCGCGGAATTTCTGCGAGAGGCGCGGCGAGAGGGTGATAATCAAATCCGCGTGCTGCGCGAGATATTGTTCCGCCGTGTCGTCGTAACAGTACGAACCCAACGCGCGCATTTCGGAAATGTCGTCCAGCGCATCATAGACGAGCGTGTAACCGCGCGCAGTCAGCGCAGGCAGCAGCTCCAACGCAGGTCGAAAGGGCGCTAGACAAATGACAAGATTTTTCTCGGCGGTGGCGGGCAGCTGCGCGTCCAAGCGCGTCACGACCTCCGCGGGCGCGGTGTAATCTAAACCGTACCATGCGCGCAAAAAATTCACGTCGTCCCAGCCGAGTGTCTCAAAGGTGAGAACGCGCGGATTCGCGGCGAAAACGCGCGCGCGACTCTTTTCGATTTCGAGATACGTGACCGTATGACCGCGCCGCGCGAGCTCTTGGGCGAATTGGACTGGGCGATGCGCGCCGTCGGAATTGTCCCACGCGATTGGACTGATAAAAAGGATATTCACTGTATATTAGATAACAAGAGTTTGAAATATGACGCAAAAACGATTTTTATATCGCAAATAGATAATTTGTGATGCAACTGCGCTTGGATAATGGCGAGCAAAATAATTAAATAGATTGAATCTCGTTTTATTATGAATCAATAATGGATTTTAGTTTCCAAAATGGATTAGTATGTTGTAGGCGTTGAATATGCGCTTGTTTGGCTTGGGCGTCATGTTCCAGCGCGACAATGTACTGGGTGCGTTCAATCAAGAGCTGTTCGACGCGCAAAATGTATTGGCGCGCGTTGTTGCCCAACGCCGCGTCGGCGTACCATGCGTCAGTATCGGGCGCTGTCAAAGCAATGGCGTTCGGCGTCCGCGCGAGCAAATCGAGAAATCGTTCGAGTCGTTTCGACCACGCGCATTCCGCGAGGTAGGCATCCACCTGTTGGCGCTCAATCTGAATCGTCAGCGCCATTTCAATTTGTCGCAAAAATTCTTGCGGCGTTTCAGCAACTGACACGTATGGCATCCCGCGCAACTGCGGCGTGTGCGCGGCGACGACCGGCTTGTAACCGCTCAAATACTCGAACACTTTCAAGGGATCGCGGGCGCGATTAAAGGTGTTATCGGGAAAAGGCGCGATGGCGATGTCGAAATTTTGTAAATAGCGCGGCAGCTCTGAATGCGCGACGGGCCCAACCAACCGGATATTCGATAAAGCGCGCAAGCGTTCCTCGACGCGCGGCAAGGTCGGGTCCAAATCAATCGGGCCAATCAGTTGAATCGTCCAGCTCGGACGCGCGCGCGCGATGAATTCGATCAAGTCAAGGTCAAGGTTGAACGCGTTGACCTGTCCCCAAAAACCGAGCGTGATGGGCTGCTCCGCGCGCGGCGCGACGGGGGGGGGGAGAATAACGCCGCGTCGTAACCTTGGCGCAATAATTGAATCGGCGCGCGGGGATTCCACGCGGATAATTTTTCGACCAATGTCGTGGAGACGGCGACGATGAGATCGCTCTGCGCGACGAGAAATTGTTCGGCGTCGCGATTGGCAAAGTACAAACCGATTTCGGGAAACGCTTCAAAATCATCGAGCGCGTCGTACACAATTTTATATCCGCGCTGGCGAAAGAGTTTGAACCATTCGACAAAAGGAACAAATGGATCGGCGTACACAACCACGCGTTCTGCCGCGCGCGTTTCAAACGCGTCGAGGACGCGCGTGAATGGTTTTAGCGAATCGAATTTGGGCGCGAGTCCAAACCACGCGCGTCGCAAAGCGCGTTCGTCGAAGCCGAGCGCGTCGAAACTGACGAGGGTGAAATTTTTTTCGGTAACGGGTGTTTTGCTAGCAACCACTTCGACAAACAAAACGCGGTGGCCGCGCGCCAATAATTCGCGCGCCAAAAAATGAATGGGACGACCGGCGCCGCCCATTTCCTCCCACCCTTGTGTCGAAAGAAAAACAAAATCCATGCGAATTATTTAACGCTTGAGGATTTGATTCGCCGCGTTCAGCAAGCGCATCGCGCGCCCGTTGGCGTACGCGTCGCGTTCGCGCGCGAGTTCATTTTTCTCGCGCCATAATTCTGCGCGCGACGTCTCGAGCAGCGGCACAAGTCGAACGAGCGTGTGTACGGTTTGTTCCAAATTCGCGCGCCCCTCCGCGCTCTCCACGCGTGGAGGCAATGCCGACGCGCGTTCGTACGCGTCGCAAATTTCGCGTGCGTGACGTTCCCACGAATACGTTTTGAGCAAGTGTTCGCGCAGCATATTTTGCGGCGGCGCGTGATGCGCGTCCAATACGGCGCGGCGAATGGAGGTAACATCACCCGGATCGCAGTACCAACCCGCGTCGCCGACATAATCGCGTGCGCCGTGTTCGCGCGTCAAGACGACGTTGCAACCTGCGACAGCGGCTTCGAGCGTGACAAGCCCGACGACTTCGAGCCAACTGACGAGCGCGTGCGTATGCGCGGCGGCGTACGCGGAACCAAGTTCTTTATCGGAAAGAGATGGCAAGAAATGAATATTCGCGCTTGCGATTTTTTGACATTCGTCAAGATAGGGCGGCGCCAGCGACCCGCCCGCGAGAACGAGCGGAATGTTTTCGTCGCGCAGCGCGCGAATGAGATTCAACTGATTTTTATTCGCGTCGACGCGCCCTACAGCTAACACAAAATTTTCGAGACCAAATTTTTCTCGAAATAATTTGGGCGACGCGTTCGCATAGCGCGTTTCGACGCCACACCACGCAATCACAATGCGTTCGGGAGCGATGCCAAAATCATTCACCAATGCATCCGCTTCACTCCGCGACTGAGCGATCAACAGATCGCATGCGTGATAAATGAGGCGCAATAACGCGCGTTCCACATCGAGCTGCGCGGCGCGAATTTCCGCGACGCGCTCCGCCGACGCGCCCGCGTCGGGCAACTCCGCGTGCGCGAGTCCTTGCGTCAGATAGCGTGTCGGGTCCCAATACAGCGCCGTCGCGATGATTCGCAAACCGGCGCGTTGCGCGGCGAAAAGTTTTGGAAACGTGGCAAAGACATCGGGCAGAGTGTAAAAATGCGCGAAATCAAACGTGTTTTGCGGTATTTCCGCGTGGGGTGCGATTTGCCAACGGATTTGCGCTGGCAGCGCGCGTCGAGTCGAATCAAACAGCGTGCCGAGACCAAACCCGTACACTGGCGGAAAAACGAGAATGTTCATGGGCGGCGCGCAAAGGTTTGGCGTAAACGCGTCCAAGGAAGCCAACGCGCGCGTTCGGCATCGCGCGCGGCAATGATACGTTCCAATTCACGCGCCCACTCTGCTTGCTCGCGCGTTCGCGTTTCCAACGCGCGCAAATACGTTTCGCGCAAATGCAACAATTCGGCGAGCGGCTCGCTCACTCCTTTCCATGCGGCGGCGTCCGCGCGCGGCAAAAATGCTTGCGGCTGCGCGGCGATTTCGGCGTACGCGTCAGCTAGGATGCGCGCGACGCGATCCCACACAAAAGTTTCGCGCAAATGCGCGACGAGGCGCGTATGACGCGGCGCGTCATACGCGGCGCGAATCGCCGTGTGAATGGATGACGGCGCGGCGGGGTCGCACAAGAAACACATGTCGCCAAAATATTCGCGCGCCGGGCTATTTTTCGTCAGCGCGAGCGCGCAGCCCGATAGCCCCGCTTCCAACGCGGACAGCGACGCCTCTTCCCACCAACTCGCCAAGACATGCACGCGCGCGGCGGCGAACGCATCCGCCATCTGCGCGGGCGTGAGCGCGCCAAGAAAATGCGTGTTCGCTCCCGCTTCGCGCTGGCACAATGCCAAATAATCCGCGTCGGGCGCGCCGCCCGCCAGAACGAGCGGAATCGTTTCATCGCGCCATGCGCGAATGACGCCGATTGTATTTTTGCGTTCTTCGATGCGCGCGGCAGACAAGACAAAATCACGCAGTCCGTGTGTTTTGAAAAAGCGTTCCGCGTCGCCGTATTGAAACGCGGGATCAATCCCATTGTACGTCACATGCAACTTGGCGCGCGCGGCGTGAAATTCGCGCGCGAGGATATCGCCTTCCGCGCGCGAAAACGTAAAAATGCGCGCGGCGGCATCACAGACCAGCTGATGCGCGGCGCGCCCCAATTGTTCAGTCTCCAAGAGGACGCGCTGCGAAAGCGCGCGTTCGTCATCCGAGAGCGCGCCGAGAAAAAATTCAGGACGCGTCGCGGCCGTCGCGCGCGCGCGCGTTTCCAACCATTGCGCATGCGACCAATAGATTGGCGTGACGACGAGCGGCTTGTTCGCGTCTGCTGCCCGCGCTACATACTCGATTGCGACGGTTGGATGAGAAAGGTTGTACAGATGAACGAGCGTAAATTCCGACAGGTCGTGCGTGGGTTCATCGGACACAACGCATTCAACCTCGTATGCGCGCAATGCGGCGATGGTATTTTCGAGCGCGACAAGGTCGCCGCCGCGCGGCGCCGCGCGGCGGCGAATCCAAAATAAAACTTTTAACGGCTCCATGATGCGCTCCATCGTTCGAGTGCGCGCGCCGCGCGCACGCCGCGCGTATTTAACGCGTGACGCAGCGCGTCAATTTCTTGCTGTTGCGCCGCGATGGTTTCACGCGCCCACGCGCTGTCTTGGTCCACGCGCCGCTGTTCGCGAATCAGTTCGTCTAACGCGCGCGCGACGCGATGCGGATAGCGCGTGGTGATGCCGTCCAGCGCGCGCAAATGCGTCGTCTGCATGTGCGCGGTATCTTGGCTCATGTTCGCGTCGTGCAAACGATAATAGACGAGTTTTTCAGGCACAAAGCGCGCGGTATAGTTTTCGCACATCAGGCGCATCCATAATTCCATGTCGGCGGAGCCGCCGAGTGTTTCGTCAAAAAAGCCAATTTGGTCGAGCGCGCGGCGCGGCACGAGCGCGGTCTGCGGCGTAAAATAGCCGCCGACCAATAGCGACGGCAAAATATCGCCGTCCAGAATGCGGCGCGCGCGGGCGACGGAATAATCGTCAATTTGTTCGCCTTGCGCGTTCACGCGTACAAGGTCGCAATAGACAAGCCCCAATGTCGGAGCTGCTTGAAACACGGCGACTTGTTTGGCAAGGCAGGCGCGCGCTAGCCAATCATCGGCGTCGAGAAATTTTAGATATGCGCCGCGTGCTGCGCGGATGCCGCGATTGCGCGCGACGGGCAGTCCGCGATTTTCTTGCGCGATAATTTTTACGCGCGCGTCGTTTTGATACGGCGCGCTGCGCGCTTGAAAATCATCGGTCGAACCGTCGTTGACGACAATGATTTCGAGCGCATCATACTCTTGCGCGAGCGCGCTGTCCAATGCGTCGGCGAGAAAACGCGCTTGATTGTAACAAGGAATGATGATCGAAACGAGCGGAGACATTACAGTTATTTTTCAGTCGCGGAGCGCGGCGCAATTCCCAAACGCATGAGCGCGCGGACCATCGCGTTTGATTCGAGACGCTCCAAGTCGCGCATTCGCCGAGTCGCCCACGCGGTTTGAGTTTGAAGCGTTTGGGCGCGTTCCTGCGCCGTTTGTTCCCACGCGCGGCGTTGGTTCTCGAGTTCGTTAGTGCGCGCGATGTGGGTTCGCGCGAAATTTTCGTACAGCGCGGGGTCGGTCAGCGCGACCAGCGCAATGAGCAACGCGCGTTGATTCGCTTCGTTGAGCGGCGCGGGCAAGCGCGCGGCAAACTGCGCGAGCGCGGATATTTCGGGAGACGCGTTTTGAATTGTTTCCTCCGCGCGCGGTGTCGCACCCGTTTGCAACTCGTCATACAACGCGGCAGCGTCAGGATGAATTTGTTTTAGCAGCGCGTCGGATTCGGGACTGCGCGGCGCGCGGCGCAAATGTTCGGCGCGATAAAGTTCATCGCGCGTTTGGGCGGTCAATTCCAGCGCGAGCGAAAATTTTTGCGCGAGCGCGTGTTGGAACAGTTCGATCTGTTCGAGCAGCGCGTACGTATTGCACCGCAGGGTCGTATCGGGGTGGGCGCGCGCGAATTTTAAAATAGATTCATTGTAGGCGCACCACGCATCGAGCGCATTAAAAAAATCAAAGCCGACCACTTCATCGCGCCGCGCTAACGAAAGGATTACATCAAAGGGATGACGATAGACGAATAGAAAACGCGCGTCGGGTATGAGCGCGTTCCAAAAATCGAGCGTCAAACTGGTGCGCGGATCTTTCCAGCCCCATAGTTCGTGTGACGCGCGCGCAGCAATCAGTTCGCGCGCGCGCTGTTTCTCCGCTGCATCGGGTGTCAGGACAAAATCGCGCGGGACGAGAATATTTTGGCCGCGCGCGCGCAGCGCATCTTCGTGAAAATCCACAAATTCGACATCTTCAAAAAAGCCAAAGGGATTGTCGGCTTGGGGCGCAAGGAGGCGCGCGCCCAGATGAATGCCCGCGCGCTCAAACAGACTTGCCACGAGCGAGGTGCCGGAACGATGCATGCCGGTGATGATGAGAACGCGCGCCATTTATTTTTTTATGCATCCTTGCGTGGCGGCGGATAAAGTTTTGATCAAATCCGCGCGCGCGAAAAAATCGCCTGCGCCCAACGCGCGACATTGCCGCACAGCGACAAAATCTGTTTTGAGATTTTCTAACGCGCGATAATTGGCGGGCGAAGTGAATTTTCGTTTGGGCAAGCGCGCCAAAACCAACAAGCCGGGTTTTTGCGCGAGAGCATTATCGAGCATTTGTTGAAAGCCGCCGGGTTCAAGTCGGTCAATCATGCCGTCCACATGACCAAAGAGATAGATATAAGGATTGAGATTTTGACGCCGCATCAAAAAAAGTAGTTCGGGTTTGCCTATTACCCACACGGGCGTCGCGGGTCCGAGCGCGCGGCTGGCTGCCATTGCCGCGCGCTCTTGCATTTGCCAGGTGAGACCGGGCATTCGTTTGTCCAGCGGCGACGCGCTAAAAACGTGCGCGATGCTGATGCTCAACAGAAACAGCGTCGCGAGCGCCAAGACTAGCGCGCGCGGGCGCGCGGCGAGTTTAAAGAATTGTAACACACGCGCGAGGGCTTGCCATAACAACCAGGCGGCAAAGAGCGCGAGAAAGGGCAGCAGTGGAAACCAATCGGGATAATTTTGAAAATCGAGAAAGGCATAGAGCGTGAAACCCGCAATGACTAGCAGCGTGCCAGACACGCGACGGTTATGCAAAAAATAATACACGCCGCGCGCGGGGAAACGGCGGATTTGCCATGGGCGCAAATGCGCGCCGAGCCAAAGCAATAATCCGCTGATGCCGAGCGCGGCGAAAATCAAATGCGATGGATAGCCGAGGAGAAAGGTGTTGTACTGCTGGAGCGCGCGCGCGAGCAAGCTGCGCG
>JAJTXZ010000085.1 GCA_021463195.1 Anaerolineae bacterium
ACCTTTGGGGTTTCTGGGCAATTTGCTTGGTTTGGCGCACCCGCGTCGAAAACCCCAAAGGTCTTGACACACAACAAGTCCGTTAAAGATGCACTAGCGCGAAAATTGGCGTGTAGATATACAATGCGCGCCCCGCGAAATCAGACGCCAAATCTTATCATTCGTTTCATCGAACGGATGGCAAACCTCTGCGCGTATATCACAACATGCCAAGAATGACTTTTATCGCGCTCTGTCTGCTGACGCTCATTATGGGGTGCGGCGGCGCCGTCAAAAATCAAACGGCTGCGCCTTTAACACCGGTCACAAGTCGGGATGCCAAGAAAACGCGTCAAGCCGCGGCGGTGGGCACCCCGCGTAATATCGCTACCGTTCTGGCGCAAACGCCGCGCGCATCAGACTCCGCGACGCTCTCTCACGGGCCAATCGTCGGCGCAGTGACGCCGCAAGAGGCAATGGTATGGATTCAGACGAGCGCGCCCGCGAACGTCCAAGCGCGGTACGGCATGCAGCCCGATCTTGCCGACGCGGTGACGACCAAAGCGCAACCAATTAACCCCGACGCCAATCTCACCGCGAAAATCGCGCTGCGCGATTTGACTCCATCCACTGAATATTATCTCGATGTACTGGTCAATGGCGTGTCGCAGCTGCGCGCGCCGTACGCGCGTTTCAAAACCTTCCCGCCTGTGGGCGCAGTCCAAGATTTTACGTTCGCGCAGCTCACCGATTTTTCGGCGAGTCCCGAACTCGCCGCGCAGACATTTGTCAGCGTTGACCAAGAAAATCCGGATTTTGTGATTATTGGCGGAGACTTTCCGCACGGCAAACATAAAGATTTGGATTCCGCGCGCGCGAATTACGAGTTGATGTACGATACGCGAACTAGCCCCAGCATCGCCGATTTTGTCACGCGCATTCTCAAACGTTATGCGGTCGCGCACATGTGGGATGACCATGATTCGGGCATGGATAATGGCGATAAAGCCAATCGGCTGCTCCCGTTGATGCGGCGTTCGCTAGAGGAAATGTTTCCGACGTATCCCTTGCCGCAAAAAGGGAATGGCGATTGGCAAAAGTTTTCGTACGCCCAAGCCGATTTTTTTGTATTGGACGCGCGTTCGCAGCGCGATCCTAATAATAAACCCGACGGACCAAACAAATCCATGCTTGATGGCAATCGTCTGGGCGCGGATAGCCAACTTGAATGGCTCAAACAGGGTTTGAAACAATCCACCGCGCAGTGGAAATTCATTATCAGCCCCGTCGTATTCAATCAAACGGCTAAATCCGAAGACGCTTGGGGCGCGTTTCGTTATGAGCATGACGCTATTATCAAATTTGCGCGTGATAATCACATCACGAACGTGATTGTGATTTCAGGCGATATGCACGCGGGCGGAATTGATAACGGCACGCATTCTGGTTTTCCTGAAATGTTGACGAACGGTCCCAATGGCGGTGGCTGCATCAGCACGCCGCATCCCGGGGAATGGAGTGAAGGTTTCTACGGCCAAGAACCGGGCCCCTGCAACGGTTACGGCGTGGCGCATGTGTACGCCAATCCGCCGCGCGTCGAACTCCAAGTCAAGGATGAGCAGGGACGGACGCGCGTCGAACTGATTGTGCCGGCGGATACCGCAAAAAAATAGCGCGGCGGCGTTTTGCTATCACGCGATAAATAATCACGAGTATGTTAACTTCTCTTTTACCTAAAATTCCGCTCTATTGGTCGTTCTATCGTTTCGGTTTTCCCAAAATGCTGCCGTTCAGTCTTGTCGTCAGCATTTCGTTTCGCTGCAATTCAAAATGCAAAACGTGCGATGTGTGGCGCAAACCGAACGACGACATGACACTGGAAGAGTGGACGAAAACATTTCAAAAT
Organism: Anaerolineae bacterium; assembly: GCA_021463195.1. GTDB lineage: Bacteria > Chloroflexota > Anaerolineae > UBA4142 > SHND01 > SHND01. Next base: position 1,886 of record JAJTXZ010000085.1, read on the forward strand.
ATCGGGCGCGGACCAATTTATTTAACGTTCACCGGCGGCGAACCTTTTCAACGCAAAGATTTGCCCGAGATGGTTATCGCAGGATACACCTATTGCCGTCCCGAATACATCACGATTCCAACAAACGGTATTTTAACGCAGCGCATTCTCGAGGGCGTGGATAAAATTTGCGCGCACGCGCCGCATTCACGCATTGGCATCAACTTGTCGCTCGACGGCATCGCGGCGGAACACGACGAGATTCGTCAGGTGCCGGGCAACTGGGCGCGCTCGATGAAAACGTGGGCGGGTTTAAAAGAGCTGCAAAAGAAACATTCGAATCTCGTGCTATCTATTCACAGCGTGGTCTCTAAATACAATATTAAACGTTTCCGCGAAATTTATGGCGGGCTGCAAACGCTGAACCCCGATTCCTATATCACCGAAGTCGCCGAAGAGCGTGTCGAACTTGATACGGTCGGTTTGGATATTACGCCGTTGGCGGAGGAATACGGTCCCGTCGCCGATTTTTTGAGCGAACACGCGCGTCATACGCCGGCGCGCGGTTTCGCGCGCGTGACGCAATCATTCCGCGCGCAATATTATCAGTTAGCCAAACGCACGCTGTTCGAGCAGACGCAAGTGATTCCCTGTTTCGCGGGTTGGGCGAGCGGTCATATCGCGCCGAACGGCGATGTATGGTCGTGCTGCATTCGCGCGCAGCCCGTCGGCAATGTGCGGCGCACGAATTACGCGCTCAAACCGATTTGGTTTGAAGAGGTGGGGACGATGCGAACTTTGCGCAAGAGTATCAAGAACAACGAATGCGCGTGTCCGATGGCGAACGCGAGTTACGCGAATATGCTGCTGCATCCGCCGACGCTGTTCCAAGTCGCGCGTGAATTGTTGACGCGTCCGAATGTGCCGTTGGAGAAACATGACGCGGCAGAGCCGATCAGCGAGTCCTAGCGCGAATTTCTGTTTGGTCTAGGATACAAGACCCTTTGGGTTTTCGGAAACCCAAAGGGTCTGTCCCCTAAATCAAATCGGAAACTGATCTAGCGTCTTGAATACGCCATGCCGCGCGGCGAGATAATCCTCGCGCGCGGTTTTTTTATTTCGCGCGCGAGGATTGAAATCCCCTTATTTGTGAATCGCTTTACAATCAAACCAGCCAATGCTATAATTCTCGCGTTTATGGTTTTATTGTTTTGCGCGTTAGACAAGTGATAAAGGTGAGAGATGTCTCAACAAATAATACCCGCGAATGAGCTGCGCGCGCCCGCGGAAAAAAGCGGCGCGATGGGCACGGCGTTTTTTAAACTCGAAGATGCGGTGCGCTGGGCGCGCACGAAATCCATGTGGCCCCTCTTGTTCGGTCTCGCGTGCTGCGCGATTGAAATGATGGCGACGTTCGCTTCGCATTACGACCTCGCGCGTTTTGGGATGGAGGTGTATCGCGCCTCGCCGCGCCAAGCCGATTTGATGTTTGTGGCGGGACGCGTCTCGCGCAAAATGGCGCCGGTGGTGCGTCAACTCTATGATCAAATGCCCGAACCAAAATGGGTGATTGCGATGGGCGATTGCGCGTCGTGCGGCGGCGTGTACAATAATTACGCGATTCTGCAGGGCGTGGACGAAATTATTCCGGTGGACGTTTATATCTCGGGTTGTCCGCCGCGCCCCGAGGCGTTAATGTACGGCATTCTCCAACTGCACGAAAAAATCACAAAGGGCGAACCGCGCGGGCAAATCAAGATTGAAAATTGGGGCTTGCGAGGTTGAGCTTATGGCAGTCGCGACTCCTCTGATGAAAACCTTTAGCGTGACCGATCTTGCCGCGCGCTTGCGCGCAAATTTTGGCGCGCAAATTTTGGACGTGTCCGAATTTCGCGGCGAGACGACGGTCACGGTCGCGCGCGAGATTTTGCCGGACGCGGCGCGCATGTTGCGCGATGAATTTGATTTTGACCAATGCGTGGATGTGACCGCGCTCGATTGGTTTTTGCAGGCGGATAACGCGCCCAATCCGTACGAGCTGGTCTATAACGATGAGCCGCTGTCCGATATCGAGCCGTCCGCGCGCTTTCAAGTTTTGTATCATTTCCTTTCGCATGCCGCGAATGCGCGCGTGCGCTTGAGCGTACAACTCCAAAGCGATGACGCGGTCGCGCCGACGATAACCGAGCTATTTCGCGGCGCCAATTTTTTTGAACGCGAAGTGTATGATTTGATGGGCGTGCGCTTTGAGGGCCATCCGTTTTTGCGGCGCATTCTTTTGCCCGAAAATCAAGTCGGACATCCGCTGCGCAAAGATTTTCCGCTCGGCTACGAGACGGTTGAATTTACGCACAATATTGACCAAATCGAAGCGAACAAACCCAAAAATGTTCCGCCGCCGCGTCCGCGCGAAGCGATTTTTGAAATTGACGGCGATGTGACCGAGATTCCAATCAGCAATAGCCCGACTGCCGCGTCGCCTGACCCCACGTCGCACGGCGCGAACTTTCATAACCCGATGACCGAAACCATGTTGATTAATATGGGGCCGCATCATCCTTCCACGCACGGCGTGCTGCGCGTGGGTTTGCAAACGGCGGGCGAAAAAATTATTGGCGCAATGCCTGATATCGGTTATTTGCATACGGGCATTGAAAAAAACATGGAGTACAAAACGTACACCAAAGCCATTCCGCTGACCGACCGCATGGATTATTTGTCGCCCTTGGCGAACAATCTCGGTTTTTGTCTCGCAGTCGAAAAGTTGATGGAGATTGAGGTGCCGGAACGCGCGCAAATCATTCGCGTGTTGTTGAGCGAAGTGACGCGGATCGCGTCGCATCTCGTCGCCGTCGGCACGAACGCGATGGATATTGGCGCGGTCAGCATGTTCACTTATGCGTTCCGCGAACGCGAATACGCGCTCGATCTTTTTGAAATGGTGAGCGGCGCGCGCATGATGACCAGCTATTTCCGCGTGGGCGGTTGCGCGCTCGATGTGCCAATGGGTTTTTCCGACAAGACGCGCGAATTCGTCAAGATGATGTACGGGCGCATCAACGAATATATCGCGCTGCTCGACAAGAATCCGATTTGGAAAGACCGCACCATTGGCGTCGGCGCGTATACGCGTCGCGACGCGCTGCAACTGGCGCTTACAGGGCCAATGCTGCGCGCGACGGGCGTGGATTGGGACTTGCGCAAAGCGCAGCCATACAGCGGTTACGAGACGTATGATTTCCAAGTCCCGTACAACACTCAATCCGACACGGGCGATATTTTTGAATTATATCGTCTGAAAATTTTAGAGATGGGTCAGTCGCTGCGGATTATCGAACAGGCGTTGGAACGCTTGCGTAAAACCGGCGGGCCGGTCATTACCACCAATCGCAAAGTCGCGCCGCCGCCGAAACAAGAACTCCAACAGAGCATGGAGAGTTTGATTCATCATTTCAAACTCTGGACGGAAGGATTCAAACCCCCAGTCGGCTTTGTCTATCAAGCGATCGAATCGCCGCGCGGCGAATTGGGTTTTCTCATTTCATCGAATGGGACCAATAAACCGCATCGCGTTCATGTGCGCACGCCCAGTTTCGCCAATCTGCAAATTCTGTCGCACGTCGCGCCGGGTTATTCGATCTCGGATTTGGTCGGCTTGATTGCTATGACGGATATTGTATTGGGAGACGTGGATAGATAGAGGTCTGAGTTTGGAGCTTGGAAATTTTAGAATTTCGCTTTCCAAGCTGCGACCTCCGTGAGCGCTTATGATTTGGGAACCGATTATTTTACGCAATAAAAATATTCCAGAGATTGCCGACATTGACGTGTACGAGCGCAATGGCGGATTCACCGCGTTGAAAAAAGCGCTCAAGGAGATGACGCCCGAACAGGTGACGGACGCGGTGAAAGCGTCGGGTTTAAAGGGCCGCGGCGGCGCAGGTTTTCCGACCGGCTTGAAATGGAGTTTTTTGCCCAAAGGCGTTTTCCCGCGTTATCTCGCGGTCAATGCCGACGAGTCCGAACCCGGCACCTTTAAAGATCGCGAAATCATGGAAAAGAATCCGCATCAATTTATCGAAGGCGTGATTCTTTCAGCGTACGCGATTCAATGCGCGCACGCGTTCATTTATATTCGCGGCGAATATCCGGGCGCGGCGAATATTTTGGAGCAAGCGATTGCGGCGGCAAAACAGCGCGGTTATCTGGGCGCCCAAATTTTGGGCAGCGCGTATGATTTGGAAATCACCGTGCATCGCGGCGCGGGCGCGTACATTTGCGGCGAAGAGACCGCGATGCTCGAATCGCTCGAAGGCAAGTTGGGTATGCCGCGCGTCAAGCCGCCGTTTCCCGCTGTCGTTGGTTTGTACGGCAAACCTACCGTTATTAACAATGTTGAAACGCTCACCAATGTCCCGCCGATTATTGACAAGGGCGCGGACTGGTACAAAACGATTGGCACGGAAAAATCATCGGGACCAAAAGTCTTTTGCGTGAGCGGACACGTCAATCGTCCGGGCAATTATGAAGCGCCGCTCGGTTCCATCACTTTGCGCGATTTGATTTTTGGCGCCGAATACGCGCAGGGCGTGCGCGGCGAAAAAAACGTCAAGGGTATTTTGACCGCTGGCGCGAGCGCGCCAATGTTGACCGCGCAGCATCTCGATACCAAACTCGACTATGAAGCCGTCGCCGCGGCGGGTTCGATTTTGGGTTCGGCGTCCATCATCGTGCTGGATGAGGACACGGATATTCCGTGGGCGACGCAAAAGATGAGCCGATTTTTCATGCACGAATCATGCGGCAAATGCACGCCATGTCGCGAAGGGACGTATTGGATGTTTGTTTTGATGGAACGCATCAATACCGGCAAAGGCACTGCGCGCGATATGGAAATGCTGCCGATTGTGGCGAATCAAATTCTCGGTCGCACGCTTTGTCCGCTCGGCGAGTTTGCGACTTCGCCGGTGCTGGGAACGCTCAAATGGTTCAAACACGAATACGAAGCGAAGGTGAGCGCGGACGGAAACAGGGAAACAGAGAAATAGGGGAACAGGTAGACAGGAAAATCGGTGGACAAGTAGATAGAGTGTGAGTGAGATGGCAGTTCAGGTTTTGAGCAAGCGCAGTGAGTTGTTGAGCCGAGAACGCGTGCCGCATCTTTCGGATGAGGAGCGCGCGCTGGTGACGGAGCTGTTGACGTGTTTGGAAGCGGAATGTGAAGCGGATGTGTCGCGCGTGATTTTGTATGGGTCGAAGGCGCGCGGGGATGCGGAAAGCGAGTCGGACATTGATTTGCTCGTGGCGACGTCGAATGGCTATGAAGACGTCAAGAAAATTTGTCATGATTTTGAATACGATAATGCGTTCATCGCGCCGATGGTCTTTTCGCGTGAGGATTGGGAAAATTATCAACGTTTGAAATTGCCGTTTTATGTGAATGTTCGGCGGGATGGAATTGAACTGTGGGACGAACTTGCCGCGTGCTTGGAGGAGGCAAAGGTGCCGCTCGACTTTCCTGAAGGTGAACTTCGCCCGCTTGATTATGAGACGATTGAGGTGATTCGGTTATATGTTGCCGAATCGCGCGAAATGTGGCGCAACGCGCAGGTGATTGAAAATGACGGCAGGTCATTGTATGCAATGCCGTCCGCGTATTGCGCCGCATTTAGTTTGGCAACCGCCGCGCTTTATATAGTGAACGTTGTGCGTGACAAACACAATGGCGTTCGTGATGCCATCAATCAGTTCTTGGTGAAACCGAAATTATTTGAGGAAGAATATAAAGACATCTACGTTCGACTCTTTGACGCACGCGGTTATGTGGATTATGGCAAAGCGAAGGGCGAGAAAAAGAATGAACTGACGCCCGAACAAGCAACCGACCTTTTGCGCGATGCAGAACGGCTGGTCGCGCGGTTTGAGCAATTTTTGCGCGAGCGCGGTGCAATGATTGATTGATATTCTCTACAGGTAAAACTCTGTCAGCAAGTGACTTGTCGCAAACGGTTTTAACCTGTATCCTTGCCATGAGTTTTCAAACTCAGGATGTTCCAATTGCAGGAAGCGCACGATGCCAAAATGGGAGTTTTGCAGATCCGAATACGAGAGTCGGGAACTAAAGGGATTTCTATCTGGTCATCAAGGAATCATGATGAAAGTTGTTGTGGTTGTGGACACTCCTGTAGGAAAGAAGGCGATCCGCGAAACAAGCGAGTTTTAATGATCAGTATGGCAATATAACCAGTTTTAAGCGAGAAGCTATCTAATCGTGTTCGCCCTTAAGGTAATTTTTCATGCCCAAAGTAACGATTGACGGAAAAATAATTGATGTTCCCGCCGGCACGCTGATTGTCGAAGCAGCCAAACCCGTCGGCTCGCACATTCCGGTATTTTGTTATCATCCCAAAATGGCGCCGGCAGGAATGTGTCGCATGTGTTTGGTCCAAGTCGGCATGCCGAAAATGGACCCCGCGACCAAACAGCCGGTTGTGGATGAGAACGGACAGCCGGTCATCAACTGGATGCCGAAATTGCAGACGGGCTGCACCACCGTTGTTTCGGAAGGAATGGTGGTGCATACAACCACGCCCCAAGTCGCCGAAGCGCGCCGCAGCATTCTCGAATTTTTGTTGACGAGTCATCCGCTCGATTGTCCGGTTTGCGACAAGGGCGGCGAATGTCCGCTCCAAGACCACACGCTGCATTACGGTCCGGGCAACACCCGTTTCTATGTCGAATCGAAATTTCATAATGACAAGGCAGTGCCGCTTTCGCCGCTCATCATGCTCGACCGCGAGCGCTGCATCCAATGCGGTCGCTGCGTGCGCTTTCAAGATGAAATCGCGGGCGAACCGTCGCTCGGTCTGGCGGACCGCGGGCGCGGCTTGGAAGTCACCACGTTCGACGATCCGCCATTCAATTCCAATTTCTCCGGCAACACGATTGATATTTGCCCCGTTGGCGCGTTGACCTCGCGCGATTTTCGTTTCACCGCGCGCGTGTTCGAGTTGAATGATTACCCATCCGTTTGCCAACAATGCGCGGTCGGCTGCAATGTTTATTTGGGCACGCGCGACAATTTGATTCGTCGCGTCACGCCGCGTCAAAACGAAGCCGTCAACGAAGTTTGGTTGTGCGACAAAGGGCGGCTGGAACATCATTACGCGCATTCTCCGGAACGCGTTACGACGCCAATGATTCGCGCCGAGAGCGACCTTACGCCGGTTTCGTGGTACGAAGCGTTGAATTTTGTGGCGAATCGCATTCGTCCGACGCTGGGCGAAAGCGGCAAGAGTATGGCGGGGTTGGCGGGCGACCGCTTGGCGAACGAAGATTTGTATTTGTTCCAAAAATTATTCCGCGAAATTCTCGGCTCGAACAATCTGGACCATCGCTTTGGTTGGTCGCAGTGGAATGCGGGCGACGCGCTGGTGAAAAATTTTGGCGCGGGCGTCGGCACCAATTTGGGCGAACTCGGCAAAGGTGTCACCGCGCTGCTGCTTGGCGCAGATCCGCAAACCGAACAACCCGTGCTGCGCTTGCGCTTGTCTAAAATCACGCGGCAGGGCGCGACGCTCGTCGTCGCCAATGGCCGCGCCACGAAACTCGCGCAATACGCGTCGCATAAAACGATTTATCGCTATGGCGCGGAAGCGTATTTTGTATTGGGCCTCGTGCGCGCGATGATTGACGCGGGGTTACACAAGTCGGATAAGGCGAACGGCGCGACAGAGTATAGCGCGGCGTTAAATCTCACCGTCGCCGAGTGCGCGGCAAAGGCGGAGGTGAGCGCTGACACGCTCAAAACAATTGGCGAGACCTTTGCGGCGTCCGAAAATGGCATCATTTTATTTGGGCGCGAATTCATGTATGCGATGCAGCGCGACCCGGCGGTGGAAGCGGCATTGAACGCGCTGCTCATTTTGAGCGGTCATTTTGGACGCAAGAATAATGGCGTTATCGCATTGTATCCGCGCAGCAATTCGATGGGCGCGCTGGATATGGGCATGACGCCGACCGATGGCGGCATGCCAGCGTCCGAGATGTTGACCAAAGCCAAACTCTTGTACGTGATGGGCGCGGACCCTGCGCGCGAAAATCCCGCGTTCAAGAATCCGGGCTTTATGATTGTCCAAGATTTGTTCATGACCGCGACCGCGCAAAAAGCGGATGTTGTTTTTCCCGCGTCGGCGTGGGCGGAGCGCGATGGCACGTTTACAAATACCGAACGGCGCGTGCAATATTTTGCGCGCGCGCTCGAACCGCTGGGGCAGGCGCGTCCCGATTGGGCGATTATTCAGGAATTGGCGCAGCAACTCGGCGCGAAATGGACGTACGCTTCCGCCGGCGATGTGATGAATGAAATCGCGCAGCGCATTCCAACGTACGCGAAAATGACGCACGCGCGTTTGCAAGTGAACGCGCGGCGGCGCGCTTCGGTGCAAACTGTCGGCGGCGATGCGGCGGAACCGGTGCAGATGGCGCTCGGCGAATTGATTGGCGTTGTCAGCGGCGCGCAGTGGGCGACGTTTTCCGAAACGAACGCGGACGCGAAATTTGACGTAAAATTTGTCCAACCTGCCGACAGCGCGCAGGCGACTGCTGGCGTGTACTTGGCGGTGACGCGCGCTTTGTTAGATTGCGGCGCGTTGGCGCAATATTCGGAGATTATTCAAACGCGCGTCCCGGACGCGTCCGTTGAAATTAATTCGCACGATGCCGAGGCGTGGGAAATCGCCAATGGCGCGCGCGTGAGAATTACATTCGAGAGCAAGCCGCCGCGCGCGCTTGAATTGCCTGCGCGGGTGGACGGCAGTGTGCCGCCGGGAGTCGTGGCGGTGGCGAATAATTTGGATGGGACGATGAATTTGCCGATGGGCGCGCAGGTCCAAGTGACCCAAGTCCAAGTCTCGCAAGCGATTGCGGATTAAGAACGCGCGCGCAGGTTGAGCGAATAGAGGTTTCAAATGTTTGAAGGTTTACGAGCGCTTGTGGAAGGTTTACTCACTACGGGTAAAGAGATGGTGAGCAAGCCGGTGACCTATCAGTATCCGGAAATCAAAAAGCCGGTGCCGCCGCGTTTTCGCGGCCGTCACGAACTGAAACGTCACGCGAACGGACTGGAAAAATGTATCGGTTGTTCTTTGTGCGCGGCGGCGTGTCCGGCGGACGCGATTTATGTGCTGCCCGCCGCGAACTCGGACCAGGAACGTTATTCGCCCGGCGAACGTTACGCGGCGCGCTATGAAATCAATCTCTTGCGCTGCATCTTTTGCGGCTTTTGCGAAGAGGCGTGTCCCACCGGCGCGATAGTTTTGGAGCATGATTACGAACTCGCGTATTATGACCGGCGCAGCGCAATCATTACCAAAACGCAGTTGTTGGTCGCGCCGCCGCAAGGCGAACAAGGCACGCCGCGCGACATGCCTGACCCCGGCAATTTGTACGCGGCAATTCCGCCGATCAAAGGCGGCGTCGAACCGGTCAATATCGTCGAAATGGCGCAAACGCAAGTGTAACATGTTATCGGTATACAACAGCCAGTAGTCAAAAACATTCGACTGCTGGCTGCTGACTACTGGTCACTCTGAATCAAGATGTTTCACGAGACCTTTTGTCCTCCCGATGTGGTTTGTCGGCCCACTTTTTGGAATATTCCCGATTGGCTGCAAATTTCGATTTATCTCGGCGGCCTCATCGCCGTATTGATTTTCGCGTATGGCGCGTATCGCCACGTGCGCTTGTGGCGCGTGGGCAAAGGCGAATTTAATTTCAAAAGCGTCTCGGCGCATCTCGGCGCGCGCGCGCGCAACTTGCTCACCTTTGGCATTCTCACCAAAAAGGTGGTGGGCGAAAATCAACCCGCGGGCATTATGCACGCGAATTTAATGTGGGGCATGCTGATTCTGTTTATGGGGACAGTGTTGGCGACGCTCGATTGGGAAGTGTGGCGGCTCATTTTCCATACGCGTTTGCTGCAAGGCACATTTTATTTCATTTACAAATTTGTCCTCGATATCGCGGGTTTGCTCGCGCTCATCGCGCTGTGCGTGGCGTTGTACATTCGGTACGTAAACAAGCCGCGTCGCTTGTGGGGTTATGAAGACGGCAAATTGCATTTCGACGACGATTTGTTTGTGACGAGTTCGTTTTTCGTGCTGGTCGTCACCGGCTTTTTGCTGGAATCGTTACGCATCGCCGCGCGCGCGCGCATTGATTGGTGGTCGTACGTTTCGATTGTCGGCAATACGCTTTCGTACGTCTGGCGTCCGTTGCCGCTTGAAACGATTGCGACGCTGCATCTCGGCATGTGGGTGTTTCACGGCGGTTTGACGTTGATTCTCATCGCGTACGTGCCTTTTTCAAAATGGTTCCACGTCTTTGCTAGTTCGACAAATACCTTTTTCAAGAAACCCGCGCCGAACGCGATTGAACCGATTCGCGATATCGAAGATTTGGAAACGTTCGGCGTCGGCAAGTTTCAAGAATTTTCGTGGAAGCAGGTGATGGATTTTGACGCGTGCACGCGCTGCGGACGCTGCCAAGCGGTGTGCCCCGCCTCAACGACGCACAAAGCGCTGTCGCCCAAAATGATCGAGGTGAAACTGCAAGATTATTCCAAACAATACCTCATTCCGGTCTTGCCCTTTTTCAAAGCCGCGTCCGCGAATGGCGGCGCGACGGAAGCGAAAGCAATACATGGCGATATTATCACCGCGCAAGAATTGTGGGATTGCACAACGTGTATGGCGTGCGTGAATATTTGTCCTGTCGGCATTGACCAGCTTTCGACCATCATTGATTTGCGCCGCTATCTCACGTTGACGAATGGCGAACCGCAAGCGCCATCCGACAAAGCCATGAACTCGATGGAACGGCAGGGCAATCCGTACGGGCTGCCCAAGGCGTCGCGGTGGGATGGTCTCAAAGATTTGGAGGTCGAATTCGCGCAGCCCGATGTGGAATATGATGTGTTGTATTGGGTCGGCTGCGCGGGCGCGTACGACGCGCGCAATCAAAAGGTGACGCGCGCGATGATTCAAATCATGCGAAACGCCAAATTGAAATTCGCGATTATGCGCGCCGAGCGCTGCAACTGTGAATCGGCGCGGCGTCTGGGCAACGAGTATTTGTATCAAATGGCGACGATGGAAAATGTGGAAAATCTGTCGGCGCTCAAGTTCAAGCGCATCATGACGCAATGTCCGCATTGTTTCAACACGATCAAAAATGAATATCCGCAATTTGAGGGCAACTATCCGATTATTCATCATACGCAGTTGATCGCCGAACTGATTGGCAATCGTTTTATCAATCCGAAACAAACGATCACCGAGACGATAACGTATCACGATTCGTGCTATCTCGGCCGTTACAATAATATCTATGACCCGCAGCGCGAGATTCTCTCGGCGCTCGTCACCAGCCCCCAGACGAATCTCGTCGAGATGGCGCGTTCGCGCGACAATGGTTTGTGCTGCGGCGGCGGCGGCGGACGAATGTGGCTCGAAGAAAATACAGGCGAGCGCATCAATAATTTGCGCGTGCAGGATGCGATGGATGTCCAAGCCAAAACGCTCGCGTCGGCATGTCCATTTTGCATGACGATGCTTGAAGATGGCGCCAAAGCGCAAGGCGTGGACGAACAACTGGCGCGCAAAGATATCGCCGAGTTGGTCGCGGACGCGTTGTAACGCGGCGCGCCAGATCGTAATTCGCGTCATAGTGATTGAACCGTTCAAGGTCAAATCCAAGCTAAAAATATGAACAAGAAAATCGCGGGTGGTCTGATATTTGCGCTTTTGAGTGTCCTGTTTTGGGGTCTGGCGGCATGGCTGCTGGGACGCTCTGATGAAGCGCAAATATTTTACACTCTCGGTCTTGCCGCTGGATTTGCGGCCATAATTCTCACGATGCACACGGTTCTTTATATGCTGTACGCAGACCGCAAAGCGTTAAGCGGCGACTGGTATCGTCAGCATGGCAAGTTGGTAACAGCGGAGATTATCAAGATTAGCAGACGCGGACATCGCACTGCATGGCGTATCAAAGCGCGCCATGTTGACAGTCAGAATGGGCAGACGATGCTCTTCAAGAGCGATATTTTGCGTTCTAATCCCGCTCCAAAACTGGGTATTGGCGATCCAATCATGGTCTATCTGCATCCGACGGATTCACGGCGATATTGGATGGACGTTGGAATCAATAGCGAATATCTTTAACGTTCGCGCTTTTTATAGTCACCAGTTGTAAATCAATTTACGCGCGTTTTTAATTGTGCTATACTCGCGCGCGATGCTTCGAAACGATTTTCCACTTGGCTTTTTCCGCACCGATCACGATCCTCCTCGACTAGCGCGACGGGCGTTGGGTGGCGAGATAAATACTCGCACGCGCCTTGCCTCATCCTAAAAGTTAAAATCCGACAAGCGACATGGCATAGAACAATCCTCGTCACTCGGCGCTTGTCACAGTTTCGGTATTTTGGAGGATAAAAAATGAAACGCGAATTTACATCCAAGCGCACCAAATTTTATCAGGACGTGCCGGATGAAAAATGGAACGATTGGCGTTGGCAGCTCTCCAATCGGCTCAACACCGTGGGCGAGCTTGCGAACGTGCTTGATTTGAACGAAAGTGAAAAAGAAGCGCTGCGCGCGAAACATCTCTTTCGCGTGGACATTACCCCGTACTTTGCTTCGCTGATTGACCCGCGCGACCCGCATGACCCGGTGCGTCAACAAGTCGTCCCGACCGCGCACGAACTTGAACCGTTTACGGCGATGATGGATGACTCGCTCGCCGAAGACGCGCACTCGCCGGTGCCCGGCTTGGTGCATCGCTATCCCGACCGCGTGCTAATGCTCATCACGACGCAGTGCGCCACGTACTGTCGCTATTGCACGCGTTCGCGCATTGTCGGCGACCCGACCGCGAATTTTTCACGCAAAGAGTTTGACGCGCAAATTGAATATCTGGAGCGCACGCCGCAAGTGCGCGATGTGCTGCTTTCGGGCGGCGACCCGTTGGTATTGGCGCCAAAATTGTTGGAAGAAATTTTGACGCGGCTGCGCGCGATTCCGCACATCGAGATCATTCGCATCGGTTCGCGCGTGCCGGTCTTTATGCCGATGCGCGTGACACAAGAATTGTGCGATATGCTTGGCAAATTTCATCCGTTGTGGTTGAACATTCATGTCAATCACTCGAATGAAATTACGCAAGAACTCGCGACGGCGTGCGATCGCTTGACGCGCGCGGGGATTCCATTGGGCAATCAATCCGTCTTGCTCGCGGGCGTGAACGATTGTCCGCATATCCAACGTCAACTTGTGCATGATCTCACGCGAATCCGCGTGCGTCCGTACTATTTGTATCAATGCGATTTGGTGCACGGCGCGGGCCATTTCCGCACACCGGTCGCCAAAGGCATCGAAATCATGGAAGCGCTGCGCGGGCATACGTCGGGCTATGCGATCCCAACCTATGTGATTGACGCGCCCGGCGGCGGCGGCAAAATTCCTGTGATGCCGCAATATCAAATCAGCGCGAGCGACCATAAAATCGTGCTGCGGAATTTTGAAGGATTTATCACGACGTACGAAGAACCGCTTGCTTACACGCCGCACGACTCGAAAACCTGCGAATATTGTCAAGGGAAACGCGCCGAGCCCGGTCAAAGTGGCGTCTTTGGTTTGCTCGAAGGCGAACATCTTTTCATCGCGCCCGAAGGATTTGAGCAGACGCATAAACGCGGCGGCGGCAAGCATCGGCTCAACGCGGACGAACACAAATGGCAGCCGTTCGGCATCGGCACGGAAACGAGTCCGCAGTACGCAATGGGCGAACCGATTGCGGTGGTGAATGGGGAAGCGATCTAGGAGATATTTGGCGGCATTCAGTTTATGCCGTCTATAAGCGATTATACGTCAACGTGACGTATAACACGCCTGTGGGAAGGATTATGCGGCATTGATGCCGCATAATCCATAGTTAGGCGCTTCGCAGGTTCGGAATCCAGTTTGTTCCCTCCTTGACGATACAGAACATAAGTTCTTCAATTTCATGAAGGAGAATACCCATGACAAAAACAATCGTTTCATCTAAAAGCAAGTCCACACAAAACACCCCTTCGGTTAAAGAGTTCATCGATTCTCTTGATGAGCAAACCCTAAAAGATAGCAATGTACTTATTAAAATAATGCAGGGAATTAGTGGAAGTAAGCCAAAATTATGGAATGTAGGCACGATTGGATTTGACGCCTATCATTACAAATATGACAGCGGGCGCGAAGGTGACAATTTTATTATTGGCTTTTATCCAAGAAAAGGTAAGATAACCGTCTACCTGATGGATGGCACAGCACGTTACTCTGAATTACTGGCTAAGTTAGGTAAACATACTACTACTGGGTACTGTATTTATATCAAGCATCTTAGCGATGTGGAGTTGCCAATCCTCGAACAAATCATGCAAAGTTCATATGAGAATATAAAGTCGCAAGATGGGCATATCAATCAAATATTATGGAAGGCTGAAAAATAGGTATTTCCGCCTTACTTTATATACGTTCAATGAACGCGCCTAACAAAGCGTGCACTTGACGGGTGGGATTCTGCCGATTTATAAGCAGTTTCCTCGCTTCGGCATTTTTCTCGTCTCGAACATTGTCCACGCCCACCCACCCGCCAGTAACGCAAACCGTTAGGCGCTTTGTACGACCACAAATTAAGGAGACGCTTTGTGGATACGATCATTATCCTAATCATAGTCGGAGCACTTATTCTCTTAGGAATATTCTTGGGTGTGAAGTTTGGGTCAAAAGGTATCCCCAGTTCTACGATGCAACAAGGTTATAAGAACGCACTCATTACCCTTGTGATAATAGCTGCAATTTTTGGTTTACTGTGGTCAGTGATATTTTTTGGATTTAAGCAATCTAGCGGCAGCAGTCTGGTTTTTTCCGGCGTAATAATTTGGGTGGCTATTTATGTTTGGGTCATCATTTCGTGGCTCCGAAACAGAAACATCGCAGGAAAGATTTTGCTAGATTTGATTCCTTACCCCAATAAAACTCTTGCCCTGATTATGGGTGTTCTTTTCATAATTTTAGGGTTTTCGGGCACATACAGTTTTACGTGGAGAGATTCCGAATATTCATGGCTTATTTCCAGCCTTATTGGTTTATCCTTCGGAATCTATCAGATTTTTATGAGTTTTAGCCACATCCGGGTTCATGAGCGGGGCATCATGGCTTACGTCGATTTGGTGAAATGGGAAAAAATCGAATCATTTGAATGGAGAAGTGGTAACCAACAAGCATATACACTCAAATTGAAATACAAAGGTCGTTTGCCTGGGTTCATGCGCGAAGGCGCGTTGCCAGTTCCAGTTGAGAAAAAGCCTGAATTAGAAGCAATTCTTGAGAAACACTTGAACACAATAATTTCTTCCGCCCAAAATAGCGCCTAACAATGCGTGCAGCGGATGGTGGGGAGTCTGCGCGTTTTACAAACATTTTTCTGGCTTCGAGTTTTTCCTGCTCCCAAACAGAATCCACGCCCGCCCACACGCAGGTAACGCAAGCCGTTGGGCAGATACTCTGTAAGTCTTTCATGCAAAATTAGGGAAAATTTGAGAAGTATAAATATGGAATTTCTATCCACCGATAAATTCAAAACATTCACAAATCCTGGTGTCACATCTATTCAATTGTTATCGCCGCACAACTCTTCATCCGAACGAATTACAATAACTCGTGTCACAGTTGAAGTAAATGCAGAACAGCCTCGCCATACCCATGCCACATCTGAACAAATATGGATTGCGATCTCTGGTTTCGGTACATTATTACTTGCTGATGACAAAACTCGCCCATTCACGGCTGGCGACGTTGTGAGGTTTGCTGATGGTGATGTGCATGGTTTTATAAATTCTGGTTCTGAGTCATTTGTTTACATCTCTATAACATCTCCACCCATTAATTTCTCTTTCGCATACGAAGAAACGAAATAATTATTACGCAGTTTGCACAATTATGTCGAATATATAAAACTGATTCAAGAACTATGATTACCGATGATAAAGATTTGATTCATAAAGTCTTTTTTGAGCAAATAGTTCGCAAGAAAATAAGTTTTGGATTTTGGCAATTGCAAAAATCAAGTTGCGTGTAAATCAAGTCGTCAAAAGTTCTGGTTTTTAGGCGGTGCGTCTTGCATAATCCGTATCTGCCCAACAAAGCGTGCGCCTGACGCTGGGGATTCTGCGCACATCTCAAGCAGTTTCCTACGCCTTATCATTTTTCTGGTTGGACGGCTTCGCCGTCCC
>JAJTXZ010000086.1 GCA_021463195.1 Anaerolineae bacterium
ATTGTCGTGACAGAGGTTCCGTCGCCGACAGGCGCGCTTCCAACTTTATTGCCAACGGCGACACTGCCGCCCACACAGCCGCCGACAGTCGCGCCGACAAAACCGCTTGCCACTGTCACGCACGCGCCGCCGACTAACACCGTCATTGCGACCTGCCCAAACGGCATCTGCGTCATCAATCTCCAATTTTTGCCCGTCGCGCCAAAACGCAATCAGGACGTTACGTTTACGGCGACGTTTTTAAATTCGACGGGCGAACCCAAATCTTACAACTGGCTAATTCTGGTTTTCCGTCAGGATCAAACCAAAGGTTTTGGCGAATCGGCGGCATACCATATTTCGATTCCGCCGGGCGTCAATTCTTTTGCCATCACCTATCCGGTCGTCAAGGGCCCGGGCGGCTGCGAATCATTTTACGCGCGCGCGGGCTGGAAAATCAACGCATTTGAAAAATATGCTTTTCCAAATGTGAGCGGCGACCCTGCGACAGCGCATTTTGACGTATGTCCTTGAATTTCACGCGCGCCGCGCAAACGTGAATGTTACGCCAAACGCGCGCCGCGAAAATAGCCGCGCTGTAACGGGCGCACTTCATCCAACGTAATGAACGCGTCGGGGTCCACGCGCAAAATAATCGCGCGCACCGCGTCCACCTCTTTGCGTTTCACCGCGCAGTTAATGACCGTGATTTGCCCTTCGCGGCCCTGTCCGATAAATTCGGTTGAAGCGTGCCCGGCGACGCGCAGCGCATCCGAAATGGCGCGTCCGTGCGACGGCGCATACACGCGAAACATCATATAGCCGATGGCGAGGCGTTCTTCAACCACCATGCCGAGAAAAATGCCGACGCCGAAACCGAGCGCGTAACCCGCAATCGTAAAAAGATTCAACGGACGCGTCAGCACGCCTGCGACGGCGATAATGAAAACCGCCGCCTGCGTCGCGCCGATAGCGGACGCGATAAATTTGCGCCCGCGCATCACAAATAACAAGCGCAGCGTGTCGAGCGACATGTCCATCACGCGTAAAATAAAAATCAACAAGCCCGCGAGAACCAACTCTTGCATTATTTTTTCCTCTCGAAAAGATTTGACGTCGCGTTTCATAAAGCCCACAGAGTTTTCACGGATCCTGTAGGGTTTGGCGTCTTTTGTATTTTAATTGAAAGTGGATTTAAGATATAGCCAGCATGCTGTCGTTCTTGCTTTTGGGCGCGCCGCGCATTACGCTCGCGCAACAACCGCTGCGTCTCACGCGGCGCAAAAATCGCGCGCTCGCCTTTTATCTCGCCGCGAGCGTCGAACCGCGCACCCGCGATCATTTGCTCGCGTTTTTCTTTCCCGATTACGCGCGCGCGGTCGCGCAGCAAATTCTCCGCACCATGCTTCACGACATTCGCAAAGAGCTCGGCGCCGCGCTGGTCGTCCAAACTGAACAGATTACGCTCGCTCCGGACGTATTTGTGGACGTACGCGAATTTGAACGCGCGCAGCGGCACGTGGCGGACGCGGCGAATCTCGCGCCGCTGCGCGCCGCGCTCGAATTATATCGCGGCGATTTCCTCGATGATTTTTCGCTGCCGGACACGCCGACGTATGACGATTGGGTCGCGGCGGAGCGCGACCGCTTGCGTGTGCTGGCGGCGCGCGGCTGGATCAAAGTCGCCGCGCTGCACGAACAACAGCGCGCGTACGCGCAGGCGTTGGACGCGTTAGAGCGCGCGCTGGCATTCGACCCACTGCAAGAATCGGCGCAACGCGCGGCGCTGCGCGTGCAATATCGCGCGGGCGATCGCGCGGGCGCGATTCGGCGTTTTGAACAGTTTCAAAAAACGCTCGATGATGAAATGGGCGTGCCGCCGATGCCGGAAACGCGCGCGCTCTATGACGCCATCATTACCGACGCGCTGCCGCGCGACGCGGCACCGCCAACCAATGCGTCGCCGTTCACTGTCGCCAACGTTGCCGTCGCGCCGCTTGCGCCGGTCGAATCGCCCAATGGCGCGCCGCTACTGCCGTTCGTTGGGCGGAGCGCGGAATGGCGCGCGATGCAAGACGCCGCGCGCGCGGGCAAATTGATTTGGCTGCAAGGCGAACCGGGCATCGGCAAGACGCGCTTGGCGCAAGAATTTATTCGCGCCATGTCGGACCAACCGCTTGCGCTGCGCGGCACGGCGCACGAGCTCGAAAGCGCGCTCCCATATCAACCATGGCTAGAGGCGCTGCGCGGCGGATTGGCGCAAATCGGATACGAAACCTTGAGCCAAGCGTTGCCGCTCGCGCCAGTCTGGCGCGATGAATTGGCGCGGCTCTTGCCTGAACTGGATGCGCCTTTAACCAAAGCGCCGCCCGTCGAACCGTTGACAGGCGAAGCGCGGGTGTGGGAAGCGTTTCACCAAATGTTTCGGTTCTTGGCGCGCAAGCGGCGCGTCGTTATTTTGCTCGATGAAATGCATTGGGCGGATGCGGCGACGCTCGGTTTGTTGGGTTATCTCGCGCAACGCCTTGACTCGGACGCGCTGACGTTGCTGGTCACAGCGCGCCCGGTGGCGTCCACCACCAAGGCGGCGATTCTCATTCAAACACTCGAGCATACAGAAAAAATCGCGCGCCTTGAGCTCGATGCGCTGTCGCCCGCCGAGCTCGCCATCATTGCGCGCAAACTGTATCCCGCGCGCAGCGATTTTTTGGCGCAATGGCTGATTGAACATACCGAAGGCAATCCATTCTTTGTAAATGAACTCGTGCGCTATGCTTATTGTGAGACGGCGCGCGCGGCGGATGGCGAACTGGACGCGCGCGTCTTGTCTGACGCGCCGCTTTTGACGCCGACGATTCAAAATCTCATCGTGTCGCGTCTCGCGCGTTTGTCCGAGAATGCGCGTCGCGTGATTACGATTGCCGCCGTCATTGGCCGCGAATTTGATTTTGCGTTAGCGCAGCGCGTCGCGGGTTTGTCCGAAGACGATACGCTTGACGCGCTCGACGCGCTGCGCGCGAGCGGTCTGATTATCGCCGCGCCCGGCGCGCGTTTGACATTCGATCACACTTTGACGATGCAGGCGACGCGGCAAGTGATGGGCGCGCCGCGCGCCAAATTGTTGCATCGGCGCGTCGCGGACGCGCTGGCGGAAATTCACGCGGCGCGCCTTGAACCGGTCGCGGGCCTCATCGCGCGGCATTTGGTCGAAGCGGAAGAAGTGGAACGCGCCGCGCCGTACGCGCTGCGCGCGGGCAACTTGGCGTTAAGCGTCGCGGCGTGGGCTGAAGCGTTGGCGTTTTTTGATCTTGCGCGGCGCGCGGAAAATACGCCGTCCGCGCGCGCGGAATGTTGGTATGGAACGATGCTTGCCTCTTTTCACTCGGGCGCGTTCGCCGCCGCGAGCGAAGCGGGTAAAATGGCGCGCGATTTGGCGCGCGCCGAAAATAATTTGGATTTGTACGAGCGCGCGCTCCTCGCGCTCGCGCAAACGTATTTGCCGCAGGCGCGGTATCAAGAAACTATCGCGTTGGGGCAGACGCTGCGCGAAGGCGGTCCCAGCGAACTGGAACTGTGCGCGGAATTTATTTGGGGCGTGGGTTTGGGTGTCGAGAGCGCGCAGCCGATGGAAGCGGAAGCGCATTTGCGTCGCGCTGAAGAATTGTGGCGCGCGCAAGCGAACGTCTCGGACGCGTATCGCAGTTGTATTACGCAGAGTCAAATTCAATATCAGTTGGCGGGCGTTCTCGGACAGCAGGGCAAATTCGCTCAAGCGAGCGCGCTGTATCTTCAAACCCTCGCGCTGTTAAAAACCGACTCGAACGCGCTCGATACGCTGCGGACGATTATGCTGTATAACAATCTGGCGTACTATTTGCATTTGCAATGCGACCCGCGCGCCGCGAAATACGCCGCCGAAGGTATCGCGCTCGCGCGCGCCAAAAGTTCATTATCGCATTTGCCGTATTTACTTTCCACGTCGGGCGAAATCGCGCTGGAGCAAAATGATTGGGCTGCGGCGGAAAAATTTTTTAATGAAGGTTTAGCGTTGGCAGAGCAATTTGCGCTGCCCGAACGCGTGGCGGGTCTCACTGCGAATCTAGGATTGGTGGCGCGGGGGCGCGGCGATATGGCGCTGGCGCGCGCGCAGTTTGAACGCGCGCTGCCGTTGGCGGACGCGTTGAACGCGCGCCATCTCGCCGCGCGGGTTCGGATTTGGCTTGCCTCGACGCTGTCCAAACGCAAAGCGCGCGCGGCGCTGGATGACGCGCGCGCGATTGCGACCGCCGAAAATTATCAAGGATTGCTCCAAGAAATCGAACTCGAGGACGGCTGACCGCCGTTCTCTTTTTTTTTGTTTACGCTTTTGTTGACGCGGTGTTCACGCAGCGTTGTTAGGATGAACCCGATTCTGTCGCACAAAAATCGTTCCGCGCGACATAGCGCGAGCAGAGCTCTCGCTTTTGAAAGGAAAAGTTTCCATGTTATTTCACGTCACGATGACGCATACCGCCGGCAACTGCCCCGGTTATCATGTTGACACGATGCCGCAATTTATCGCTTCGCTCGATAAACTCGAGCAAGTGGGCAAAGAATTGGGTGTCAAGGCGCACGCCTTGTTATGGGGCGCGCCCGACCATGTAGCTTTTGCCGTCCTTGAAGCCGAGAGCGTCAGCGCGCTCGCGCGCTATTTGACCTCGATTGCGCTTGCTCAAGAATTTAAAATCACGCCGGTTGAGCATGTGAGCGAGCTGATGGAAACTGGCAAAGCCATGATTGCGCGCGCGAAAAAATAATAAACCGCGTGATCGCAATGGTTGAGCGAGTCAAAGAGATGGATGCGAATCTGTCTCTTTTTTTTGTTCGCGCTTTTGTTGACGCGGCGTTCACGCAATCTTGATATACTGAGGTGGAAAAGTTGAACGGGTCAGAATCGCTCCACCCGTTTACAGGGAGCAAATTAAAATGACAAAATTATTGGCGCATTTCCGCGTGGCGAGTTATGAAAATTGGCGCGCGGTGTACGATGAAAAATACGATTTGCGTTATTCCGCCGGCATGACTGACGAAAACGTGTTTCGCGTGAACGACGCGCCGAATGAATTGGTCGTCATACAGCAGTGGCCTACGTTCGCCAAAGCGCAAGCTTTTGCCGCGTCGCCTGAATTCAAACAAGCGTTGCAAAAATCGGGCGTTCTTGAACCTGAAATTTTGATTTTGGATCAGGTGATCAGCGCGCAAGAAATCGCGCAAAAATATATGCGCGCGGTCGAAGCGCAAGATTGGACGCGCGCGCGCGCGCTCATGCACGACGATTTGAAATTCACGGGCGCGGTCCCCAAACCGATTGGCGCCGACGAAGCGCTGCAAATTCAGCGCGCGTTCAGCAGCGGAATGCCCGATTTCAAATTCAATTACAAACCAACCGGCGGTTCAGGTAACATCGCCAAAGGAACAGCGCGCATCAGCGGCAAGCATACGCGAACATTTACGCCGCCTATCCCGGGCGCGTCGCTTATGCCGGCGACCGGAAAAAGTATTCTATTGCCGATTGAACATGTGACCATTACGGTACAGGATGGCAAAATTATCGAATGGCAAGTCGAGGATGTGCCAAATGGCGGTGTGATGGGTATTCTCGCGCAGCTGGGCGCAGTTGTGCCAGCGCATTAACATGCTTTGCCAAACGCAGGATGAATTTCAAATTTACTCGACGCAAATACGCCGAGTCTGATATTGGCAAAGGATTGTTGAATCGAGGCGCTTTTTTTGAATCTCGAGAGGCGGACGCAAGCCCGCCTCTTTTTTTACGCAAATGTTCGCCGCGCAGCGCGATATCAATCGGCGCGGGACAACGCGTTAGCGACATGCGCGCACCTCATTGACGCGCGTGTTTTTTCGTGATAGGATAATCCCGTCTTGGTTACGCAAGATAACATTAAACAAGGGGGTATGTATGCGTAAGCTTGCATTGTTTGCGGGCGCAATTCTTTTTGCGATTATGGCGTTCGGTTTGCCGAACGCAACGCACGCCGCCGGCGCGAGCTGCTGGGCTGATTCTTATAAACTTGCCCAGGGTGAAAGCACAGGCGTATATTGCAGCGGCTTTAGTCCGCTCACCTATATCAATGTCTATACAGTAGAGCCGGATGGCACAGCCGTGGCATATATGAATGTGAAATCAAATGCCGACGGTAATGTGGCTTTTGGATGGGGTAATGGCGCTAAAAACGTATATTCCAATCTGTTGGGCAAATATACGATCGTGGCGCAGCAATTGGGTCTCGCCAAACAGGTCATGTACTCGGATCAGGTCGAAATCGAAAATGTCGGTGACGGCGACCATGTGTCCGGCGCGTATCTCTCTGCGTCTCAGGATGTCTATAATCTCACATCGGACCCCATCATCTTGAACGGTTGGGGTTTTCTGCCCGGTGAAATCGTAACCCTCTGGATTCAAAAACCGGCGCTATGTAGTTCATATACCGGCCATTATACGGATGGCAAAAATGGCGCAACATTCGAAAACGTTCCAAATTTCGAGTCCACAGGCACTTATCAAGTGGACGATATTCAAGCCAATAGTTCAGGCGCCTTTTCGACTTTCCGCATTTTGGGCGTGGGCGCGTGTCTCGGCACATGGCGTTACGCCGCGCGCGGCAATACCAGCGGTTGGGGCGCTTATGTTGACATTACTTTGACCGGTCCGGCGGTCGCGACCAATGCGTGGCTCGTGCCTTCCAAAGAGATGGTTGGCGCGTTCAACGACTCGATTGATTTCTGGGCGAGCGGTTTCGGCTCGAATGAAATCTTGAACTGCTGGACCACTTCGCCAGATGGACGCGCCACACAATTTGGTTCGAGCGGCAGCATTGACTCTATTAAAATGGGCGCGGGCGGTTCGGGCGTCATTCATTTGACCACTGGCTCGCACATTATTTCACCGGACGATCCGTTTTACTCGGGCGTCACCGTTAACCCGGTTATGAGCGAAGGGTCGCTAGGCGAATGGAAGATGACGTGTCGCGGCATTGCGAGCGGCACGACTGCCATCGCCGCATACACCGTTTACGGTTACGAAACAGCGCCATAAACAGCGCGCGGTATTGAAAAAATGGAACCCGAGAAAATTTATCTCGGGTTCTTTTTTTTGTTTTGACAGCGCGGCAAGCAGAGCGCTCTGATTTTTTTTGGCTCTTTTCAAATTCGCGCATCGTGCGTATAATACAAACGTTCTATTATTCTGACGATGGCTCAAGGCAACTCTTCCGGTAAATCCGCGCGTTCGCGCGGCGGCGCGCGCAAAGCGCCGCCGCCGCCCGCGCGCATTCAACTCACGTCGGCGCAACAAGAGCAAATTGTCGCGGGCATTTTGCTGGTTATTGCCGCGCTCACCGCGTTCGGCGCGTTCAATCTGTCCAGCGGCAATCTTTTGGACAACTGGACGCGTGTGTTGTCGGTGCTGTTTGGTTGGGGGCGTTTTCTTGCGCCGTTTTTCTTTGCCGGATTCGGCATTTGGCTTTTGCTCGATTCGTTGGACATGCGTCCCGATATTGGTTGGGAACGTCCGCTCGCGCTCATTCTCGCATTTTTCGGGATCGCCACTTTTTTGCAAATTGTCGCCGTGAATTTTATGGCGCTCAGTAAAACCTCATGGCAAGCCGCGCAAATCGGTTTGGGCGGCGGTTTGATGGGTCATGCGCTGTACGATATTTTGGTTGGCGGACTCGGTTTGGCGGGCGCGCTGCTGGTATTGGGCGTTGTATTTACGATTGCGTTGATTCTGTTCTTTAATCTCTCGCTGCCCAAATTGTTCCAAGCGTTCGGACAAGGATGGCGGCGAATATTGGAATTGTTTGCGCGCGCGCCAAAAGTTAAATTGACGCGCAATGGCAAGGAACGAACGCCGACGGAAATGGTCACGGCGCCGTCGCGCAAGTCAACCGCGGATAATCGTTCGTCAAAAATCGAAGCGCCGCCGCGCCTGCCCGCCGATTTTGGCGCGGACGAATTATTTGTCGCGGAAACGCCCGCGCGCAATCCCGTCTCCGCGCACATTGTCGGCGGCGGCGGCGCGGCGCAAACGTTGGTGCATCGGGAATGGCGTTTGCCGCGCGTGCCGAACATTCTCGAAGAATCGGTCGAACAAGACGCGAGTCCGCACGAAATCCGCGAACGCGTGAAAAAAATCGAAGAGACGCTGCTGCATTTTGGCGTGCCTGCCAAAGTGGTCGAAGTGAATCAAGGTCCGACGATTACGCAGTTCGGCGTCGAACCCGGATTCTTGCAACAAAAGAGCGCGGACGGTTCGATGCGTCTCGTCAAAGTCAAAGTGAATCGCATCAGCGCGCTCCAGCACGATTTGGAACTGGCGCTTGCCGCCGCGCCGATTCGCGTCGAAGCGCCGGTGCCGGGCAAAGCCATTGTCGGCATCGAAGTGCCCAATTCGCAAATTTCGCGCGTGAGCTTGCGCGGCGTGATGGAATCGGACGATTTTCAACGTATGCGCGCCAAATCGGCGCTCGCGTTCGCGTTGGGGCAAGATGTGTCGGGTCAGCCCATTGTCGTAGATTTAGCAAAGATGCCGCATCTGTTGGTCGCGGGCGCGACGGGTTCCGGCAAATCGGTCGCGGTGAATGCCATGATTACGTGCATGCTCATGACCAACACGCCCGACGATTTGCAATTTGTGATGGTGGACCCGAAACGCGTCGAACTTTCGGCGTTTAATGGCATTCCGCATTTGCTCGCGCCGGTGGTGGTGGATATGGATTTGGCGGTCGCGGCGTTGAATCGCACGGTGCAAGAAATGGATGACCGCTATCGCAAATTTTCGCAGGTCGGCGCGCGCAACATCGAAAATTATAATGCGCTGCCCGAAGAAAAGCGGCGCGGTCCCAAATTGCCATTTTTAATTCTCGTCGTGGACGAACTTGCGGATTTGATGATGACATCGCCGGATGAAGTGGAACACACGATAACGCGGCTCGCGCAAATGGCGCGCGCGACGGGCATTCATCTCGTTCTCGCCACACAGCGCCCGTCGGTGGATGTCGTGACGGGCTTGATTAAAGCGAATTTTCCATCGCGCATTTCGTTCGCGGTGACGAGTCAGGTGGATTCGCGCGTGGTGTTGGATACGCCGGGCGCGGAAAAATTGTTGGGACGCGGCGATATGTTGTACATGGCGAGCGATTCGTCCAAGCTGCAGCGTTTGCAGGGCTGTTTTGTGTCCGACCAAGAGTTGGAAAAATTGGTGACGTATTGGAAAGGTTTTATCGAAGCTGCTCCGCCGCAGCCAAGCTTTGACAGCGGGCGGCTATCAATCGGCGTCACGCCAAGCGTTCCTTTACGCGTTGCGCCGTCGCCGTCCGGCGATGCTTCAGGGTTAATGCAAGGCGCGTTGTGGAATCTCGCCGCCGAACCGAAAAAATCGGAAGAGGATGATTTGCTCGCGCAGGCGATTCAAATCGTACAAGACAATGAGCGCGCGTCGGTCTCGCTTTTGCAGCGCAAACTTCGCATCGGATATTCGCGCGCCGCGCGCTTGATTGAATTGTTGGAGCAAAAAGGATATGTCGGGCAGGATGAAGGTCCAACCAAAGGGCGCGAAGTTTTGAGTCCGCCCGTTCCAGCGCCAATCCAAAAAGCGCCGTCGCCCACAATAACGAATGGCGCGAAAAAATCGGCGCGTCTGGGCGCGTCCGATTCTGCCGCGAAAAAATCAGCGCCCTCCAACGTTCGCAAATTTGAAGGGAATGATTTGGGCGATTTTGAGGATTTTACGGATAAAGATTGGGCGGATTTAGACAAAGGATAAAAAAACTGGCGAGCATGATGCTCGCCAGTTTTTTTCAACTGCATCCCGGAAACTTGAATTTTCCAATCCACGTTTTCCAATTCGTTGCGCTGGCGCCTTTATAATATTCTGTCGTGTACCAAAAGGTGCAGTCGTCAGCGGGATCAACCGCGAGCATCGAATAATCGCCCCAACGCGCGAATGCGCTGGTCTGCGCGCCGGCGCCGCGTTTCATTCGCTTTTCCCCTTGCGCCAAAATATTCGGCGTGTCTCCCGCCAGCCGCCCCGCGTAAAAAATGCCCGGATTCATGCTAGTCGAAGATTTGCTGAAACCGACGGCGAGATTGCCCTGCTTGTCCATCGCCGCGCTTGCCATCCAGCGCCACGCCGTGTCATCCGGCAAATAAGTGTTTTGTTGATAAATCGCTGGAACGCCGCCCGTCACGCGGATTTCGTACCAACGAATGCCGGTGCGTTGTTTGGCGCTCACAGTATGATTCGCTACCAACGTTTCGTATGCGCCAAAATTGCGATATTGCAAACGATACATGGTGCGGTCGCTAATCGCGTCGAGTTTGGCGGTGGTGCCTTTTTGCGGCACGCATTTGCGTTCAAAATCGCAGGCGCTGCCATTGAATTTTTTCACCTTCAAGTTGGCAATCGGCGTCAACGTCGTATTGTTCGGCGTTGCCCAATTTGGCGTCATTTTCCAGATTGCGATTTGGTCTTGCGGAATATTCGACGGGTCCCACGCGCGGTCTTGCACTTCGGCAAAATAATCGCCGTTGCCTGGGGGTAGCGTCGTGCCGTCAAAATCAGCGGGCAACATACCGCCCCAATCGTCTACGCCGAGATTGTAATATACTACCACCGCGCTTTGCCCAAGCAGCATCTTTTGACGTTCAAACGCGACCAGCGCAGCCCCGCCCCAGTTGTCGCCATTGAACAGATTCGCGGTCATGTAATATCCATCAGGCATGACGCCAAACTTGGCGTAATCGTTCAACAAATTATTCGGAAAGATATACCAGTAACGGTACCATGAACCTAGCGGGTCGTTTGTGGTCGAAACCGCCAAGCATTGATAATAAGGTCCATTGGTAAACACATTCGCGAATTGCGAAAAGAACCATCGGTCGGCGAGCTGGTCGTACAAAATAATCGGGTCGCCGTCGTTGGTGGTCTCGCACGGATTGCCGACGCCCGCAAAGAGAGTATTGTTCGCGACGGGCCCGTACAGCGAGTTGCCCTGCTTGTCCCAAATTTGAAACGCGGTGTTGACCGTTTGAATGTAATGATTCGTCCCGACATCGCCGTTTGTATCAGGCGGCATACAAAAACAATGCGAACCGTTGTAATTGATACCGTTCCAACCGCCGCTCGGCGCGGGCATGCTCTCTTGGTCGGGAATCCCCTTGGGATTGTTAATGGCTTGGTCCTCTTGCGGCGTTCCGAACGAAGTCGGTTTGTTTTTGCCAAGCGTGCGCAGCGCATGAGCTTGATTATGCGTATAGGTCAACACGTTCGGATAAGCGATCATTTCCGTCAACGGGCGTGAAATATTCGGCGCCATCATCACCGATACAATTGGCCCGCTCAAACCCGCCGCGTACGCGCGCTGGGTCGGCGGCGCGTAACTCAAGAGTAAGGTCAACGCTAGCAGCGCGAACATTGTGGTTGAAAACCAACGTTTCATTGCATGTTCTCCTTGAAATGAATCCGCAAGTCGCGCGGCGGCGCGGCAGGCAAAAGTTTATATAACCAAGGCGCACGCGCCCCACAAAGGCGCGTCGTCTCCCAACTGCGCGGGCTGCACATCCACCGCGTCGCGCAATTCGGGAATGACATTCGCGCGCGCCGCCGCGCGCACGTTTTCAAAATAATGTTCGCCCGCGTGCGTGACGCCGCCGCCCAGAATAACGCGCGCGGGATTCATCAAACAAAGCATATTGCCAATCGCAAAACCCAAGCTGCGCGCGGCATGCGTCATTAGCTCGCGCGCCAACGCGTCGCCCGCCAAGTCGGCTTGATGCACGACCAACCCGGTGAGCCGCGTCAAATCATTATCTATGCGCGCGCGTAAAATTTCGCCGCGCCTCGGATCGCGTTCCAATGCTTGGCGCGCCATGCGCGCAATCGCGCGTCCGCTCGCCATTTGTTCCACGCAGCCGCGTCGTCCGCACATGCACGGCGGTCCGTGCGGATCAATCACAGTGTGTCCGATTTCGCCCGCCAGTTCATTGGCGCCGCGATACGGCTTGCCGTCCAAAATCCAGCCGCCGCCGACGCCGGTGCTGACGGTGATGTACAACAAATTCGCGCAGTCGCGCCCCGCGCCAAAACGCGCTTCGCCCAATGCGGCGACGTTTGCGTCATTGTCGAGCTCGACGCGCGTTTGAAATTCCGCCGCGAGACGATCGCGTAAAAAAATATTTTCCCAGCCCGCCACATGATGCGACAGCACGACCAAACCCTGACTAGCGCGCACGAGTCCGCCAAAACTGACGCCGATAGCGCTGGGCGTTTTGCCTTGAAGCAAGCCGCGCGCCAAGTCGCGCATCACCGCGTAATCATACGCGCCATCGGCGCGCGGCGGCGAGGCGCGCCGCTCCAACGCGACAAGCTGATACGCGCCCGCGTCATTGCGCGTGAACGCCGCGCACGTATTTTTAGTGCCGCCGAAATCGAATGCTAAAATCATTGCGTATGAGCTGGATACTTTTGTTTGAGCGTGGCGACGAGCGCGTGACACAACATCAAGTGCGCGTCCTCAATGTGTTCGTACGATTGCGAAGGGACGACGATGCTATGTTGCGCGAGCTGCGACAATTTGCCGCCGGTCATGCCTGCTAGCCCAATCGTGACAATGCCGCGTTCGTTCGCCGCCTGCACCGCGCGCGTGACGTTCGGCGAATTGCCGCTTGCGCTGATGGCAATCGCCACATCGCCCGGGTCCGACAACGAAAGCAAGGGTTCGACAAAAACGGATTCATAGCCGTCATCATTCGCGTACGCGGAAAAAATAGCCATATTGTCGTTCAAGCAGGTCACTTGAAAACGCGGCATGTGCGAGCGAACCGTATTTTTGCCCAAGTCCGCCGCAAAATGGGACGCCGTGCTGGCGCTGCCGCCATTGCCAAAAACAAAAATGTGACGATGGTTAATGCGCGCCTGCTCTAGAATCTCCAAAATCACGTCGAGAGTTGTCGTGTCGAATTGCGCGACCAGCGCTTGCTGTTCTTGGAGATAGATAGCCGTTTGATTCATAGCGCGATTGTAAATCTGATTTACGTCAAAATCAATCACGCGTCAGGATTTTGGGCGAATCGAATTCGCGCGCAACACATACACGAAACGTCCCTGCGGACGTTCGCGCTGGGCTGCGATTGCGAATGTTCTTGATTCGCCGCAGACTTGCGTTCTGGTTGGCGCGATTTCTAATCGCTTGATATGCTTTCCGAAATTTTGACGCGCGTCCCACGTGTCATTGCGCGGAACGCGCCCGCGAGTTTGAAACAACTTTACGCGATAGAGGCCCTGATGATTACTCGGATTTTCAGACCCCAAGGGTTTTCGAAAACCCTTGGGGTCTGAAAATCCTTGGGGTCTGAAAATCCGCTACGTTTTCGAGATACGAGTAATCACCAGAGAAACCGCGAACGCATTTTTTCCGTATATAATAGCGTTATTGGGTCCGTAAATCATGTGGCACAAGGAGTAAACGAACATGCCGGGACTGCTTCAAGAACTGTTGGCGGGCAATTTTAGTTCGCCGCTTTCGTGGGTGTTTATTGTGTTCACGCTGCTGGCATTTTACTTTTTATTTCGCCTCGCGTGGATTTTCTTTGCCAAAGGCGATTCGTTCACTGAAAGCGTAGAAGGGCGCCGCCAAGTGAAAAATACGGTGCGGACGCTCATCATTTGCGTTCTAGTCGCGTTGTTCACCGGCTTTATGTTTCAATTTCTCTATGTCGGACGTCAAGCGGCGGAAGCGAGCGCGCCGGGCGCGGCGCAAGGTTTTTTCGATTGGTTGTTGGGCAAGTAAAAACCGCGCCATGTCGCGCGCTGCGCGCATGATGCAGCGCGAATAGGTTTGCGTGTGATGATTAGCGGAAAAGGATTGGCGCGTTTTGCCGTTTTCTGCGCGTTGTTGTTGACGCTGAGCGGCGGCTCGGTCGCGCGCGCGCAAACTCCGACCCCTCCCCCACCGGGAGGGGGTGGATTCAATCTGCCGGAATTGGACAAGGTGTACGCGATTGTCCAGATGGTCAGCGATTTGGCGCAGGGCAAAGTGTCGAATCCCGACCAACTGTTCGCGCAATCGAAACAGTCCGCGACCGAGCTGCTCGGACAACCGGGCGCGGGCATTTTCTTTTTGGATTTCGCCGACCCGCATCTGCCCATCAATCAATTTGTCAGCGCGATTGCCAACACACTGCTCGCGTTGACGCCGCTGTACGGATTGGCGTACGTCGCGATGTTGGTGTACAGCGTCTATCGCGAAAAACCGATTCCGAATCCGATTGTGTACGCCGTCATGGTGATTGCGGTGATGGTGTTTCTCGCCGCGTTCGCCGTCATCATGCGCGGTATGAGCGATCTCGGACGCGCGCTCGCGGTGGCGCTCAGCGGCAGCGGTGACCAGAACTTTTTTGAACAAGCGACTTTGCTCGACCAGACTTTGCGCGTCTTGCAGAACTTGCAAAACAACGGCGGCTTGCTATCGGTTTTGGCGCTCGTGATTTCGATTGGATTGGCATTGCTAATTCTCGCGCAGCTGGTATATCGCGGCATCGCGTTGATTCTCTTGCGTTTATTGAGCGTGTTGGTCATTCCGTTTTCCGTGCTTATCGAAGGCACGCGTCCGAAAACGGCAGGGCGCGTCATCGCGGGTTTTTTTGAAGCGTGGTTTGATTTAGTGACCAAAGTGGCGACGCTGCTGATGGTGTTGGCGCTTGCCGCCGCGTCAAACTTTGCGGAATTGACTTGGCTGATTTTGCCGGCGGGCTTGTTTCTCGTCGCCGTATCGTGGAAGTTTTTCGGCATCCCCTTTGCGATGCTGCGCGACGCGGCGGGGCGCGCGTGGAGCGACATGACACCTGCGACAGCGGGCGATTACGGCGCGGCGAATTTGTCGTCATCGGCGGAAGCCGCGCGCGCGCAAGAGATTGACCAAGCGCGCAAAAGCATGCTGGAAGACTAGCTTTCGCCCGCGTGTCATCTCGTCGCGAGCGTTCGCAAAATTCTTTGCCGCCGCCAATATATTTGAGCGAAAAAAATCGGACTTATGCGTACCTCATTTTCTGCGCGCAATATTTTTCTCACGCGCCTCTGGGCATTTCTCAATTACGTCACCACCATCGGTCTGACGTGGTTGGAATTGCTCGCGCTCATTGTCGCCGGGTTGATGATTGCGTGGACGACGCTGCGCGATTTCGCGGGCATTCAAATTCTTGGACCCATCGCGTTTTATATTCTGTTGTTCGGCTTTTATCGCTTGTGGCGGTCTGCCGTCGGCGGGCTGCGGTCTATATATGAATGGTTGTTCAAACCTTTGACGCTGCCATCCGAAAAACGCGAGGCGAAATTTTATCTACTCGCCATCGTCGCGGCGGCATTGGTCGGCGTCGCGCTGCTTGGCATTGCTGATTGGCGCGCGGGGATGTTGGGCGCGCTCGGATTCATCGTCGGCGCGCTGTTGTTCTGGCTCGTCGCGCAGCGCGAAACGAACGGCGGCGCGCGTCGCCTGAATACGGTCGCCGGGCGCATCCCGATTCAAGCGCTCGAACGCGACGGCGCGGTCGTCACCAGCGACGGCGCGCGTTTGCGAATCGCGCTGCTCACGCTCGGGCGTACCGGTTATAAACCCGCGCTCGCCGCCGCCGATGTCGCGGACACGCTCACAAAATTTCTCGCGTATTTGGCGCAGCACGAAGAGGGCGCCGTTCCGATTAAATTATTTTGGCTCACCGATTATCATCTCGGACAGCTCGACCTCACTGACAGCGATGGCGCGCAGCATGTGCCGCCCGAATATCTCGTCGCGCTCCAAGAGCTCGCGCAAACCGGCGCCAAACGCGCGCGGGTGATTTTGACCGGCATTGTGTATCCGATGCAGGTGCATGACCGCGTGCGTGATTGGCTCGGCGCGCTCGATTTGGGTTTGTCGCCGCTCGGCGCGTACGCCGCCGAAGCGTTCTTGCGAATGTTGTTTGGCGGCGAAAGTTTGCTCGCGCAAATTCAGCAGACAACGTTGCTCGACGCGGGCGCGCTGCCGCGCGTGGCGTATCGCGGTTACATTCCCGAACAACTCGCGTTCGGCGCGCAGCTGACCGCGCGCGCGCGCGACCAACAAAATGTTTTGCAAGCGCTGCGCGTGAATACGCCCTTTCACGAAGCGCGCGACGCATTGATGCGCGCGTTGAGCGCGGCGGACGGCTTGCTCTGCGTCACCGTGACGCCGCTGCCGCGCGACGCCAGCGCGACGATTTTGCGCGGACAGCTGCTCGCGGCGCGCGTGCCGGGCTTGGGGCGACTCGGACAGGCGCGCCAAATGCGCGAGACGTTGACGAAACTGGAAGATAAACGTTCGCTCGAATATTTGTTTGACACTGAAACGGTTTTGGTGACGTGGGGTCAAGACGACCGCGCCGCGCAGTTGAATCAAAATTTCGCGGCGTCGTATCTGACTGCCTTGAATCTGACGCCCTTGACCGACCGCGCGTTGGACGCTTCGATGGCGACATGGCTGCCGATTTTAGAACCGAGCCATTTTGCCGCGCAAACTTTGCCGCGACGTTTTATCGAATGGTTGACTGCGCCGCCGCCGTTGCCGCGTCAACGTTTGCTCACGTCCCAAGTTTTGACGCTGCTCGCGCGCGAAGAGGGCAGCGACATTCATCTCGCCGACGCGCGCAATCGCATCTTGTTGGGGCGCAGTGTGACGGCGGGCAAAGAGGGCTTGCGCTATGCCGATTTTCGCCAAGATACCGGACCTGTGTTGCTGGTGAGCGATCAGGGGGGGGGGAAATCTTCGACGCTGATTGTGTGGTTCTTGCTGCGGCTGCAAATTTTGAATTACAAGGTCGTCGCCATCAACCTTAAATATTCAACGCGCATGAAGGCGGCGCTGGAACATATTGGCGGCGTGACGCTGCATCCGACGAATGATTTGAAAGAGTTCGAGGAAAAAACACGCGCGGCGTTATTTTCAGAACGCGCGGTATTGTATCAACCCGTCAAAGGCACGCGCCCCTATGCGTTGGCGGACGATCCGTGTTTGCTCGCGTTCATGAAAATTTTTTACGAAGAATGGCTGCCTGCGCGCAACACGCCCGCCGCGTTGGTGATTGACGAGATTCATCGGCTCATGCCCAAAGACCGCGAGCTGTCGGACAACGCGCAACAAGTGGCGACGTATGTGGCCGAGGCGTTCAAAGATTGGGCGGAGCGGAAACTGGTGATTGCCGCGGCGACGCAAACGCTGCGCGATTTGCTCGGCAGCAATCTCGGCATCGCGCTGCAAAAATTTCGCGCGGTCGCGTATTTCCAAGTGGGGCCCGAAGACCGCGACATGTTGATTGAAAAAGGATACGAACCCGCGCTGCTGGAATTGATTATCGGCGCGCGCCGCCGTCCGCGCGGTTATTGCGTGCTGGTGCTGCCGGACGGTTTTTACACGACTTTGAAAGTTTTGGTGACGCCGGAAGAAAAAGAAATCATTCAGCGTTTGGATGTCGAAGAGACATCGGATGCGACGCCGCAGCTCGCGTTTCAATGAACGCGCGTCAAGGGCGCTAGTCTGCGGCGAATCAAGCGCATTCGCAAGCGCAGCCCAGCGGGAATATCCGTGGAGACGTTGCGTGGATTTGTTGCGCGCGAATTCGATTCGCCCAAAAGCGTGACACACACCCGGCAAATTCTAGGGCTGGCACAAAGTCGCGCAAACTGTCATTTCGAGCGGAGGCGAGAAATCTCGACCTTGCGCGTCAAACGAGATTTCTCATTGCATTCGAAATG
>JAJTXZ010000087.1 GCA_021463195.1 Anaerolineae bacterium
CGCGCGCCGCAGGCGCGCGTGATCGGTTTGGATTTGGTGTACGAAATGTTGGCGTTGGCAAAAGAAAAAAATAACGCGCGCGCGATTCCGTTGTTGACCGGCGACGCGTTAGATTTGCCGTTTCCCGATGATACCTTTGACGTTATTACCTCCGCGTTCATGTTGCGAAACGTCGTGAGTTTGGAACGCGCGTTCGCGGAAATGGCGCGCGTGCTTAAACCGGGAGGACGGGTCGTCGCGTTGGAAATCACGCAGCCGCGTTTGCCCTTGTGGAGCGCGCTGTATAAATTTTATTTTTATCGCCTCGTGCCACTTCTCGGCGGCGCGTTGAGCGATCGCGCCGCGTATCGCTATTTGCCCGCTTCCGCCGCGCGGTTTGTGAACGCGGATGAATTGGCGCGCGTGATGCGCGCGGCAGGTTTGCGAAACGTCGCGTATGAATTATTGAATATGGGAACGGTGGCGCTTCACGTGGGCGATAAATAGCGCGCCAGCGATTTATTTTTCAGAGTTGCCCATACGCCGTTAGCTTGTCACAGCTGATGAAAATGGGCAGTGGATACAATAAATTTCAAATTTATAGTGCATCTTCAAGGGAGGGTAGCAATATGCGCGAACGAGCGCAGCTGGTCATTTGCGGCGCGGGGATTGCCGGTATCAGCGCGGCGTATCATTTGGCGGCGCGGCACAGAGTCCAAAATATCGTGTTGGTCGAAGAACGCGCGCCCTTGACTTTGACCAGCGACAAGTCCACCGAATGTTATCGCAACTGGTGGCCCGGCCCCGGCGACGCGATGGTCAAGTTCATGAATCGCAGCATTGATATTTTGGAAGAGCTCGCGCGCGAAAGCGCTAATGTATTTCATATGAGCCGTCGCGGTTATGTGTACGCGACGGCGGACCCCGAACGGATTGACGCGTTGAGACGCGCGGGGCAGGAAGCGGCGGAACTGGGCGCGGGCGCGCTGCGCGTGCATCCCGGCCCGGATGCGTACGAGCCGCTCACGCCCGAAGGGTTTGAAAATAAACCGGTCGGCTCGGATTTGTTTACAGACCCCGCGCTGATTCAAAAATATTTTCCGTATCTGGATGAAAAAATTGTCGCGGTCATTCACGCGCGACGCTGCGGTTATTTTAGCGCGCAGACGTACGGCATGTATATGTTGGAACGCGCGCGCGAATGCGGCGTGCGCCTTGTCAACGCGCGCGTCGAGAAAATTGATACGCGCGGCGGACGCGTGCGCGCGGCGCATTTGAACAATGGCGCAGTCATCGAAACCGAGATGCTGGTGAACGCGGGCGGCCCATTCGTCGGCGAAATCGGACAAATGCTCGGCGTCGCTTTGCCGGTTTATTCCGAACTGCACACAAAAATTATTTTGCGCGACGATTTGGGCGTCACGCCGCGCGATACGCCGCTGTTGGTGTGGCTTGACCCGCAATATATCGCGTGGTCAGAAGAGGAGCGCGAACTCTTCGCGGAAGAGCCAGAAACACGTTGGCTGTTGGAGCGCCTGCCGTCCGGCGTGCATGGTCGTTCCGAAGGGCGCGCGGGCAATCCTTATTTTTTGCTGCAATGGACTGTGCGCCACGACCCCGTGTCGCCGACGTATCCGATTCCGCTCGACGCGCAATTTCCCGAAGTCACGCTGCGCGCCTTGTCCACGATGCTGCCCGGTTTGAAAAAATATTTTGGCCGATTACCCGCGCTGGTGATGGACGGCGGCTATTATACAAAGACCCAAGAAAATCGGCCGCTCATCGGTCCGCTGCCGGTGGAAGGCGCGTATATCATTGGCGCGTTATCGGGATACGGGATGATGGGGTCGTCGGCGGCGGGCGATTTGTTGGCGGCGCATGTTACTGGAAAAAAATTGCCCGAATATGCGTCGGCGTTTTTATTGTCGCGCTATGCGGACCCGGCGTATCGGGAATTATTAAAAACATGGGACCAAAGCGGACAAATTTAGCGTTTTGCGCCCCGCGCGATTTTTGCGCCGATGCTTGAACGACGTATAATAAACGCGTAAATAATCATTGTAACCCAGCGACGGGAAACTTGCCCGCCGCTTTTTTGTGGCATTAACTCGACCTTTGGTTTTGATGCCACCGCACACAGGGAGGTTCATTCGTGAAACACAAGTACGTAACGTTGGCATTTACTCTGTTCATGATCGCGGGGATGCTGCTCGGCGCGCCATTCACTTTGGCGCAGAGCGCGACCTGCGCTGAAACATATACCGTCGCGTCGGGCGATACGCTCGGCGCGCTCGCGCAAAAATATCTCGGCAGCAACAACTTGTATCAACAAATCGCCGACGCGACCAACGCGGCGAACAAACTCGATTCGAGTTTTGCCGCTATCGCCGACCCGAATATTTTAGAGGTCGGTTGGAAATTGTGCATTCCCGCCAAAGCGAACGGCGCAACCACCGCGCCAGCCACAACCACCGCGCCGGTTGGCGCCGCCGCCGGTTTGTATACGCAAACCGGTCCCGCCGCGGATGCGACGCACTTGGTCTATTTGCTTACGCTTGATCCGAATGGCGGTATGGTGACGACGATGAGTTATTTGGGCAAAAGCAATATCGTCGCCAACGGCATATGGCAGCAGAGCGGCGATGTGGTCACGCTCAAATTTACTCAAGATAATGGCAGACCTTCGATGGCGGTCGCGGTTTTCCAAGCTGCGGGCGACAAACTGACGACGACGCAGGACGATAATCAACAATTCGGCAGTGTCGGTTTCACGGCGACCAAAACTTCTTTGGAAGTGGCGACGCTCGCGGGGATCTGGAATGTGAATATCAAGAGCGCCGATTCCAACGAACGGCTCGTCGCGCTCACGCTGCCGCCCGATGGCACGGCAATGTATTATGAAAATGTCACAAACGCCGATGGCACGCTTGAAGAAGGCACGTGGCAGACCGACGGCAAAAAGGTTACGCTTAAACTGACCAAAGCGGGCGACAAGACGATTGACGAAACGCTCGTGTTTGAACTGCAAGATGGCAAACTCGTCGGCGTCGAATACAACAAGGCGGTCTCGGCGGAGGGTTTGACGCTCGCGCACGTTCAAAATATCGGAGTCACCAGCGCCGTCGCGCCCACAGCCACGCCGCCGTCAACGACTACCGCGCCTGCGACCACGCCGTCTACAACGGCCACTCAACCTGCGCTGCCGGTCGGAATCGGCTTTGATGGCATCTGGCTTGCGTCCTCGCCCGCGGCGGATGCATCCGCGCTGTTGCGCACAATGGAATTGTCTCAAACTGGCGCGGCGACAATGAACAATAATTATGTCGGCAAGGGCATTATTGCCGCTAGCGGCTCTTGGGCGCAAACCACCGAAAATACCGCAGTTGTGACTTTTACCAAAAGCGATGATCGAAATATCAACGACCAATTTACGTTCCAGTTGAATGGCGATACGTTGACCGCGACGCAGTACGATCACGGTATGTACGGCGAAAATGCGCCGACGTTTTATCGCGCGACGAGCAGCATTACGGGAACGGTGAGTTATCCGCAAAAAATTACGTTGCCCGATAACGCCGTCGTCGAAGTGTATCTCGTGGACGTGACGGATGCGAATGCGCCGGGGATGTACTTGAGCGGCATCTCGTTCACTACGCATGGCGCTCAAAGTCCGCTCGAGTTTGCGCTCCCCTACGCGGGCTTGCAAATTCAAGACGATGGCAAATATTTTGTTCAAGCGTTTATTTCCGCGGATGGACGTTTATTGTTCAGCAATAGTAATGGCGTCGCCGTATTGACGAATAGCGCGCCGATGAGCGGCATTGAAATTGTGGTTGCGCCGCCCGCGCAATAACGACGCGTCAGCAAGAAAATTCGCGCGCCCAACAGCAAAGAGTCACGCGACTCTTTGCTGTTTTTTTTATTTCGCGCGACAGCGCCGCTGCAAGCCGCTTGACCGCAAGCGATTTTTCTGGTGATTACCCGGATTTTTAGACCCCAAGGGTTTTCGAAAACCCTTTGGGTCTGGACATCCGCTGCGTTTTCGAGATGTGGCAAGCGCCAGATTTTTTGATTGACCCTTGTCCGCACATTGTTTATACTATAGAGATTCAAAAAAGGTCTATAGGCACGACGACGCGAAATGGGAACGCGCGATTCGATGGAGCGGCGCGGAGCGAAAAACTTTGCGACGAAGAAAGAGCCAAATATGCTAATCCAGTTGGTGTTTATGCGAGTCTTGACAGAATATGTCGAGCCGTTCATTGTGGCGACGTTGGAAATGGCGCACACTTCGCTGCGCGAACAGGGCTGCCGACGTTTCGAAGTGATTCGCGACGAAACAGATCCGACTCAATTCATCTTGTATCTGTTATTCAACTCGCGCGCCGACGGCGAATTGCATCTGCTCATGGAACATGTCGCAAACTGGCAAACCGTCACCGCGTCCATGTTGGCGGAACCCGCGCGCGTCAATTCGTACACCCAATTATTCTAAGGCGAGAAAATTATGCTGCATTTTTCGAGACGCGTATGCGCGATGCTTTTGGCGAGCGGCGCTTTTTTATTCATCGTTGCGACGACGGCGGCGGCGGGCATGTGGGTTTCGCCGCAACAAGGCGATTATGATACGACCTATACTGTGCGCGCGAGCGGTTTCGCGCCCGGCGAATCGGTGGATACGTGGATCAATAAACCGTATCAATGGCGCGTCGGGCAAGGCGCGTTTGTCGCTGACGCGAACGGCGCGATTGAATTTGAATTTCGTCCTGATGTGACATGGGGCGTCGGCGGATTTTTTGCGAGCGCGCAAGGGTTGCGCAGCGGACGCGAATATACCGCGTCATTTTCCATCGGCGGCGGCGGCGCGCCGCTCGCGCCGTGCGCGTGCCGCGCGGTGTGGTTGGGCGATCCCGGCGGCACAGCAGTGAATTACAACGCGCAGGGTTACGGCTCGAGCGAAAGCGTTATCGTGTACATGACTGATCCGTCCGCGCAAATTCAGCGTCTGCCCAACGCCCAAGCCGATCCGTGGGGCAATCTCGCGTTTCCCATTTATCTCTCGCCAGATTCGCTGTACGGTCCGTATCTGTTCACCGCGCGCGGTCTCACTACTGGACGCGAATCGTTCAATACGCTCACGTTCTGGGGCGGCATTCAAAATCATCGCTCCAGCAATCCGATTAGTTTTGCGACGCCCGAATTCAAACTGGACGGCGCGGATTTCACGCCGCAAGAAAATGTTTCCATTCAACTGCTCTATCCCGATAACACGACCAAAATATTGACGACAATCAAAGCGGACGACGATGGGACGATTCATTACGCGATGTTTGTCGTTCCCGGCGCGCCGTTCGGAATGTACACTTTGAGCGGTGTGGGCGCGACGAGCGGCAAGCGCGCGCACGCGAGTTTCCGGTGGGATGGCGTGGTGACGCCAAATCCATAACTTTGAGAATCGCATAAAAGTTCTTGCGCGGACGCGTTGCCGCGCGTTGGCAAAACGAAAACGTCAATATAACGCGCCCGCCAATACGTTTGCGCGTTATTTTTTAGCGCATGTGCGTAACGCGAGTAAACAACTATAGCGCTTGACCTTCTGAAATTGCGTAGGACAGCGCGCTCTCTAGCGCGGCTTTAGACCAGTTTCCGATTTGAGCTAGTACTCGACCAGCATGAGGTTGCGGAGTTGATGAGTTCAAACTTCCGAAATTTGCCAAATTTCGGAAGTTTGGCACCCCGCATTCTCATCAAGTTAGAGTACTAGGGGAGACAGCCCCTTTGGGTTTTCGGAAACCCAAAGGGGCTTTTTACCCTAGCCCAAACAGGAATTCGCTATAGAAAACGTCTTTTTACGCGTAGGACTTTCGCTTGTCATTTCGAACCCCTCAATCCTTCGGGGTGAACTCTGCGAGAAATCTCGCACTTTTCCATTGAGATTTCTCGCAAAACATGTCCCGAAGAATTGAGGGAACGGCTGCACAGAACTTGTCATGTCGAAGGGACTGAGACATCTTGCTCCGCTCAATGTGACAGTTCTCTGCTCACACAGCTCCTGCGGGCTGACCATCTCGAAATGACACTTGAGCGCAAGTCCTGACTCGGATGTCTTTGCGATTTCAAATTGATCGAGTTAGTCCTGTAAAGCCCCTTGTGAATATGTCGCGCATTTCTAAATGGTTGAAAAAAATTTCAGGGCCGCGCGCCGAGCTGCTGCTCGTGTTTGTCTTGGCGGTTGGGGCGGCGTTTGTCGCCAGCGTATCCGGCGTAGCAATCTCGTTCATCCGCTTTATGACGGATACGGCGCCCACGCGCGGCGGTGTCAGCGTATTTATCTTGGTCTTTGCGGTTGGCATTTTGTTTTATGCCGTGCGACGCTGGCGTGAAAATGCCGCGCTCGAAGCGCGCTATCGCGCGCTGATTGAAAATGTGCCGGCGGGGCTTTTTCAAACTACGTTGGACGGGCATTTTTTGATGGCAAATCAATATGTCGCGAAACTGTTTGGTTACCCATCAGCAGCGGAACTATTGCGCGATACCCAAGATTTGGCGCAACAGTTTTATTTGCATCCCGCCGAGCGCGCCGCGTTGATTGCGGCATTGGAGCGCGATGGCGCGGCGACCAATCTGGAAAGACAAATGCGGCGGCGCGACGGTTCGCTGCTTTGGACGTTGATCAATGTGCGCGCTGTGCGCGATGCGCGCGGCGCCATTCAATATTTGGAAGGACACATTCAGGACATTTCCGCGCGCATCGAGTCCGAAAATTTATATCGCACTCTGATTGACCAATCGTTAGTCGGCGTCGGAATTTTTCAAAACGGCAGATATGTCTTTGCCAATCCGGCGGCGGCGGAATTATTCGGTTACACGATTGCGGAATTGCTCGCGTTGAACGTCGAACAAACGACCGAGTTGATTCATCCGAATGAGCGCGCGTTGGCTGCCGCGCGCATTCGTGACCACATCGAAGGCAAGTTGATTCCCACGCGCGCGATTCTGCATGTCATTCGTCAAGACGGCGCCGAACGTTGGCTCGAAGTGAATACCAATCGCATTGAATATCGCGGCGCGTCCGCGCTTTTGTTTTTGATGGTGGACGCGACCGAACGCAAACAGGCGCAAGACGAGATGCAAGTGACGCTGCTGCGGACAGCGATGCGTCAAGATCTAAATGCGATCATCGGACGCGCCGGTACGGATTTGGATGCCGTGTTGAACGGCGTCGCGCGCGTGGTGAGCAGTTCGTTGGGCGACCTGTGCGTCGTGGCGCTCGTATCAGAGGACGGCGACTGGCTTGAAACAAAAGCGTACGCGCACAGTCAACGCGAACACGAAGCGCGTTTGAGAAAACTGC
Organism: Anaerolineae bacterium; assembly: GCA_021463195.1. Lineage (GTDB taxonomy): Bacteria > Chloroflexota > Anaerolineae > UBA4142 > SHND01 > SHND01. The sequence goes on from JAJTXZ010000087.1 coordinate 7,334, forward strand.
TCGAACATACGCGCTTGTCCACGCAGCATCCGCTCCTCGGCCAAGTGGTGACGAACGGCGAAGCATTGCTAATGTCGCATCTGACCCCGGAAATGATGGCGCAAGCGCCCCCTTCGCCGCTGACCGATTACGCAATCGAGTTTGGAGTGACTAGCTATTTGATCGCGCCGATTCGGCATGCGCAGCGTGTGCTGGGCGCGCTGGGTTTGCTGCGCGAGCGCAATGGCGCGGCGTATACAATTCAAGAGCAAATTTTGCTGCAAGAATTCGCGGACCGCAGCGCCTTGGCGATTGCGAACGCGTTGTTGATGGAACAGTTGCGTGTCGAATTGGACGCGCGCCGCCAAGTCGAAGCCGCGCTGCGCGCGAGTTTGGAACAGGCGGATGTTTTGCAGGCGACGCTGCGCGACGCGACAGCGCCCGATGAATTGCCGCAGCTGCTCGATTCAATTTGCGAACGCGCCACGCTTTTGTTGAACGCGCTGTCCGGCGAAATTTATTTGTGTGAACCGACGGAACGACGCCTGCGCGTAGTGTCGGTGCACAAAACTACGCGCGATTTTCGCGGTGTCACGCTCCAATACGGCGAAGGCACGGCGGGGCGCGTGGCGCTGACGGGCAAACCATTTCAAGTGCTCAATTATCAAACGTGGGAAGGGCGCGCGGCGGTGTACGATGTGAACGATTTTCAAAGTGTTTTGACTGTGCCGATGTTGTGGCAGAATCAGGTGATTGGCGTTATCACAGTCAACGACCTGAACGAGCGATTATTTACCGACCGCGAAATTAAATTGCTTGGATTGTTTGCCGAGCAGGCGGCATTGGCGGTGACGGCGGCGCATTTGCAGACGCGCTTATCCGTCCGCCGTGTGGCTCAAGTCGCATCCGACACGTTGTCAGCGGCGTCCGCGCGCGCGCAATGGGACGCGCAAGCCGAAGAGATTTTTGCCAAAGCGCTGCGCGACGCCACGGCATTATTGAATCAGGTCGCCGATTACGACAAAGTGTTGGATGGAATTTTAGAAATGGTGGCGCGCAGCGTGCCGTATGAAACCGCGTGCATTTATCTGCGGCAAGCCGATAAACTCAAAGTCGTGCGCGCGCGCGGTTTTGAAAAATACGGCTTGGCGGAGTGGATTCAAAACTTTACGCTGCCGTTGGACGCATCTAATTTTCGGCTCTTGGCGGAATCCGCGAAACCGCTTTTAATTCCCGACAGCGATTTGTGGGCGGGCTGGGTGCCGGTTGCCGAGACACAATGGCTTCGTTCGCATCTGGCAGCGCCGGTCCATCAAGGCGCTGAAATTGTGGGAATGATTTGTCTGGACCGCGCGCTGGTCAATTATTATCACGAACAAGATGGTGTCCGACTAGCGGCATTCGCCGACCTCGCGGCGGCGGCGTTAAATAATGCCGAATTGCTGCGCCAAGCAGAACGGCGCGCGCAGCAACTTTCTCTGTTGTACGACGCGGGGTTGACGCTGAATCGAGTTTTGAATTCACGCATCCAACTCGAGTTTTTATTTCAAATCGCGCGGCGAACGCTGCGCTCTGACCAGATGGCGTTTTATCGGTATCTGCCGGAGCGGGACGCGCTCTGTTTTGAGCTGGGCATTGGAATGTCGGACCAAATTCGCGCGCAGCTGGAGGCGCGCGAATTTTCCGTCGCGCGCGCAGAAGGTTTGGCGGGATGGGTGGCGCAGCAACGCTTACCCGCGTTGGTGTCGGATGTGACGAACGATGCGCGCTGGTTGGCTTTGCAAGCTCAGGTGCGCGCCGCCTTGGCGGCGCCGGTGGAACATGAAAATGAATTGCGCGGCGTGCTGTTGGCAATGAGCTATCATACGGACGCGTTCACGACGCAAGACGAACGTATGTTAATTTTGTTGGCAAATCAGGTCGCGGCGGCGATGGAATTGACACGGCTGTTTGACGCGCAGGCGCGTCGTCAGCAAGAATTAGAAACGTTGCGCGAAGCCAATTTATTGTTTGCCGCGACGTTTGACCGCGCGGTTTTGATTGATCAAATTTTGGCTTATACGCTGCGCCTTACGCAAGGCGTGAGCGCGCATCTTTTTTTGTACGAGGAACCGCGGTTGATTTTTGGCGGCATGAAATGGACCGAACGCACGCCCTTTGATAGACCGCTTGTGCCGCGCCAAGATGGACTGACGTATGCGGTCGTGCGCAGCGGCGAAATGATTGTCGTGGACGATGTGAACGCGCATCCGCTATTTGTCGAGCGCCAATGGGGCGGCGCGATAATCGGACTGCCGCTGCGTAGCGGCACACAAGTGCGCGCGGTGTTGAACGTGATTTATCGCGAGCCGCATCATTTTGATACAGATGAATTGCGCGTCCTCCAACTGTTGGTTGACCAAGCCGCGATTGCGCTCGAAAACGCGCGTAACTATGCCGAAACGCAGCGTCAACTGCGTGACGCGCAGCTGCTGCATCGCGCCGGACGAGCCATCACGCGCACATTATCCTTTACGGAAATGTTGGAGCGGCTCGCGGATTTTTTCATGCAGGCGGTGTCGGTCGAGGCGTGCTGTATTTCGATGCTCGATGTGCCGCGCAATAATTTGATTGTGATGCTTGACCGCGACCCTATCGCCGCCACACGCGAAGCGCCCGGCGCGACATATCATATTTCCGAGATTCCGTACCTCCAGACGTTTCTCAAAAATCAACAGACTTTGATTTTGCAGCGCGATGCGCCCGAGCTAACGGCGCCTATTGCCATGAACATGGACAGCTTTTTCTGGAAATCGGTTCTGATGCTGCCGCTGCTTGCCGGTTCGGAAGTGATTGGCGTGGTGGAATTGGCGGAACAACGCGCGCGGCGCGAATTTTCGCCGGCGGAGATTCGCCTCGCCGAAAGCTTGTCGCATCAAGCCGCAGGCGCGCTGCAGCACGCGCGTTTGTTCGACAAGGTAAATCGGCGGGTGCAAGAATTAGCGGCGTTGAATCGCATCGCCTATCGCGTCAGCGGCGCGCTTTCGCTGGATGAATTGAGCGCCATCATCCAAGAAGAAACGTTGACGCTCTTGCCGTCCGAGATTTTCTTTTTCGCGTTATACGATGCCGCGCGCAATCGCGTCTCGTATCGGCGGATTTGGGAAGGCGGCGCGCAGCTCGCGCCGTTTGAATGGGATTTGCAGCCCAGTTTGACGCGTCATATCATTCAAACAAAACGCGCGCTGCGGTTGGATGATCAGGCGGTAGATTTTCCGCCGGAAAACGCGCCGCAATATTATGGCGGCGGCTCAGCTCATCGTTCGTGGCTCGGCGCGCCGATACGGATGGGCGAACGTGTCATCGGCGTCATTGCGATTGAAAATTTATTGCCGCGCGCCTATAGCCAAGACGAAGAACAACTGCTGCAAACAATCGCCGATCAAATTGCGGTTGCGGTCGAACGCGTGCGTGAGACCGAATGAAAAATACAAAGCAGTGCCTATCGTCGGGCGAATGAAAAATATGCGATGGTTCAAATGGATCGGAGTTTTTTGCATACTGCTTGGCGCGACGCTAAATGTCGCGTGCGGCCATAGCGCAGCGGCGCCGACAGCTTTGTCCGCCCCGACTGACGCGTCCGCCGCCGCCGATGCGGGTTTACAAGTCTTGCTCGCGAATTCGCGTAATGTCGTCGGCGAAAATCGTTTTGCGTTGGGGCTTGTGCGGGATGGTCGTTCAGTCAAAGATGCCCAAACGCATCTGCGTTTTTTTGACCTCACGACAGACCAAGCGCTCGCGCGGCAAGAGACCGACGCGCCCTTTTTTGGCGACAATCTGGGCGAAGCGGGCGTCTATGTGGCGCATACCACTTTTGACAAGGCGGGAAATTGGGGCGTCGAAGTGACGGTTACAGAGCCGGGGCGCGCGCCAGAAACCAAACGCATCGCGTTTTCGGTTTTGGCGGATGACCCATCGCCGGGCGTTGGCGATATGGCGCCGCGCACGCATAACCCAACGCTGCAAGATGTAAAGGGCGACCGCGCCAAAATTTGTTCCGCGTTCGAAGATGACAGTCTTTTGCACCAAAGCCGTATCGCCGACGCGGTGACGAGCGGCAAGCCGACGGTTATTTTGTTTGCGACGCCGCGTTTTTGCGCCTCGCGCACCTGCGGGCCCAGTCTCCAAGTGATGATGGGCTTGGCGCAAAATTACGCGGACAAGGTGAATTTTATTCATGTCGAAGTGTACAAAAATTTCGATACCCTTGAGGTCGCCGACGCGATGCGCGAGTGGAATTTGGAAACCGAGCCGTGGCTTTATTTTGTGGCAAAGGATGGAAAAATCGCCGCGCGTTTTGAAGGCGGTATCACTACGCGCGAAATTGTCCCCGCGTTTTTGAAATTTATCGAGCAGTGAGCGGCGGAACAGATTGCAAGAACGCGTCCAATTCCGCGCGTGTGGGCAGCGCGGGTTGCGCGCCAAGTTTAGTGGTGGCTAGCGCGCCCGCCGCGCTAGCTTGACGCAAACTGGTCGTCCAATCATTGTCGCGCGCCAAGCTCGCCGCCAACGCGCCGACAAACGCGTCCCCCGCCGCTGTGGTGTCAACGACCCGGACCGGAAACGGCGCGATGGATTGCGCGGGCGCGTCGTCGTCCACCCAAACCGCGCCTTGCGCGCCGAGCGTGATGAGAACGCGTCGCGCGCCCGACTCGCGTAAAACCCGCGCGGCGTTTTGCGCGCTCTCCAAGTCCACCGTCTGTATCCCCGTCAACAGCGTCGCTTCGGTCTCGTTGGGAATAAGCAAATCGGCGAGCGCGAGCAGATCGCGCGTCAACGGTTGCGCCGGCGCCGGATTCAAAATCGTCAGCCGATTGTGTTTGCGCGCGAGTTGAAACGCGTACTCTACCGTGTCGAGCGGAATTTCCAACTGCGCCACAATGACGCGGGCATCGCGAAACGCGGCGGCGGCGGCATCCACATCCGCGCGACTGACGCGCGCGTTCGCGCCCGGCGCGACAATGATGGAATTTTGACCTGCGTCGTCTACCCAAATCGAAGCGATGCCTGTCGCGGTTTTAGCGTCCGTGATCAGATATTGCGTATCCACGCCCGCCGCGTTCAAATTGTGACGCAGCATTTTGCCAAAATCATCCGCGCCGACGCGTCCAATCATTTTTACCGGCGCGCCCAATTTCGCCGCGGCGATAGCTTGATTCGCGCCTTTGCCGCCCGGCGCAGTAGAAAACGCCGTGCCCAAAATCGTCTCGCCCGGCGCGGGCAGGCGCGGCGTCCGCGTAATCAAATCCATGTTGAGACTGCCGAGCGTCAAAATATCGGTCATGCCGTTTTAACTCTGTGTGTTAGCGCACAGCGCGAATTTTTTAATTCGCGCGAGTCCTGGCGTTCATAGCGCGAGCGCGTCCGCGTCATGCCAAACCCATTGCCCGTGCGCCATCGTCGCGACGACGCGTAAATCAGGCGTGAGCAATGTCAAGTCGGCAATGTAACCGGCCGCGATTTTGCCGCGTTCATTTTCTAAATGCAAGACGCGCGCGGGCGTTGTCGTTAGCGTTGTCAACGCGTCGCTCAAAGACGCGCCGGTGAAACGCATTTGATTGACGAGCGCGTCGCGCAAATTTAAAATGCTCCCCGCTAGTCGCCCGTCCGCCAAACGCGCGGACGTTTCGTCCACCTGCACTTGGAAATCGCCAAGCGAATATTCGCCAGGCGACATGCCGAGCGCCGCCATCGCGTCGGTGACAATATTCAACTGCGCGGGCGTCTTTTGTTTTAGCGCCAGCGCGACGAGCGCGGGATGAACATGAATGCCATCGGGAATGATGCCGACGGTTACGCGCGGGTCGTTCAATAACGCCGCCGCCAGTCCCGGCGCGCGGTGGTCGAGCGGCGGCATCGCGTTGAATAGATGCGTGCCATACGTAATGCCCGCGTCAAAACCGCGCTGCGCTTCGCCGTACGTCGCCATCGAATGCCCCGCGCTGACGACGATGCCGCGCTCGCGCAAAAACGAAATCAGTTCCAGCGCGCCGGGCAATTCGGGCGCGAGCGTGACAAGCCGCGTGCGATTTTGCGGCGACCAATCGCGCGCAAAATTGATTTCAGGCAAACGCATATGCGCGACATTATGCGCGCCGCGTTTTTGCGGATTCAAAAAGGGGCCTTCGAGATGCAAACCGAGCGGCGTCGCGCCGCGAAAATTTTCGGGCGCGCCGCGCTGCAAGACCGTTTGCGCGTGTTGAATCGTTTCCAGCGGCGCTGTGATGATGGTCGGCAAAAACGCGGTGACGCCGTGACGCGGCAACGCTTGCGCGACGCGCCAAATGGATTCCGGGTCGGCGGTGAAATCGTGTCCGAAACCGCCATTGAATTGCAAATCAATCAAACCGGGGACGGCGATATATCGCGACGCGTCGAGTCGTCGCGCGTTAGCGGGGGGGGGGATGGCGACGGACGCGCCGACGGCGCCAAAACGCGCTTGCTCAATCACCAGCGCGGCGTTTGCGATTTCGATTGTCGGCGTTACGACTTGCGCGACGGTGATATGCCAGATGGTGTCCATGCCGCTATCGTGCCATAGCCAATAGCGCTTGTCAAACCGCGCGAGACGAACGGGTGTAGTTTAGTTTCGGGGTGAATCTTGAAGGCGATTCCAAATCGCGGCAACAAGAGCGCCAAGTCTGCCTTTGCAGACTAACGTGCGGAGGCGCGTTTTGTGTTTTCGTTGCCGCGAATTCGATTCGCCTGAAAACTCACCCTCAATGTGAACTACACCCGCGGTGAACGGGCATTAGTTTGCGAACGAATCCAATGCGCGCCAACCAAAACGCGAAACGTCGCGGCGGACGTTATGTCACACGTTCCAACGTCTTGGAGCGGCAATTACATATTCAACGCTTGCCATTCGCGCGTCAGCGCGGCGTTCGTCGGCACATTTTCCAAAAAGGATTGTCGCATCGCGGCGTCCGCGATTTTTTCCGCGCGCGTTTGCAGCTGCGTGTACGCGTCGTCCAAAATCGCGCGCGCGCGGATGTCGCCTGCGGCGCGCGCGACGTGATAGCAGCTGCGCAGCGCGGCGAGCGCGGCGGGGTCGCCGTGACAGTTTGGCTGCGCGTTCAAAAATTCAAAAATCGCGGCGCATTCGCGCTGCGCTTGCGCTAAATCATTTTGGCGCAAAGCCAGCTCTGCCAAGCCCGCGCGCGTTTGCAAACTATAGGGTGATGCTTCGAGCGTGTCCCAAAGCGCGCGCGCCTGTTCGAACGTTTGCCGCGCGGCGGCGAGTTCGTTTAACGCGAGCTGCGTTTCGCCCAACGTGTTGAGCAAGAATCCTTCATCTGCGCGGCGCCGCATTGCGCGCGCGCGCGGCAGCGTTTCCAGCGTCAAGGCGCGCGCGCGTTCAAAATTATTTTGCGCGCGCGCAATCGCCGCGAGATTCATGCGCGCGTAATTTTCATTTATAGGGTCGCCGATTTCGATTGCCCAAGTCAACGCGCGCGCGGTGGATTCACGCGCGCTGGCATATGCGCCAGTCAACCGCAAGATCTCGCCCTGCAAGAGCTCGAGCTCGCGCGTCAAGCGCGGCTCGGCGAGAATCCGGACGAGCTCTGCCGCGCGCGTCACATAATCCTGCGCTTGAGCGAAAACGCCTTGTTCGATTGCTACGTTCGCCAGATTGAACCAGAGCATTGTTTCACCCGCGCGGTCGCCAATCTTGCGAATGATTTGCAGCGCATGCTCGAATTTAATTTTAGCTTGCGCTAAATCGCCTTGCGCTTTTGCCAACAATCCCAAATTATTGAGACTAGCCCATTCATAGCGTTTGTTGCCCTGCGCGCGCGCAAGCTGTTGCTGCCGCAGAAAACATTCGTTGGCTCGCGCCAAATCGCCCAATTCCCGATAGACTGTCCCCAAGAAACTTGCGATGCGCGTTTGCGTTGCGGTGTCGCTGTCGGACCGAGATTGTTTTTCCGCCTGTTCCATCAAGGGGCGCGCCGCGGCGGCGTTGCCTTGTTGCCACAAGCTTACGCCTGTGAGCAAAAGAATTTCAATCTCCAGCTGCGCCCGTTCGGATGCGGCTAACGTGTCGGTTTGCAAATGCGCTTGGACCGTTTGAACGGCTTGCTTTGCGGTTTCATGCTCCGAGAGTCGCTCCGCCAACCAACCCAGTTCCAACTTGACGCGCAGGGCTTGAAAGGACTCGCCCCATACGTCGGTGAGTTGCGCCAGTTGCGTCAGGTCGGCGCGCTGCGCGGCATAGAGTCCTTGCACTTCAAACACGCGCGCGCGTTGGGTCAAGAGGATGTGCCGTTGGGCGAATTGGTCTGGATGCGTCAACGCCAGCGCGCGCGTCAAATAATCCACCGCTTCCACGTTCGCGAAACGCGCGGCGGCGGCTTGGCCCGCGCGCGTTAGATATTCGAGTTGTTTCGCCAAGTTTTCGCTGTGCGCATAATGATAAGCGAGTAAATCCAGGACGCGCTCTGCATCGTTTTGCGTTTCCAAAAAGCGCGCGTACGCTTCGTGCATTTTGGCGCGCGTGGTATAAGGTTGCGCTTCGTAAGCGACCTGATGCGTGACGACATGATTAAACGAATACGCCAAATCGGGGTCTGGTTGGTCTAGCGCGATGAGGTCAAATCGCAGCAAGTGCGCCAAATCTTGGCGCGTCTGATCCATCGTTCCAAGCGCGGGAAAATAACCGCAGAGATGCGCGAGCGTGAACCAACGACCGATGATGCTCGCGGCTTTTAACGCGAGCTGCTGCGCGTTACTTAGCTGTTCGAGGCGGCTCAACACCAAACGATGCAGCGTATTGGGCAATTCTAATTCGGCGTCCAAAACATTTCTAAAATCCAAGCCGCGGTCGTGGATATAATCCAACAACTGTTCGATATAAAACGGGTTGCCTTGCGCTTGCGCGCTGATGCGTTCAATCAGCGCGCGCGGAATGTCGCGCATGGCTTCGGGCGCATGTTGCGCCAATTTCGCGCGAATCAAACTTTCGCTTTGCGTCTCGTCCAATTCATCCAGCGTGAGCGGCGTAAAAAAGGGCAGCGCTTCGATTTGGGACAATGGCGTCGCGGTTTCCAACGGGCGATGATTGAGCAGAAAAATAATAGGCCGGTGCGCGATGTCGGCGGCGAGCTCTTGCAGTAAATCGCGTGAGGCGGGGTCAATCCAATGAATATCTTCAATGACAAATAAAAGCGCTTGGCTTGGCGCGCGCGCTTCCTCTGCCGCTGTCGCAAGGCAATCGCGCAGCAACATATGCAAGGCGTTTTTTCGGAATTCTGGCTCTAACGCGCGCGTAAAATCATTTTCCGCGAGGGGCATATCCAAAAGGTCGCCCAATAACGGCAACGCGTCTAAACGCTCGGGCGCCAATGTCGTGACTTGGGTCTCGAGCGCGTGAATTTGACGACGCAGCGGCAGATTCGCGTCCACGCCAAAAAACGCGCGCAGAATCGGCTTCCAAACAAAATACGCGCTGTTGACGCCAAACGATTGGCATTCACCGCCGTAACTCGATTCGCGCCGTCGCCGCATGAGCCGAATGACTTCGGCGGTCAGACGCGATTTGCCGACGCCGGCGGGCGCGCGGATTGAAATGATTTGGCCCTGCCCGCGCCGCGCCGCTTCGATTTTAGATTGAATCAACGCGAGTTCCATGACGCGCCCAATCATCGGCAGCGCCGAATACCCTTCTTGCAACTGTTTGACGCGCGTTTCGCGCGTGCCGAGAACGAGAAATGGGAGCAGCGGTTCTGTTTTGCCTTTGAGTTGAAGCGGCGGCAGCGGTTCCAAATCAAATTCATCGGCGATATTTTTTTGAATTCTTCCGCTGACGAGCAGCGCGCCGGGTTCCGCTTCGGTCATTAACCGCGCGGCAAGATTGACCTCGTCGCCCTGCGCGCCATACACGCGCCGCGTGCGCGAACCGTACGCGCCGACGCGCATGATGCCTTGACTGATGCCGACTTGGAGCGGCGCAAGAAAACTCAAGGCGCGGCACAATGCCAAGAGTTCACGCGCCGCCAGCGCCGCGCGGCGCGCGTCATCTTCATGGATGCGCGGCGCGCCAAATGCGGCATAAAAATAGCTGCCCTTGTCGCCAAAAGTGAGCTCGAGCAGCGCGCCGCCATAGTGATCCAAAATTCGCTGCGCGCGGACGACAAACTGATTCAGTTTTTCGCCCGCGTCATTGTCGGCGTCAAAATCAATTCCTTGAAAACGTCCAAAGAGCGCGACGACGGGACGCAGTTCGGTGAAAAAAGTTTCGTCTTGGACGGATAGCCGTTTATACACCGCGTCGTGCAGCCAGGGTTTGATTTGTTCGGCTGAGAGCGGGGCTTTGAGCCTCATTGACGACAGGCTGCTCGATGGGGGACGGCTGTTCAAATAAAGATGATTCAAACATATCGTT